>CAIYRQ010000128.1 GCA_903928635.1 uncultured beta proteobacterium | reverse complement strand
GCGATCGCCCACCAGCTGGCACACGGTCACCGAGCTCACTGCCACGCTGCCATCAGCTTGCAGCGGCACATGGCCGCGCAGCACGGCGACTCCGGCGTCCTTGGCCTCTTGCACCAGGCTGCCCATGTGCGGGCTCTCGGGACGTGTGTCCACCACAGTGACTGCAGCGCCCGCGCTCTTCAAGACCAGGGCATCGGCATAAGCACTGTCATTGTTGGTCAGCAGCACCAGGTTTTTGCCCACCAACACGCCGTAGAGCTGCAAGTAGTCAGCCATGGCCGAGGACAACATCACACCGGGCAGATCGTTGTTGCCAAACACCATGGGGCGCTCATGCGCACCGGTGGCCAGTACGACCTGGCCCGCACGCACGCGCCACAGGCGTTCGCGAAAGCCACTGCGCTGCGCCACTGGCAGGTGGTCATTCAACGACTCGCGGATGGTGACAAAGTTGTGGTCGTGGTAGCCAAACACCACACCGCGTCGGATGATGCGGACCTCGGGGCAAGAAGCCAACTCAGCCTGGGCTGCTTGCACCCAGGCCGAGGCCGACAGGCCGTCGATCGTGCCCTTGATGCGGTGGGCGCTGCCGCCCAGCACAGGTCCGAGTTCGGCCAGGATCACGCGCGCACCGCTGCGCGCTGCCGCCAGGGCTGCAGCCAATCCGGCCACGCCGCCACCAGCCACCAGCACATCGCAGTGCACGTTCTGGTGCACATAGCGGGCATCGTCTTCGACCTCAGGCGCGGAGCCCAGGCCACCGGCCTTGCGGATAAAGCGCTCGTAAAACATCCAGGCCTTGGCCGGCCACATGAAGGTTTTGTAATAGAAGCCTGCCGGGAAAAGGGGCGTGCCCCAACGGTTCGGGCTGAGCAGGCGGCTCAGCAGATTGGGCCATCCGTTGACGCTTTCTGCCTGCAGCTGGGCGTACAACTCCACCTCAGGCATCTTGGCGTTGGGAATGGTGTGGCTGCCGGACTCGAGTTGCACCAGCGCGGAAGGCTCTTCAATGCCGGAGGTCACCAGGCCGCGTGGACGGTGGTACTTCCAGGACCGGGAGAACAGACTTTCGCCTGCGGCCAGCAAGGCGGAAGCCAAGGTGTCGCCTGCAAAGCCTTGAAAGCTGCGGCCATTGAACTGAAACTGTAGCGGCTTGGAGCGGTCAATGCGCTCACCGCGTGCGGGAATACGACTCGCGCTCACTGGGCACCTCCTGTGGAGGTTGTTGTGTCGACCGGTGCCTCGCCGGGTTTGTAGAACTGGGTGAAGGTGTAGCTCACGGTGTGGCGCTCGGCATTGAACCAGCGGCGGCAGCCCGACGCGTGCAGCCACTGTTCACGGTGCAAACCTTTGGGGTTTTTGCGCATGAAAAGGTAGTCACCCCACTGCTCGTCAGACAGGGCGTCGGTATCCAGGGGGCGGGCGATGTGCGCCTCGCCACCGCAGGTGAATTCGCTTTCGGCGCGGGGTCCGCACCAGGGGCAGGTAATTTGTAGCATCTTGAAGTGTGTATGAGGTCGTGATCAGTGTGCGACGCCTGCGGCACCGTGCTCGTCGATCAGGTGGCCTGTGTTGAATCGGTTGAGATCGAACGCAGCGTTGAGTGCGTGGGGCCGGTCTTGCGCGATGGTGTGCGCCATCACCCAGCCCGAGCCGGGCGTGGCTTTGAAGCCGCCCGTGCCCCAACCGCAGTTGAAATACAAGCCTTTGACATGGGTCTTGGAAATGATGGGGCAGGCGTCGGGCGCCACATCCACTATGCCGCCCCACTGCCGGTTCATGCGCACGCGGCGGAAGATGGGGAACAGCTCGCAAATCGCTTGCAAGGTGTGCTCGATCACCGGGAAAGAACCGCGCTGGCCATAGCCCACATACGAGTCGATGCCCGCACCAATCACGAGATCGCCCTTGTCGGACTGGCTGGCATAGGCGTGGATGGCGTTGGACATGACCACCGTGTGCAAAATGGGCTTCATGGGCTCCGACACCAGCGCCTGCAAGGGGTGGCTCTCCAGCGGCAGGCGAATGCCCGCCATGTCGGCAATCACGGTGCTGTGGCCTGCGGCCACCACACCAATTTTCTTGCTCTTGATGGTGCCGCGTGTGGTCTCGATGCCAACGACCTGGTCGCCCTCGCGTTGCACACCAATCACTTCGCAGTTCTGAATAATGTCCACGCCCAGCTTGTCGGCCGCGCGGGCAAAGCCCCAGGCAATTGCGTCATGTCGCGCCACACCGGCGCGAGGCTGAAAGGACGCGCCCATCACCGGGTAACGCAGGCTGTTGCTGGTGTTCATGATGGGCACCATGGCCTTGATTTCCTCAGGGCTGAGCACCACGCCGTCCACGCCATTGAGGCGGTTGGCATTGACCCGGCGGTGAATGTCGCGCATGTCTTGCAGTGAGTGCCCCACGTTCATCACGCCACGCTGGCTGAACATGGTGTTGTAGTTCAGTTCTTGCGACAGACCTTCCCACAACTGCAGGGCTTTTTCGTACAAGTGGGTGGCGTCGTCCCAGAGGTAGTTGGAGCGCACGATGGTGGTGTTGCGCGCGGTGTTGCCGCCGCCCAACCAACCGCGCTCCACCACGGCGATGTTGCGCATGCCGTGTTCTTTGGCCAGGTAATAAGCGGTGGCCAGACCATGACCGCCGCCGCCAACGATGATGGCGTCATAGCTGGCTTTGGGCGCGGGGCTGCGCCATTGTTTTTGCCAGTCCTCGTGGTAGGACATGGCGTTGCGCGCGAGCGCAAAAATGGAAAAGTGACTCACAAGATTTCTTTCATCACAAAACGTCTAAACAACACTATCTGGCACACAAAAGGGGGAAACGGAGCTCAACATTCAATGACATTGACAGCCAGACCGCCCCGGCTGGTCTCTTTGTATTTTGTCATCATGTCCCGCCCGGTATCGCGCATGGTCTTGATTACCTGGTCCAAGGACACAAAATGCGTGCCATCGCCACGCAGCGCCATGCGCGCCGCGTTCAAGGCTTTGACCGAACCCATGGCGTTGCGCTCAATGCACGGAATTTGCACCCGCCCCCCCACCGGGTCGCAGGTCAGACCGAGGTTGTGCTCCATGCCGATCTCGGCGGCGTTTTCTACTTGCATGGGCGTGCCACCGGTCACTGCGGCCAGCCCGGCAGCGGCCATGGAGCACGCCACCCCGACTTCGCCCTGGCAGCCGACTTCGGCGCCGCTGATGGAGGCGTTCTCTTTGTACAACAGGCCAATCGCACCAGCGGTCAGTAAAAAGTCACGGATGCCTTCCTGGCTGGCACCGGCACAGAAGCGCTCGTAGTAGTGCATCACGGCCGGAACGATCCCTGCCGCGCCGTTGGTCGGGGCGGTGACGACGCGGCCACCGGCGGCGTTTTCTTCATTGACCGCCATGGCGTAGACGTTCACAAAGTCCAAAATGGTGAGCTGGTCTTTGAGCGCCTGCTCAGGGCGGCTGCTCAAAGACCGGTGCAACTCCGCTGCACGACGCTTGACCAGCAGATTGCCAGGTAAATGGCCCTCGGTGCGGATGCCACGCTCGACACAGGCTTTCATGGCGTCCCAAATACGGTCCAAACCGGCGTTCAGCTCGGCGTCGGTGCGCCAGGAAAGTTCGTTGGCACGCATGACCTGGGCAATCGTCAGTCCGCTGCCCGCGCAAATGTCCAGCAGCGCCTGCCCGCTGGCAAACGGGAACCGCACTTTGGTCGGATCCGGAATGATGCGCGGCACTGCGCCGGTACTGGCGTTCTGGGCGTCGGCGTCTTCTTGCGACACCACAAAGCCACCGCCTACGGAAAAGTAGCGGCGTTCTTGCAATAAGGCGCCTGTGGCATCAAACGCGATGAATTTCACGCCGTTGGGGTGGTAAGACAGTGTTTCTCGGCGCAAGAAGAGCAAGTCCGTCTTTTCCACAAATGCGATTTGTTTGTGACCACCGACGCGCAAAGACTTGCTGGCGCGAATCGCGGCCAGGCGGCTGGCGATGGTATCGGGGTCAATCGTGTCGGGTTGGGCGCCTTCGAGGCCCAGCATGACGGCCGTGTCGGTCCCATGGCCTTTGCCTGTGGCGCCCAGCGAGCCGTAAAGGCGCACCTCTATGCGCGCGGTGGCATCAAGTTGGCCGTCAGTCTGCAAGGCCTGGCAAAACAAGGCTGCAGCTTTCATCGGTCCCACGGTGTGGGACGAAGACGGGCCGATGCCAATCTTGAACAGGTCAAAAACACTCAAGGCCATTGCGGATCGACTCCCTTTAAGGCGCACGCTGCTTCCAGCCCACAGGAGCGCTATTCACCAGGGCTTGTCTGGCATTGTGCGCAGTACCACCCTGTCACAGGTGTTCGTTTTACGACGCACGAATGCGCCTGTGCGACAGACTCATCCCCTCGTTGCACGCCTCTAGACCCGAGCACGGTTGTGACGTTGACGCGCAAATGCGAGTCGCATAAGGGCTATCCCCCAGGCGCCAGGGTATCGATACTTTGCGCAATCATTTCGGCGCACTCGCGCGCGCACGCCTGGAGCACAACATGGACGAAGTCACCCAAACCACTGCAGCACCTGAGGCCGCAGCCCCCCGTAATCGCCGCACGGCCGGCGGTCGCGAAGCCAAACGTGCGGCCCGCAGTGCACGCAGCGGCCACTCGGTGCCCTACATCACCCGCAAAATTCCGTATTACGAGGTGCTGGACGAAGAGGGTTTGTCCATCATTGAATACAACGCCGACACCATTCTGGAAGAGATCGGCATCGACTTCCGCGACGACCCCGAGGCGCTGGACATCTGGCGCAAAGCCGGTGCAGACGTGCAAGGCGAGCGGGTGCGCATGCCCCGAGGCATGTGCCGCGCGCTGGTGCAGGCCACGGCCCCCCGTGAATTCATCCAACACGCCCGCAACCCAGCCAACAATGTGGTCATCGGCGGAAAAAATACCGTTTTCGCACCTGCCTATGGCTCGCCTTTCGTGCGCGACCTCGACCATGGCCGTCGCTACGCCACCATTGCCGATTTCCAAAATTTCGTGAAACTGGCTTACACCGCCAATTCGATTCACCATTCCGGCGGCACGATTTGCGAGCCGGTCGACCTGCCGGTCAACAAGCGCCACTTCGACATGGTGTATGCGCACATGAAGTACAGCGACAAGCCCTACATGGGCTCGGTCACCCACCCCAGCCGCGCGCACGATACGGTTGAGATGTCCAAAGCCTTGTTCGGCGACAACTTCATCGATCCGCTGACCGGCAAACCCAAGACGGTGTGTATCAGCCTGATCAACGCCAACTCTCCCATGACCTTTGACGACACCATGCTCGGTGCTGCCAAGGTCTACGCCCGCGCCAACCAGGCCACCATCATCACGCCCTTCATCTTGGCGGGCGCCATGTCACCGGTGACTGTGGCAGGCACTTGCGCCCAGACGCTGGCCGAAGCGCTGGCAGGGATGGCCTTTGTGCAATTGGTCAACCCGGGTGCGCCCGTGGTGCTAGGCAGCTTTGCATCCAGCGTTTCCATGCAGTCGGGTGCCCCGACTTTCGGCACGCCCGAACCCGCACTGGTGCTGTACGTGATGGCCGCACTGGCACGCCGTGTCGGCGTTCCTTTCCGCTCGGGCGGTGGCCTGTGTGGATCCAAAATTGCCGATGCGCAAGCCGCCTCGGAAGCCGCCAATACCATGTTGCCCACCTGCCTGGGTGGCGTCAACTTTGTGCTGCACACCGCAGGCTGGCTGGAAGGTGGTCTGTCCATGGGCTACGAAAAGTTCATCATGGATTGCGACCAGGCCGGCATGATGCACACCTTGCTCGCTGGCGTGGATGTGTCGGAGAACGGCCAGGCTATGGACGCGATCCGCGAAGTGGGCCCCGGCAAGCATTTCTTGGGCTGCGCCCACACCCAAGCCAACTTTGAGAGCGCGTTTTACCGCTCGCCGATCACCGACAACAACAGCTTTGAGCAGTGGGAAGCCGAGGGCTCGGTGGACATGTCCGTGCGCGCGAACGCCCTCTTTAAGAAGCAGCTTGCCGAGTACGAGGCCCCTGCCTTGGACCAGGCTGCCGATGAGGCGGTGTTGGACTACATGAACCGCCGCAAGGCCTCGTTCCCAGACTCCAACGTCTGAGGCATTCGCCTCAGATCAGAGCAAATCAGATCAGGCCGGCGCCACTTGGCGTTTGGCCATGACCTCGTCGAGCCAATCGACGCGCATCTCCGGAACAGCGGTGATGAGCTTCTGGGTATAGGGATGCTCAGGGTGGTCGAAGATCTTGTCTGTGTCGTCAAATGCCACAAACTGCCCTTGCAGCATCACGGCGGTGCGGTGCGCAATGCGGTGAACCACGTCCAGGTCGTGGGTGATCAGCACATAGGACAGGCCCAACTCGCGCTGCAGCTTGCGCAGCAGGGTCAAAATTTCTTCCGCCACCAGCGGGTCCAGCGCGGAGGTGGGTTCGTCCAAAATGATGAGGTCGGGCTTGGCTGCCAGTGCCCGCGCAATGCACACGCGCTGCTTTTGGCCACCTGACAGCTGGCCGGGGCGGCGCGACAAAAAGTCCTCCGGCAACTCCACCAGCGCCATCAGTTCCTTGGCACGCGCGAGCACTTCGGCACGGCCCGCACCAAAATAAAACTCTACCGGACGCCCCACGATGTCGAGCAGGCTTTGACGCGGATTGATGGCTACGTCGGGAATTTGGTACACGAGTTGGATGGTGCGCTTGAGCTCTTTGCTGCGGCCTTTAAGAGCAGGCGGGAGCGCATTGCCCTGGAACGCGATTTCGCCGCTGCGCGGCATCAACAGACCGGTAATGATGCGCGCCAGGGTCGATTTACCTGAACCGGATTCACCCACCACGGCCACGGTTTCACCGCGTTTGACGTCGAGCGAGACGCCGCGCACCACATGGAAGTCGCCGTAATAGGCATGGCAGTCTTTGATCGACAACACCGTTTCAGGCTTGACGGTGGCCGCCACTGCCCGCTCACTGGCGGCAGCACCACGCACAGCCACCAAACGGGCGGTGTAGTCTTGCTTGGCGTCGTGCAGAATTTGGGCGGTCAAGCCCTCTTCCACCTCTTTGCCGTGGCGCAGCACCTTGATCCGGTCCGCAACCTGGGCCACCACAGCAAGGTCATGGGTGATGTACAGCGCCGCCGTGTGGTACTGGCGAATCAGCGACTTGAGCAGGATCAGCACTTCAATCTGCGTGGTCACATCCAGCGCGGTGGTGGGCTCGTCCAGCACCAGCACATCCGGCCGGCAGGACATGGCCATGGCAGCCATGGCGCGTTGCAACTGGCCGCCAGACACCTGGTGCGGATAGCGCTTGCCGAAGTTTTGGGGATCCGGCAAATCCAGGGCGGTAAACAGCTCACAAGCCCAGGCTTCCGCTTCAGGGCGGGTCATCAACTTGTGCATCAAGGGCGCTTCGCACACCTGGTCCATCAGACTGTGCGCCGGGTTGAAGGCCGCTGCCGCCGACTGCGCAATATAGGCCACGCGCTTGCCACGCATCGCGCGCCGGCCTTCGGCGTCCAGTGCGCGGATATTGGTTCCGCCCAAAATCACTTCGCCCCCGGCAATGTGCAAACCTGCGCGGGCGTACACCATGCTAGACAGGCCGATGGTCGACTTGCCCGCACCGCTTTCGCCGATCAGGCCCAGCACCTCGCCTTTGCGCAATTGCAGGTCGACGTTGTCCACAATCACGTTGCCCGCCACGCTCTCGAGGCGCAGGCCCTTGATATTCAGAATGACTTGTTCGTCCATACCACGGTCTTTCTTAGAGTTCTGCCTGGGCGCCGGAGGGGCGCGCGTCAATCGACAGCATCCAGTCCACCACTAGGTTGACGGAAACCGTGAGCAGCGCAATGGCCGTGGCGGGATAAATCGGGGCCATCATGCCGAAGTTGATGGCCGCCGCGTTCTCACGCACCATGCCGCCCAGATCGGCGTAAGGAGGCTGAATTCCCAGGCCCAGGAAGCTCAAGCCAGCAATAAACAAAAAGTTAAAGCAAAAGCGCAGGCCAAACTCGGACACCAGCGGTGCCCAGGCGTTGGGCAGAATTTCGCGGGTGATGACCCACCACAGGCCTTCGCCACGCAAGCGGGCAGCTTCCACATATTCCATCACGGTCAGGTTGGTACCGAGCGCACGCGCCAAACGGAAGACACGTGTGGAGTCCAGCACGGCAATGGTCAGGATCAGCACCGGAATACTGGAGCCGAAAACGCCCAGAATAATCAGCGCAAAGATCAGGCCGGGGATGGACAGCATCACGTCCACCAGGCGGGTGAAGAAAATATCCACCCAACCACCGACAACCGCGCTAACCAAGCCGGTCAGGATGCCAATCAGAAACGACAGAGATGTGATGGCCAGCGCGACGCCAATCGTCATGCGGCTGCCGTACATCATGCGGGTGAGCATGTCGCGCCCGATCTGGTCAGCGCCGAACCACAGCTTCATAGAGGGCTCATCCCAGGTGCCGCCCACATTGGCAGACTGCGGGAACGGGGCCAACCAAGGCGTAAAGATGGCGATGAAGATAAAGATACCAACCACCGTCAGGCCAAAAGCCGCAGACAGTGTGAGTTTGTGCCCGAAAAGTTTCATTTCTTGTGCCTTTTAGCGTTGGTGACGCAAGCGCGGGTTGACCAAAATGACCAGGATGTCTGCCAGCGTGTTGAGCAGCACAAACACCGTGGCAAACACCAAGCCACAGGCCTGAATCACAGGAACGTCCCGCTTGGAGACCGCATCCACCATCAACTGGCCCAGACCGGGATAGACAAACACGGCCTCAATCACCACCACGCCCACCACCAAATACGCCATATTCAAGGCGATCACGGTAATGATGGGGGCCGCGGCATTGGGCAGTGCATGGCGCACGATCACCCGCTGGCGGGGCGCGCCTTTGAGAAACGCCATTTCAATGTAGGGGGTGGACATCACCGAGAGCACAGAGCTGCGGGTCATGCGCAGCATGTGCGCAGCTACCAGCAATGTCAGGGTGATGGCGGGCAACGTGGTCTGGTACACGCGCTCAGAAAACGGCATGTCCTTGAAAACCGTAGAAAGGGACGGGAACCAACTGACATCGACCGCGAAAAATATGATGAGCAGGTAGGCGATAAAAAACTCGGGCAGAGAGATGGCAACCAAGGTCACGATATTGGCCAGGCGGTCCGACCAGCGGCCTTCGTTGATGGCCGAAAAAACACCCAAACCCACCGCCAAGGGAATAGCAATCAGTGCCGCATAGCCCGCCAGGAACAAGGTGTTTCCGATGCGAGGCAGTATTTCATCAATGATCACGCGCTTGTTGGTCAGCGCGACGCCCAGGTCACCATGCAAGGCGCCTACCAGCCAGTTCCAGTAGCGCAGGTGCGCGGGCACATCGAGCCCGAGCTCACGGCGGAAGATCACCAGCGCCTCCGGGGTGGCGCCCTGCCCCAGAACAGCAGAGGCAACGTCTCCAGGAAGAATCTGGGTGCACACAAAAATCAGCACAGAGACGGCAAAAAGGGTCAATATGCCCAGAAGCAATCTGTTAACAATGAGCTTTGCCATGGGGAACTACAGGTAATGAAAAGTCATGGTGGTACGCGATGCACAAAAAGTGCAGTCGCAGTGCGAGCGTACCAAAGTTTGAGACAAAAAAAGGGTTGGGCGCAAACCCAACCCCTTGGCACTTAGTGCAATGCGACGCCGGTTGTCACACAACCGGCGGTCGTACGGCTTTAGGCGAACCAGCCCTTTTCAGCGATGCGGTCATCACCCATGTCGTAACGACCGGAGGGTGTCAAACCTTGCAGCTTGGTGGTGTGTGCATCCAGGTAGTCTTGCACAGCGTAGTTGACCATACCGGAGTTCTGAGACACCAGTTCCTGGCAACGTGAGTACAACTCTTGGCGCTTCTTCTGGTCCAGTTCGACACGGGCTGCAACCAATGCCTTGCTGAACTCGGCGTTGTCGAAGTGGGTGTCGTTCCATGGGTTCTTCGAGCCACCAAAGAAGATACTGGTCAACTGGTTGTCAATGGTGGGACGGTTGCCCCAGTACACGGCGCAGAAAGGAACTTTCAACCACACGTTGTCCCAGTAGCCGTCGCCAGAGACGCGCTTCAGGTCCATTTTGATGCCAGCTTTGGACAAGGACTCTTGGAAAATTTGACCCGAATCGGTTGCACCAGAGAACGCGCCTTCGGAAACTTGCAGTTCCACCGCGGCAGACACATTGGCCTTTTTGTAGTGGAACTTGGCTTTGTCCAAGTCGAAAGCGTTTTTCTTTTGGTTGGCGTCATAGAACTTCATCTTCGGTCCGACGCAGTTGTCGTTACCAATCGAAGCGTAGCCGCCGTACACGTTGTCCACAATGGTCTTGCGGTCGATACCGTGCTTCAAGGCCATCATCAGGTCGGGGTTGTTGAACGGCGACTTGTCGGTGTGGGCCACAAACGCGAAGCGGTTGCCCATGCCGGGGGTACGCGACACTTTGAGTGCGCTGTTCTTGGCGAGCAAGGCAGCGGTCTGAGGGTTCACGCGGTTGATGATGTCCACCTGGCCGGTGACCAGCGCCTGGGTACGGGCGGCGGAGTCGCCGATGTAGCGCAGTTCCACGCGGTCGAAGTTGCCGCGGTTGGGCTTCCAGTAATTGCCGGGCTTGCGCTTGAAGGTGGCGCGAACGCCGGGCTGAAACTCTTCGAGCACGAAGGCGCCCGTGCCATCAGGCTTGCTGAAGTCTTTGAAGCCGTTGGGCACAACGATGATGTGGTAGTCGCTCAGGTTGAACGGCAAGTCCAGGTTGCCATTGCCCATGATGATTTGCACTTGGGTGGCGGACAGCTTTTTGATCTCTTTGATGTCGGCCAGCAATGCTTTGGCGGGCGACTTGGTCTCACCGCGGTGCATGTTCAGGGAGTAAATCACGTCATCAGCATCCAGCGTTTTGCCGGAGGTGAAAGTGATGCCCTTGCGGATGTTGAAGGTCCAGTCGGCAGCGCCGGGCTTGACGTCCCAGCTCTCGAACAGTTCGCCCACGGCGTCGCCGTTGTCGGCCACTTCAATCAGGTTGTTCCAGAGCATCAAGCTCATGGTGATTGGGATGGAGTCCGCATAGGTCAGCGGATCGAGGCTATCGGAGGGCGAACCGCCTTCCATACCCAAACGCAGGGTGCCGCCTTTTTTAGGCGCGCTCTGGGCCATGGCAGGAGCCGCACCGAAGGTGGACGACAGACCGACCGCAGACGCTCCGAGAATCAGTTGACGACGGTCGAGAATGATGCCCGAGTCGCTGGTGGTTTCGACATTTGCCATTTTTGAAAATCTCCAATCCATGCAGATAAATAAAACAGTTTCCTGGCCGCCATGCCGACAAAAGGTACGGAAGCCCGGGTTCGGAGTGCAAATTCATTTGCGTCCTAGCACCATAGTAATGCAATAAATTGGCCGTCTCAAGGCGAACGTATTGGCATATTCCCTTAGATAAACCAGCTTTTCAGCCGTGCAGGGCAATTTTTGAAATTGATTGCTTCGCCTTACGGCGTAAGGGGTGCAAGCCCCAATAGCAGACAGAGCGGCAGATCAACGAGGCGCACTGCGCACGTCTTTGGGGCGCTGCCCAAAATGGCTGCGGTAGGCCCTGGCAAAGTGCGAGGCCGAGCTGAATCCGCAGGCTAGCGCCACTTCCATGATGCCTAGATCGCTTTGCACCAGCAGTTGGCGCGCCCGGTCCAGGCGCAGACCCAGGTAAAAAGCTGCGGGCGAGACCCGCAAATGCGTTGCAAACAGGCGCTCCATCTGGCGGCGGGTGACGCCCATGCGCGCGGCCAGCTCCTCCAGTGGAAGCACCTCCTCCAAGTGGGTTTGCATGGTTTGGATGGCCTGCACCAGCTTTTTGTCGTGCACGCCAAAGCGCGCCACCAGCTCGGTGCGCTGGTGCTCCGAGGGACTGCGCACCGGTCCATGCAGAAACTGCTCCGACACGGTGGCGGCCAGCGCGTGACCATGGCGTTTGCCAATCAAGGCCAGCATCATGTCCATGGCAGCGGTACCGCCCGCGCAGCTGATGCGCCGCTCACCCCACTCGAACAGCTCCTGCGTCACCTTGAGTGCGGGGAAAAGTTCCTTGAATGCAGACTGCGCCTCCCAGTGCAGGGTGACCGGTTGACCTTGCAAAAGGCGCGCCTGCGCCAGCACAAAAGCGCCCGTGTCAATCGCGCCCAGCGTGGCACCCTGGCGATCCAGCTGGCGCAAGGTGTCGCCCAGTGGCTGCTGGAAGTGCTGCAAGGGGTTGAAACCGGCGACCACCAACAGCGTTTTGACGTCCCGGGCCTCTGGCAGTGCCGCGTCTACATTGAGCGACATGCCGTTGCTTGCCACGACCGGCCCGCCGTCCAGGCTCAGAATGCGCCAGCGATAGGCATCGGGTTTGAAGCGGTTGGCCACCCGCAGCGGCTCCACCGCCGAGGCAAAGCCCATGACCGAAAACTCCGGCAGCAAGAGAAAGTGAAATTCCTGCGGGTCAGACATGGTGGCCCCGGCATTCGCAGGAGGACACGTTTACTGACCCGTCCAGCGCGGAGGTCTTTTTTCTGAAAAGGCCAATGGACCTTCGGCCGCGTCCTGCGAGCGCAGCATGGTGCGGTAGGTCGGCAAAGCGCCACTGCGCAGGGTTTGGTAGGCGCTTTGCAGGTCCTGGCCTTCGGTGGCGCTCACGATTTCTTTGACCGCCGCCACCGCCAGCGGCGCAGCCTGCACGATTTGCTGCGCCAGTGCGCGTGCCGCGTCCATCAACCCAGCCGCTGGCGTGATCTGGTTAAGCAGGCCCCAGCGAAATGCCTCGTCGGCCCGCATACGCCGCCCGGTGAGCAGCAGCTCCATAGCCAAGGGGCGGGGCAGGCGCTGGGGCAGGC
Source organism: uncultured beta proteobacterium (assembly GCA_903928635.1). Classification (GTDB taxonomy): domain Bacteria; phylum Pseudomonadota; class Gammaproteobacteria; order Burkholderiales; family Burkholderiaceae_C; genus Allorhodoferax. Next base: position 379 of record CAIYRQ010000128.1, on the reverse strand, counting down.
GCAGCACGCCGCCCGAGTCAGCCACCATGCCCAGTTTGACTTCGGGCAGGGCAAATTCAGCGGTATCGCTGGCCAGCATCAGGTCTGCGGCCAGCGCGAGCTCAAAGCCGCCGCCCATGGCCAGACCATTGACCGCCGCAATCACCGGCTTGCCCAAGCTGAAAAACTCGGTCAAACCCCCAAAACCACCGGGGCCGTGGTGGGCGTCGATGGCCTCACCTTCGGTGGCACCGGCCAGGTCCCAACCCGCCGAAAAGAAACGCCCGGTGCCGGTAAGAATGGCAACGCGCAAGCTTGGATCCTCTTGCAGCCTGGCAAACGCGGCATACAGCGCCAGGCTGGTGGGCACATTGATGGCATTGGCCTTGGGCCGGTTCAG
>CAIYRQ010000127.1 GCA_903928635.1 uncultured beta proteobacterium | reverse complement strand
TTGAAGCCTATTTGTTTGCCGCAGGCATCTATTTGGTGGCGACATTCGCCTTGATCGGCTTTTTCAAGCTGGCCGAGCGGCATTTCCTGGCCTATTTAGCGCCCCGCAAGAACTGAGCGCACCGACCACCATGCAACGCATAGACCACCCGCTTTTATCCCCCAGCTTGGGTAGCCACAAAAGTGTCACCAGTTTTCACTTTGGTGTGCCTGGCACCGGTCCCAAGGTCTACATTCAGGCCAGCCTGCACGCCGAAGAACTGCCCGGCATGCTGACCGCACACCATCTGCGTCCCCTGCTGCAAGCGGCCGAAGATGCGGGCATGCTACGTGGCGAAGTGGTGCTGGTGCCCGTGGCCAACCCGCTGGGGCTGGCACAGCGGATGGACCATAAACCCATGGGGCGGTTTGAGCTGGGCACGTCTGAAAATTTCAACCGCCACTATCCCGACCTTGCCAACGCCGTTGCGGCGGACGTGCTGCCGCAACTTGGCTCCGACGCCGGTGCCAACGTCAACACCGTGCGCGCAACTATCGGCGCCTATTTGCGCCAGTGGACACCCAGCACCGAATTGCAAAGCCTGCGCCGCACGCTGATGCTGCTTGCCCATGACGCGGACTATTTTCTCGATCTGCATTGCGACTGCGAAGGCGTGCTTCACTTCTACTGCGAAGAGCCGTGCTGGCCGCAGCTCGAAGCCCTCTCGCGCCTTTTGGGCAGCGAAGCCACGCTGATTGCCAAGAACTCGGGCGGTGGACCGATTGACGAATGCCTGTCCGGCGTGTGGTGGCAGCTCGCCGCCAAGCTGCGCGATCAGGGCAACATGGCCCCTTTGCCCCAAGGTTGCAACAGCACGACCATCGAATTGCGCGGCGAGTTGGACGTGAGCCACACGTTCGCGCAGCAAGACGCCCGAGCCATCCACCACTTCCTGCAACACATTGGCGTGCTGCACTGCGACGTGCGGCCCACCGTGCCAACGCCGCTCTGCCAACCTACCCCGCTGGCCGGGTCGGAGACGCTGCGTGCACGCGGCCCCGGCGTGCTGGTGTTTGCCGCCGAACCCGGCCAAGCCATGCACAAAGGCGACTTGGTGGCCGAAGTCATTGACCCGATTGAAAACTCGGTAGAGCGCGTGCTGGCCGGTGTGGACGGCGTGCTGTATGCCCGCATCCGCGACCGCTATGTCACCGCAGGCTGCGAAGTTGGAAAAATTGCAGGCGCTACCCCTTTTCGTACCGGCCCGCTGCTGGGCGATTGATGGGAACCACGGAAACTCACCACGCTATGACTCAGCCCACCGTCAAACTTCAAGTTACCAACATCCACAAACGCTTTGGCAGCAACGAAGTGCTCAAGGGCGTCTCGCTCACGGCCCATGCGGGCGACGTGATCAGCATCATCGGCAGCTCCGGATCCGGCAAAAGCACGTTTTTGCGATGCATCAATCTGCTGGAGAAGCCCCACCAAGGCAGCATTGCCGTGGCCGGCGAGGCGCTGGAGTTGGTGGCAGATAAGCACGGCGAATTGCATGCACGGGATGCCAAGCAGTTGCAGCGCATGCGCACCAAGCTGGCCATGGTGTTTCAGCACTTCAACCTGTGGGCGCACCAGACGGTGCTGCAAAACATCATTGAAGCACCAGTGCATGTCCTGGGCGTACCGCGCGACGAGGCTGTGGCCACCGCCCGCAAATACCTGGCGCGTGTGGACCTGGTCGGTATGGAAGACCGCTACCCCGCGCACCTGAGCGGCGGCCAGCAGCAGCGCGTGGCCATTGCACGCGCCCTGGCCATGGAGCCGGAAGTGATGTTGTTTGACGAACCCACCAGCGCGCTCGACCCCGAGTTGGTGGGCGAAGTCTTGCGTGTGATGCGCACCCTCGCTGAAGAAGGCCGCACCATGGTGGTCGTAACCCACGAAATGGGCTTTGCCCGCGAAGTGGCAAACCACCTCATCTTTTTGCACAAAGGCCTGATTGAAGAAGAAGGCAACCCCACCGAAGTGCTGGCCCGGCCTAAGAGCGAGCGTTTGGGCCAGTTTTTGTCGGGCAGCTTGAAGTAAGCGCAGCCTCCCAGTAGCGCTCTGGCCTATTTGCCGCCCAGGCCCATAGAGCGAGAAACCACTTCTTTCATGATCTCGTTGGTGCCGCCGTAAATGCGCTGCACCCGGGCGTCGGCATAGGCGCGGGTAATGGGGTATTCCCACATATAGCCATAACCGCCAAACAGCTGCACGCATTCGTCCATCACCTTGCACTGCAGGTCGGAGCACCAGTACTTGGCCATGCTGGCCGTAGCGGTATCGAGCTTGTTGTCTAGCAAAAGCTCGGTGCATTTGTCTACGAATACCCGCGCCACTTGCACCTCGGTTTGCAGCTCGGCCAAGGTGTAGCGGGTGTTTTGAAAACCGGCCACGGCCTGGCCAAACACCTTGCGTTCTTTGACATAGTCCAGCGTCCAGTCGATAGCCGCTTGCGACGCGGCCACCGCGCCAATTGCGATTTGCAGGCGCTCCCAAGGCAACTGCTCCATCAGGCAAATAAAGCCCCGGTTTTCCAGCGCAGGGCCACCCAACAGGTTCTCGGCGGGCACGCGCACATCGTCAAAAAATAGCTCGGAGGTGTCTTGCGCCTTGAGCCCCAGTTTCTTGAGACGCTTGCCCACGCTAAAGCCGGGCATGCCGCGTTCCACCAACAGCAGGCTGGTGCCCTTGGCGCCGGCCGTGGGGTTGGTCTTGGCCACCACAATCACCACATCGGCGTGCCAGCCGTTGGTGATAAAGGTCTTGCTGCCCTTGAGCAGGTAGCTGCCATCGGGCTGCACCGTGGCCGTGGTTTTGATGCCTTGCAAATCCGACCCGGCGGCGGGCTCGCTCATGGCGATGGCGCCAATCATTTCGCCGCTGGCCATGCGCGGCAAGTAGCGGGCTTTTTGCTCCGGCGTGCCGTAGTGGGCGATATAGGGTGCCACGATTTCGCTGTGCAGGCTGTAGCCGATGCCCGAAAAGCCCGCCCGCCCCAGCTCTTCCATTTGCACAATCGAATACAGCTTGTCGGCACTCGCGCCGCCGAACTCCTCTGGCATGGTCATGCACAAAAAGCCGTTCTCGCCCGCCTTGTTCCACACTGCGCGGTCCACATAGCCTTGCTCTTCCCATTGCGCATGGAAAGGTGCAATTTCCTTGTCCATAAAGCGGCGAAAGCTGTCGCGGAAGGCTTCGTGCTCAGCGGAAAAAAGGGTTCTGTCAATCATGGTGAGGAACTTTCTGGTTGTCGAAGTGGAGACAAGCGCACTATTTTTGCAAAGCGCTTGCTTGGTTAAAAACAATATACTGCAAACGCTGTGTCGTGCGCATCAAACCGCACACCTTGATTGGCATTTTTTACCGCGCCCCTTTACCCACCGGAGAAACACCCATGACCGAAGCCTATGTGTTTGACGCCCTGCGAACGCCGCGGGGCAAAGGCAAAAAAGACGGCAGCCTCTACGAGGTCAAGCCCATTAACTTGTTGGCCGGTTTGCTGACCGACCTGCAGCAGCGCCACCAGTTTGATACCGCGCAGGTCGATGATGTGGTGATGGGCATCGTCTCCCCCGTGGGCGAGCAAGGCAGTGTGCTACCCAAGGTGGCCGCGCTCAAAGCCGGCTGGGATTTCCAATGCGCGGGCGTGCAGATCAACCGCTTTTGCGCCTCCGGCCTGGAAGCCGTGAACATGGCGGCGCAAAAAGTGCGCTCCGGCTGGGAAGACCTGGTGGTGGCCGGTGGCGTGGAAAGCATGAGCCGCGTGACCATCGGCTCCGATGGTGGCGCCTGGGCACAAGACCCCGAGACCAATATGCAAACCGCGTTTGTGCCCCAAGGCATTGGCGCCGACCTGATCGCAACACTCGACGGCTTCAGCCGCCACGATGTGGACGCCTACGCCCTGGAGTCCCAGCGCCGCGCCACCCATGCGCAAGCCCAAGGCTACTTTGACCGATCGGTCATGCCGGTGCACGACACCATGGGCAATGTGATTTTGGGCCGCGACGAATTTATCAAGCCCAACACCACGCTCGAAGGCCTCGGCAGCCTCAAGTCTGCCTTTGAGCAGCTCGGTGCCATGGGCTTTGACCAGGTGGCGCTCACCCGTTACCCCCAGGTGGAGCGCATCGACCATGTGCACCACGCGGGCAATTCGTCAGGCATCGTCGATGGCGCAGCGGCCGTATTGATTGGTTCTGAGGCGGCTGCCAAGGCGCACGGCCTGGTGCCCCGCGCACGCATTGTGGCCACGGCGCTGAGCGGCGCCGACCCCACCATTATGTTGACCGGACCCATGCCCGCTGCGCGCAAAGCCTTGGCCAAAGCGGGCTTGCGCATCGACCAGATTGACCTATTCGAGGTGAATGAAGCGTTTGCGGCCGTGCCCATGCGCTTTATGAAAGAGATGCAGGTGCCTCACGACAAAGTCAACGTGAATGGCGGTGCCATTGCGCTGGGCCACCCCCTGGGTGCCACCGGCGCCATGATTTTGGGAACGTTGATTGACGAACTGCACCGCCGGGGCCTGCGCTATGGCCTGGCCACCTTGTGCGTGGGCGGCGGAATGGGCATTGCAACGATTGTGGAAAGAGTGTGAACATGAAAACCATCCAGTACCAACTCCAGGACGGCATTGCCACGGTCACGTTTGACGAGCCCAATTCGCCCGTCAACACCATGTGCGCCGATTGGAAAGACGATATGCATGCGCTCACGGCGCAGGTGCTCAAAGACAAAGATGCGATTCGCGGCATCTTGCTCACCTCGGCCAAGTCCACCTTTTTTGCCGGGGCCGACCTCAAAGCCACCATGCGCATCCGCCCAGCGGACGCGGCCACCGTGTTCGCTGAAATCGAGCAAATCAAACACGACTTCCGCACGCTCGAGACCCTGGGCAAGCCCGTGGTCAGTTTGCTGGGTGGGACCGCCCTGGGTGGCGGCTGGGAAGTGGCGCTGATTGGCCACCACCGCATTGCCATTGACGACCGCAAGATTCAATTCGGCTTGCCCGAGGTGACGCTGGGCCTGCTGCCAGGCGCCAGCGGCGTAACCAAGATGACGCGCCACCTGGGCCTGATGGGTGCCCAACCGTATTTGGTGGAGGGCAAAACCTTCAGCCCCGCACAGGCCAAAGAGCTCGGCTTGGTGCACGCCTTGGTCGCCCCCGGAGCGAACGCTGCTGCCGAGATGCTGGCGCAAGGCTTGGCGTGGATTGAAGCCAACCCCAGCGCCCAGCACGCTTGGGAAGGCAAGGACTACAAAGTGCCCGGCGGCTTGCCGTCCAACCCCAAGGTGGCAGGCATGTTGTCGGTCGCGCCCGCCATGTTGGCCAAGCAAACGCGTGGCAACTTTCCAGCACCCGAAGCTATTTTGTCGTGCATGGTCGAAGGCCTGCAGGTGGACCTGACCACCGCCTACCGCATCGAGAGCCGCTACCTGGCGGGATTGATGACGGGGGTGAATGCACGCTCCATGATCAACACCTTCTTCTTCAACATGAACGCCATCAAGAGCGGCCAGTCGCGCCC
>CAIYRQ010000126.1 GCA_903928635.1 uncultured beta proteobacterium | reverse complement strand
GGGGCTGCGACGAAGTCATGCTGCTGCCTCAAGCTGGGCATTTTGTGCAGGAGCACGGCGAGTTCATCGCCCAACGCGCCCTTGCCTTTTTTGGAGCGAACGACTGATGAGCCACATTTACATTTATTCGCCCGCCGGCGCTGTGCGCGACAAAGCGGCTTTTCGGCGCGGATTGAAGCATTTGCGCAGCCTGGGCCACGAGGTCGAGGTCGATGCCGACGCGCTCACACGCCATCTGCGTTTTGCCGGCGACGACGCCACGCGCCTTGCGGCTATCGGCCGTGCGGCCGTCAGCGGTGCCGATGTGGCTTTGATTAGCCGGGGTGGTTATGGACTGACCCGCATCCTGCCGTCCTTACCCTACGGCGCGCTGGCAAAGGCGGTGGAATCGGGCACCCAGTTTGTCGGACAAAGCGATTTCACGGCGCTGCAGACAGCGCTCTTGGCAAAAACCGGGGCAATCACTTGGCAAGGACCTGCATTGGGTGAGGATTTTGGGGCTGAAGCGGGTGTCGACGACATTACGCAAGCCTGCTTTGACGATTTGCTGCTGGAGCAGGGGGAGGGCGCGGGCTGGCGCATGGCTGCCACGGAGGCGCACCAGGATTTTGAATTGCACAACGCCAAACTCTGGGGCGGCAATCTCGCTGTCTTGAGCTCCTTGCTCGGAACGCCCTTTTGGCCCAAGATCAAAGGCGGCGTATTGTTTTTGGAAGACGTGGGTGAGCACCCTTACAAAATCGAGCGCATGCTGACGCAGTTGCTGCACTCTGGTGTGTTGGCGCAGCAAAAGGCGATTGTGTTGGGACAGTTCACCAGTTTCAAACTGGTGCCGCATGACAAAGGGTTCAAGCTCGCCACCGTGGTCGCTTGGTTACGCAGCCAACTGTCTGTTCCAGTGCTGACCGGTTTGCCATTTGGCCATGTGCCAACCAAGGTGTTGCTGCCGGTGGGCGCCAAGGTGGACTTGGCAGTGCAAGGGCGGGACGCCTTGTTGGTGTGGGGGCACATCTGAACATGAGCCTTATAGGCTTGAGTTCAGAGATGCTCTTATTAACATAATATACATCGTATGAAGCAGCAAAGTCTGGCGGGTACCTTAGAGCTTTGACTTTGGGCCAGCAATTCGTAGGACTCATTGCGCTGGCCCCGCTGCGCAAAGTCCAGCGCACTCAAGCCTGCCGAATTGCGCAAGGAGGCGTCGGCGCCTGCATCTAGCAGTGCCGCAACACTTGATGCGTTGCCATACATGGCAGCCATCATCAGCGGCGTGGTTTGATTGGGCGACTCAGCATCCACATAGGCATAGTGCGCCAGCAGCAAACGAATCACGGCCTCATGGCCTCCCGTGGCAGCGTAATGCAGCGGCGTCCAGCCCGGCTTGTTGACATCGGCATCACGCGCAATAAGACGCTCGCACACGTCGCGCATGCCCGCCAAAGCGGCCAACATGAGCGCGCTTTCGTCTTTGTCGTTGCGGGCTTCGACTTGGAGACGCGGTGCGTTGACCAAAACCGCTAAGACCTTAGGTGATGGTTCTCGAATGGCTGTCAGCAGCGCGGGCACGCCCGCTGGGCCGATGGTATTGACGTCGAAACCACGGCTCAGCAGCTGCTTGACCGTGCCAGCATCATCCCGCTGTACGGCCTTGAAAAAGTCATCGTAGGAGCCTGCAAATGAAGAAAACCCAATAAATACAAAGAGATAAAAGAGAGACTTCACGTAACTTCTTCGTTCCATCATGCTGCAACACCTGAAAAAAGACGGGTGAAATTTGCACTGGTGGCCGCCGCTACCTCCTCTACAGTGCAATCACGCACACTGGCAATTTGCTGCGCGACCAGGGGCACATAAGACGGATTATTGGTTTTGCCGCGGTGCGGCATCGGCGCCAAATAGGGACTGTCCGTCTCAATCAGGATCCGATCCAATGGCACCCAGCTCGCCACCTCACGCAAGTCCTGGGCGCTTTTGAATGTCAATATGCCCGAAAACGAGATATAAAAACCCAATCGAAGCGCTGCCTCAGCGACTGCGGCGGACTCGGTAAAGCAGTGGAAGACCCCTCCCGCCGCGCTGGCCCTCCCGTCCTCCCCCTCCTCTTGCAATATCCCCAGCGTGTCTTCGGAGGCGCTCCGCGTATGAATCACCAATGGCTTTTTCAAAGCCTGGGCCGCACGGATATGGGTACGAAAACGCGCGCGTTGCCACTCCATCTCTGCAACTGTGCGCCCATTGAGGCGAAAGTAATCGAGCCCGGTTTCTCCGATGGCAACCACGCGGGGCAAAGAGCCGCGTGCAAGCAAATCGTCATAAGACGGCTCCGCGACGCCTTCATTGTCCGGATGCACCCCAGCTGTCGCCCAAAAATTGTCGTATTGCAGCGCCAGAGCATGCACGTCAGCAAACTCTTCGAGGGTGGTGCAAATGCAAAGCGCCCGACCGACCTGCGCTTGGGCCATCCCCTGGCGAATGTTGGGCAGATCGCTCTTTAGTTCAGGGAAATTCAGGTGACAGTGAGAGTCGGTGAACATCAGGTCAAGCCGCCGTCAAATGGTTTGATTCCGGCGGTCCGAAACCAGCAATTCACCCAAAATTCCCTCAATCTTTCGTTTGATCGCCGCCGCACTTTGATCGGCCGGGAAGCGAATACCGACCCCCTGGGAACGCCCGTGCTGCGCATTGGCTGGAGTAAGCCAGGCAACGATGCCCGCGATGGCATAGCGCTGTGGATCATCGGGCAAGGACAGGAGCACATACAGCTCATCGCCCAGCGAATATTCCCGACTGGTCACGCTGAAAATCCCGCCATCCTTGAAGGACGGGATGTAGGCCGCGTGCAAAGCTGCTCGGTCCTTGAGCGTGAGCTGCATCACGCTCGGACGAGAAATAGACGTACTGAGAACTGAATCCGACCATGCAGCCGCAATAGAGTTAGGGGAGTTGCT
>CAIYRQ010000125.1 GCA_903928635.1 uncultured beta proteobacterium | reverse complement strand
CGACCTGAACGCAGGTCGGGACGTGGCTTTTGAGCTGCATCTGGAGGGGAGGCCTTTGGGTGAGCGCCTGCGTCCCCGCTTTTTAATCGCCCTGGAAAACCCCAACATCAACAAACTCAACGCCAGCAGCCATTACTGCCAGCAGTTCGACGGCGTCTTTGCCTGGGACAGCCGCCTGTTTCATTTGCCAAAACTGACGCCCATCCTGATTCCCCATCCCATGGAGAGTGGTGAATTTGGGGGATGGGACCAGCGGCCGCGCTTCAGTTGCCTGATCAATGCCAACAAGGCCTTCAAAGAAGGCCTACCCTCGGATTTGTATTTGGAGCGCCTCAAGACCATTCGCTGGTACGAAAGGAATGCACCGGATCAGTTCGACCTCTACGGCATGGGTTGGGAGAAGTCGGTGCCGGCCTATACCGCTGTGGGGAGATTGGCGCGTCTGGGTTCGCGGCTCAAGACCCGACTTTTTGGGGTCCCGCCCTTTCCCAGTTACCGCGGCGCCGTCAGCGACAAGGCTGCGGTATTGCGCACAACCCGTTTTTCGTACTGCTATGAAAACAGCCGGGACCTGTCGAACTACATCACCGAAAAGATCTTTGACAGCCTGGCCCAGGGTTGTGTGCCGGTCTACTGGGGTGCGGACAACGTGCTGGACTACATTCCGGCCGACTGCTTTGTTGACCGCAGACAGTTTGCCAATACCGCCGAAGTACACCGGTTTCTGAGCACCATCTCGGCACAGGAATACGCCCGGTACCAGACACACATCGCCAACTTCATGACGGGTGCGGTGGCTGCAAAGTTCAGCTCCGCCCACTTCGCGCGGCAGGTGGTGGACCAGGTGCTGGCCTCATTGGGGCTCCCGGGGAGCGAATAGCTATCATTGGCGGGTGCTGAAAACCCGCTTCCACCCCCTCTCTTCTCCAGGCATTCCATGAAAGCAGTCATTCTTGCCGGTGGACTCGGCACCCGGATTTCCGAAGAAACCCACCTCAAACCCAAGCCGATGGTGGAAATTGGCGGCAAGCCCATCCTGTGGCACATCATGAAGATCTATGCCCACCACGGCATCAACGATTTCGTGATTTGCTGCGGTTACAAGGGCTACCTGATCAAGGAATACTTCGCCAACTACTTTTTGCACATGTCGGATGTGACCTTCGACATGCGCAACAACAGCATGGAAGTACACCAGCAAAGCGCTGAGCCGTGGCGGGTAACCCTGGTGGATACGGGTGAAGCCACCATGACCGGCGGACGGCTCAAGCGCGTAGCGTCCTATCTGCAGGGTGAAGATGCGTTTTGCTTTACCTATGGCGACGGCGTCAGCGACGTCAACATCACCGCGTTGATTGCCTTTCACAAGGCCCAACAGGTCAAAGCCACGCTCACTGCGACCCTGCCCCCCGGACGCTTTGGCGTGCTGGAGCTGCAAGGAAAAAAAGTAAAAAGCTTTCAAGAAAAGCCCCGGGGCGATGGCGGACTGATCAATGGCGGCTTTTTTGTGCTCTCTCCCTCGGTGATGGATTACATCGACGGCGACAGCTGTATCTGGGAGCGCGCACCGCTGGAATCTCTCGCCCGAGAGGGCCAACTCAGTGCATTCGAGCACGAAGGCTTCTGGCAACCGATGGACACCTTGCGCGACAAGACCCACCTGGAAGAGCTCTGGCAAAGCGGCCAGGCGCCCTGGAAGGTGTGGGAATGAACCCGCACTTTTGGCAGGGGCGCCGCGTCTTTTTGACCGGACACACCGGCTTCAAAGGAAGCTGGCTGTCACTCTGGCTGCAGCAATTGGGTGCCCAGGTCACCGGCTACGCCCTGACACCGCCGACACAGCCGAATTTGTTTGATGCGGTGCAGGTCGGACAGGGCATGCACTCGGTCATCGGCGACATCCGCAATGGCGCAGTGCTGGCACGGGCCATGCAGGTGGCCCAGCCCGAGGTGGTGATCCACATGGCCGCGCAGCCGCTGGTGCGCCGGTCTTACGTCGACCCGGTGGAGACTTATTCCACCAACGTCATGGGCACGGTGCACCTGTTGGAAGCCGTGCGCCAGACGCCTGAGGTGAAGGCGGTCGTCAACGTCACCACCGACAAGTGCTATGAGAACAAGGAATGGGTCTGGGGCTACCGCGAGAACGAACCCATGGGTGGCTTTGACCCTTACAGCAACAGCAAAGGCTGTGCGGAGTTGGTCACATCGGCGTACCGCAACTCCTACTTTTCTACCGGCGCCAACGGACGCGTCGTGGCACTGGCATCCGCCCGGGCAGGCAATGTGATTGCCGGTGGTGATTGGGCAGTTGACCGCTTGGTGCCAGACATACTGCAAGCCTTCGGCGCCGGGAAACCCGCTGTCATCCGCAACCCCCATGCCATCCGGCCCTGGCAGCATGTGCTTGAGCCCCTGTCGGGCTACCTGACGCTGGCTGAGCGCTTGCACACCGATGGCCAGGCCTGTGCCGAAGCATTCAACTTCGGCCCCCACAGCGACGACGCGCGTCCGGTGGCGTGGATTGTGGAACGCATGGCGCAGCAGTGGCAGGACGGTGCGCGCTGGCAGCAAGACGGCGGTGTGCACCCGCATGAGGCGCACTACCTCAAACTCGATATTTCCAAAGCGGGACAGCGCTTGGGCTGGACGCCCCGTTTGCGATTGGAGCAGGCCTTGGAGCTGACGGTGGCATGGGAACGCTGCCGGCTGCAGCGCAGTGCCGAACTCCGTGCATTCACACTGGCCCAAATTCAAACCTACCAGCAACTGGCCACCGGCCCGTCGCCAAACATCACCCATTGACTCAACCTATGGACAACGCCAAAACCCTCGCCATTCGCGCCCAGATCGCGGAGCTGGTAGACCAGTACGCCGCCATAGCACTGGCACCCCACGCCTTTTTGCCCGGAGCCTCGGCGGTTCCCCCGTCCGGCAAAGTCATTGGCGCGGAAGAGCTCAAAAACATGGTGGAAGCCTCGCTCGATGGCTGGCTCACCACTGGGCGGTTTAACGCAGAGTTTGAGAAAAAGCTGGCGGCGTTCATCGGCGTCAAACACCTGATTACCGTCAACTCCGGCTCCTCGGCCAATCTGGTGGCCTTCAGCACCCTCACCTCCCCCAAACTGGGTGCGCGCGCCATTCAAAAAGGCGACGAAGTGATTGGTGTGGCCGCTGGCTTTCCCACCACTGTGAACCCGATTTTGCAATTTGGAGCCGTGCCGGTGTTTGTGGACGTGGATCCTGTTAGCCACAACATCGACGCATCCAAGATAGAAGCGGCCATCAGCCCCAAGACCAAGGCCATCATGCTGGCCCATAGCCTGGGCAATCCGTTCAATTTGGACGTGGTCACGGCTTTGTGCAAAAAGTACAACTTGTGGCTGGTCGAAGATTGCTGCGACGCACTGGGTACCACCTACCGCGGCCAGATGGTGGGCACCTTTGGCGACATTGCCACCCTGAGCTTTTACCCTGCACACCACATCACCATGGGCGAAGGCGGCGCGGTGTTTACCAACCACGAAGAGCTCAAGACGATCGCTGAGAGCTTTCGCGACTGGGGCCGCGACTGCTACTGCCAGCCGGGCAAGGACAACACCTGCGGCAAGCGTTTTTGCCAAAAGCTCGGCAATCTGCCTGAAGGCTACGACCACAAATACACCTACAGCCACCTGGGCTACAACCTCAAAATCACTGACATGCAGGCAGCCTGCGGCTTGGCCCAGCTTGAGAAAGCACCGCAATTCATCCAGGCGCGCAAAGACAACTTTGCCTTTTTGAAAGCCCGCCTCAAAGACTGCGAAGAATTCCTGCAGCTGCCCGAGGCCACCGAGCATTCCGACCCGTCGTGGTTTGGCTTCCCGATCACCCTGAAAGACAACTGCCCAGTCACGCGCTTGGACTTGTTGACTTACCTGGACCAGAACAAGGTTGGAACGCGCCTGCTATTTGCCGGTAACTTGACCTGCCAGCCCTACATGGCCGGCGCCAACTACCGCGTCAGCGGCGACTTAACGAACACCGATATTGTCATGAACAACACCTTCTGGATCGGTGTGCAGCCGGCGCTCACCCGCGACATGCTGGAGTTCGCGGCGGCCAAGATTGAGAGCTATCTGGGTGTGAACTTCTGAGTCTGTTGTGCATTACCCCCTGCCCAGCGCTGATCTTGACCTGGCGATAGCGCTCACTCCCGATTTCTGGAAGCGCTTCGACGGTTCGCGCTTATTGATCACAGGGGGTACCGGCTTTATCGGCAGTTGGCTGGTGCAAACGATTCAACGGGCCAATGACCGTGGTATCGGCCACATCAGCCTCGTGGTGCTGACAAGGGACGCGCAACGCGCGCGCGCGCAGACTCCCCCCATGTTTGAGCGTGCCGACACCCGTTTGGTCACCGGCGACGTTACAAACTTCTCAGCGCCACTGGGCGCGTTGGACGCGTGCATCCATGCCGCCACCGATGTGGGCGACCCCGGCGCTGCACTGAACCCGCGCAAGCTGTTTGACACCATCGTGCTGGGCACCCGGCACGTGCTGGATACGGCGCAGACCCACGGTGCTTCGCGGGTACTTGTGGCCTCCAGCGGGGCCATCTATGGCGCCCAGCCGCCGGAGCTGGAGCACATGGCCGAGAGTTATGCAGGTGCACCGGACCCCTTGCTGTCCAGCGCAGCCTATGGCAATGGCAAACGCGCCGCCGAAAGTCTGGCTTGTGCCATCGCGGCGCAAAGCGGTTTGCACGTGTGCCTGGCGCGCATCTTTGCATTGATCGGTCCGGGCATGCCGATGAACGGCCCCTTTGCCGCAGGCAACTTTGTGCGTGACGTATTGGCTGGTCATGCTCCGCGCCTGCAGGGCGATGGACGACCGATGCGTTCCTACATGTACATGGCAGACCTGGTGGTGTGGTTGCTTCGCATTTTGGAGGCCGGTGAATCCGGGCAGGCCTACAACGTGGGGGCTGAGCAGGCCATTTCCATCCGCGATCTGGCGCACGCCATTGCGCAAGCCGCCGGCATTGAAGCCACCTTGGACATGGCACAAGCAGGTCTGCCGCAGGCCTTGCCCCCGCGCTATGTTCCCGACACGCACAAGGCGCGGCACACGCTGCAACTGGCCCAGTACACGGCGCTGCCTGAAGCGCTTACGAAAACTATCCAATGGAGTCGCTCCGCGATGACAGCATGACGCGCTTTAACGTAAACACCATCCGCACCGCCGTGCTCAACATGGCCTACGACGGCGCCACCGTTCATGTGGGCTGCGCCTTTTCTATTGTGGAGTTGCTGGCCGTGCTGTACCGCCAGCACCTGCGCATCGCCCCAACCGCTCCACAATGGCCCGGACGTGACTACCTGGTGCTGAGCAAAGGCCATGGCGTGATGGCCCAATATGCCTGCCTCCATGAGCTGGGTTGGCTCAGCCATGAGGACCTGGCACGCTACTTTCAAAACGGCACCCGGCTCAAGGGCCTGGCAGACGCCCATGTTCCGGGCGTTGAAGCCAGCACCGGATCTTTGGGTCACGGCATGTCGGTGGCCACAGGCCTGGCACTGGCGGCCCAGTTGAACAAAACCGATCAGATGTGCTACGTGCTGGTGGGCGACGGTGAGCTCAATGAAGGCCCGATTTGGGAAGCCGCCTTGTTTGCCAGCCACTTCAAGCTCGACAGGCTGGTGGTGATCGTGGACAACAATGGTTTTCAGGCCATGGGTTCCACCGATGAGGTGATGGCGCTGGGCAATATCGAAGAGAAATTCCGCGCCTTCGGCTTTGACGCGGTGACGATCGACGGCCACGACGAAGCCGCCATCGACGCGGCCTACACGCAAGCTAAAACCGCACGCAACGGCAAACCCAAGGCCATCGTGGCCACAACCACCAAAGGCAAGGGCGTCTCCTTCATGGAAGGCGACAACATCTGGCACTACACCCGCCTGACCGCGGACACCCATGCCGCCGCTTTGGCTGAAGTGGCCGAAACCAACCAAGGTGTTTTATGAGAGCTGCATTTTCCGACGCACTGGTGGCGGCAGCGATGGCCGATCCGAAAGTGGTCTTGCTGACCGGCGACCATGGTTATGCGCTGTTTGACGCGTTTCGCAAAGCCTGCCCGGCGCAGTACATCAATTGCGGTGTGGCCGAGCAAAACATGGTGGGCGTGGCGGCCGGTCTGGCCAAAGCAGGATTTCGCCCCTTCGTCTACGGTCTGGCGGCA
Organism: uncultured beta proteobacterium; assembly: GCA_903928635.1. GTDB lineage: Bacteria > Pseudomonadota > Gammaproteobacteria > Burkholderiales > Burkholderiaceae_C > Allorhodoferax. The sequence goes on along the minus strand of CAIYRQ010000125.1, from coordinate 19,556 downwards.
TTTGTGCCGATCCGGGTGCTGGAGCAAATCAAGATCGATGTCTGCTACGAAAACCTTCCTGTCATTTTGATTGGCGACGGCGCCGGACTGGTTTACAGCCACCTGGGAACCAGCCACCAAAGCACCGAAGACATTGCCTGCACCCGCGCCCTTCCCGAGCTCACCGTGCTATCACCGGCAGACCGGTTCGAGATGACAGCGTGCATGAAGCTCGCATTGCAACGGTCTGCGCCTGTCTATATGCGCATGGGCAAGAGTGACTGCGGCGATGTGCACGCGCAGGCCGTTTCTCTGGCTGCAGGTGAGGTGCTCAAAGTGCGCTCGGGGAATGCCAAACTGGCCTTGCTGGCCACCGGCTCCATGGTGAGCAAGGCGCTCGCCGTCTGTGCCCAAGGGCTGGATGCCGAAGTGTGGAGCGTCCCTTGTATCAAGCCACTCTCAGCACCCCTGCTCAGCGGTATTGCCGCCCGGATGGACGGCATCGTCACTTTGGAAGAACACTCCACCAGCGGGGGATTGGGCTCCTGCGTGACCGAGCTGCTTTCACAGCACAGCGGAGTTCCCGTACTGCGCCTGGGTATCGAAGACCGCTTTTCGTCCCACTGCGGCAGCTGGGACTATTTGCTGACCGAACACGGACTGGACCTGGACACGCTGAGCCGAAAAATTCACACCTTTGCGCACACCCTACCGGGCCGATAGCACCTCATTCCAGGCGATGTGACGGCCCACCAGCAAGGAGCCGGAGTAGGACAGGTGGTTTTGGTCTTTGAACATGCTGTGGCCGTCGCGGACGATCGGGCAGACGCGGTCATCACACAAGGCATCGTTAGGGTCGATCACCTGCACCTGGGGGTAGTGCTGCAAGACCTGCAACACGGTCGATCGCATCAAAGCTGAGGCGTCGCTATCGGCATGGCGTGAAATCTCACAGGCGACGGGCGCCTGCCGACCCAGTGGCAGTTGCCCGATGCACAAGCGCGGATCAAAGCCGGCTTCGACCACAGGCAGGAAATAGCTGACCGACTTGTGTGAGCTCAGCATCAACTTCAGCGTCCTGTCCAATGCATCAGCAAACGATTTCACGTTCTCCGGCGGTGCATCGTTGGGCAGGTAGCGGCCCCTGAACACCAGCAGCACCCGATGGATACTTGGCGTTTCAGCAGCGTAGTGCAGCATCGCGTCGATATGCGGCTGGCACTTGTCCGGGTCCTGGCCGCGGACATACCCCAGAAAAGGAACACAGGCACCGCGCCCGATGGCGGTGAGGTTGTCACCGCGCGCGTCCAACGACTGCGCCAGCCCCCAGTAGGCGTGGAACGCATGGCTGTCGCCGATGACCGCAGCGGTCACCGGCCGGTCGGGATGCTGCGTCAGGCAGTACTGCCGCTCCGGAAAAAGAAAAGGCTGCTTGCAGTCGAATTCGGTAATCAAGCCGCTCTTTTCCCAATCGACAAAGTCGCGCGCCGCTTCGGCATCGACAGTGAACATCGTCTTGTAGCGAATGCGCTCCAAGCCTTCCCGGTCGTAGATGTTTTTTCCCAGCAAGGCAACAAACACCATGCCCGCCAGCAGACCGGTCACGGCCCAGCGTCGGGGAAGCTTGCGCATGGGTTTTTCAATCAGCCAATAGGTCAGCGTTGCCAGCAAAAAACTGGCAGCCAGCAAGCCGGTGCGCACCGGCCAACTGGGCTCACCATTGCCGAAAATGCGGGCAAAGCTGAGCAGTGGCCAGTGCCACAAATACAAGCAGTAACTGATCTTCCCGATGGACACCATGACCCGGTTCGAAAGCAGCTTCATCGCCGGGTTGCGGGTGCTTGGCGCGATCACCAGAGCAGCGCCAAGCACCGGCAGCAGCGCGAGCAGGCCGGGGAACGGATCGTGCGCACGGAGCGCAAAAACGCTCACAGCGATCAGGGCAAAGCCCCAGCAAGGCAGTTGCAGCCGAAGCGCACGCGGCGACGCCAGCACTTGTCCGAACACGCCGAACGCCAGCATCGCCCCCACCAGCAATTCCCAGGCCCGGGACAGGGGCGAGTAAAACGCCTGCGTGCGATCATGCCCCACCTCAAAGGCTGAAAAAGCCAAGGATGCCAAGGCCAAGCCTACGATCCAACCCGGCATGAAGCGCCGTTTGGCAAACCACCACAGCACCAGCGGCCAAGCGATGTAAAACTGCTCCTCGATGCCCAGCGACCACAAGTGCAGGAGCGGCTTCTTATCAGAGAGCACATCGAAGTACCCCGCCTCCTGCCACAGCGCAAGATTGGAAAGAAAGGAAGCGCCCGCAAAAATATGCTTACCCAACTGCTGGTATTCAGCCGCTAACAGTGTGTACCAACCCGTCAACAAACAAGCCGTGAGCACCACCAACAGCGCGGGGAAAATTCGCAGAACACGCCGCGCGTAAAAGTCGCCGATCCGGATGCCGCCATGCTGCATTTCGTCGCGCAGGATGCGCGTGATCAGGTAGCCGGAAATCACGAAAAACACATCCACGCCGACAAATCCACCCGGGAACAAGGACGGAAAGGCATGAAAACCCAGCACGCTCAGCACGGCGACGGCGCGCAGTCCGTCAATGTCGGCCCGGTAGTCAGAGGCTTTCGAGCTCATGGCGCGGCGCCGGCCCATTGAAGCAGCTGCCCCACCGAAGATTGGGTGGAATAGGGATTGACAATGGTCTTATCGGCCAATGCACCGCGCTCCCATTGCACCAACAGAGCTTCTAAAGCGCCCGCGACTTGGCCTGCAATGGAGGCCCGGGAAGTGTCACCCAGGTCGGTTCGTATGCTGGCGTGACCGCACGCAGACAAGACGTGTGCCATCTGTCCATTGAGATGCACCAAAGCCAGGATGGGCCTTTGCATCCACAAATACTCGTACAGCTTGGACGGAATGTATTCCGCGCAAATAGGTTCCACCCCGTGCAAGAGCAAGAGCACATCGGCGCTGCGCATGTGCTGCAGTATTTGTTCACGGCCGCTTTTACCGCTGACCGGATCCGCCTCGATGCGCCCGAAATGCCGCACCACGGCGTGCCGGGCCCCTGCTACCGCGGCCTGCGACACCGGGTCCAGCGGGCCGCCGTAGACATGCAGCTCCACACAGCTCTTCCATTCGGGTTGCCGGTCCATCAAAAGGTCGAGCGCCTCTACCGTACTTGCCAGATTGCGGGTCTCGGACAAAGAACCGAAGTGGCCAATGATGCACTTCTCGCCCCGCTGGTAGGGTTGCAGCGCAAAGGGGGGCGCATCCACGCCGGGCAGCATCATGTATCCGCGGTCACCCAGCGCAGGATGCCTGCGACGCGCACTCTCCAAAGCCTGCTCGGTGAACCAGATGGCCACGTCAGCGTGCGCGCAAACCGTGCCTTCCACCCGCGCTTGCATTTTTTGCTGCGCAGTATGAGGAACGGTGCCGGGAACCACCATGGGGTCGTGCACTTCGGCCAGCCAGCGCACACCTGTGGCGCGCTTGAGCGCCGCACCTGCCACATGGGCGGCAAACGCGCCGCCCGTGGAATAGATCAGGTCAAACTTGCGACTCCGCGACAGCCAGAGCCCTACGACATAGGCGCTTAAGCACCAAGACCATGAGCTTTCGACCGGGCGCCAAAGTTTTTCGATCAGCATGAACGGCAGCAGCGGCAGAGACAGCGCGACCATCACCAATCGGTAGGCCACTCCCGATCCCAGGTGCTTGCGCAGCACATGGCGCATTTCAAACCGGATGCCCGCCGGTCCTGCGGGCCACAACTGATAGTGTTCAAAATGGCTGTCGTGGCGACCGGAGACGCCACTGAGGATGACCAGTTCGATGCCAGCCCGCTCCAAATGCGGCAGCTTGTCAGTAATCGTCTGGCTTGACGCGCGGCCGTCCATGTTGAAGGCGTGAGACAGCACCAGCCAGCGCTGCGAATAACGCGGCGCCAACTGGGCAAAAAGCTTTTTATGCTGATCGCCGACCTGGGCCCAGGTGCGTTGCGCGGCAAAGGCCGAGGCCTGTTGCCCCAAGCTCTGTGCCCATGGCGCATCGTTTAGCAGGCGCTCCAGCGCATTCACCATTCCATGGGCTGATTGCGGATCATGCAACAGCACGGCGTTCACACCATCGCTCAATTCCGCACTGATACCGCACCACGGTGCGCCACTCACCACCACCGGCAAGCCGTGCGCCATCGCCTCCAGCACGACCATGGCATAGGTGTCTTCCAGCGTCGGATGCACCAGGATGTCGCCGGCGCGGTACACCGTATCCATATCGGTCTGCATTCCCAAAAACCACACGCGGTCAGTCACACCCAGGTCCCGCGCCAGGGCCCGCATTTCCGCCTCCTGCCGCGACTGCCCCACCACAGCCAGCCATACCTCTTGCGGCAGTGTGGCAAGAGCCCTCAGCAATGCCGGCAGGCCTTTTTTTCGGAAATCGTTACCGACAAACAGCAAGCCGCGGCCTTGTAATGGCAGGCCTAACTGGGCACGGGCTTCTTGCTGCTGTGCAGGCTTGCAGGCGCCGGGCGCCTGCTCCACACCGGGTGCTATCACTTCGGTCATGGATGCAGCCCGGGGATAGGCTGCGACAAAGTCCTTGAACAGCGCTTGCGAAGTCAGCACCACCCGGCGCTTAGGCTGGGGCGCGTAGCGCAGACTTTCCAAGCACAGGTAGGTGACTAAGCGCGGACTGGTCAGCACCTTCAGCCAGCGTGCGGCCAGCGAAAAACCATGCTTGCCGTGGAACAGATTGTGTTTGACCGGCAGCACATGCACCGTCTGCACTTGGCCGTGCCAGCTGTTTTCGTGCGAATGCACCACATCAAAGCCACGCCGCGTTGCCCACCAGGTAGCGGTGGCGAAATACAGCTGGTTGATCCAGCGTGGTCGCCGCAGCGGCAGCGCCACCGGGTGGTAGGTCACGCCGGGAATCTGATGGCCCACATGCTGGGTGAACACATGCACGTCATGGCGTTGTGCCAGTTGTTCGACCACCGCCACGGCATAGCGCTCTGCCCCACCGCCGGTGGTCGAAAAATTGCGGCTCAGGACGGCAATTTTTTGGCGCATGGGCTACAGCAACACGATGTCGTACTGTTCCTGGCCCATGGCTGTTTCACTTTGCAAGGACACGGGCTTGCCGATGAACTCACTCAAGCCCGCCAGGTGCTGGCTTTCTTCGTCCAAAAACAACTCAATCACCTTGGGCGCAGCCACGATGCGGAACTCTTGCGGGTTGAACTGGCGCGCCTCGCGCAAGATTTCGCGAAAAATGTCATACACCACGCTGCGCGCGGTTTTGACGATGCCTTTGCCTTCGCACACCGGACACGGCTCGCACAGCATATGGGCCAGCGATTCGCGGGTGCGTTTGCGTGTCATCTCCACCAGGCCGAGCTGCGAAAACCCACCCGCCATGGTCTTGACGCGGTCGCGTGCGAGCTGCTTTTTGAACTCCGCCAGCACCGCGTCGCGGTGGTCAGCGCGCGCCATGTCAATGAAGTCGGCAATGATGATGCCGCCCAGGTTGCGCAAGCGCAGTTGCCGGGCAATCGCCTGTGCTGCTTCCAGGTTGGTTTTGAAAATGGTGTCGTCGAAATTGCGCGCACCGACAAAGCCGCCGGTATTCACGTCCACCGTCGTCAGCGCTTCGGTCTGGTCGATGATGAGGTAGCCCCCGGACTTCAAATCCACCCGCCGGCCCAGGGCTTTGGCGATTTCTTCGTCGATGGCATAGAGGTCAAAAATTGGCCGCTCGCCTTTGTAGTGCTGCAGTTTCTTGACCGCCTGCGGCATGAACTCAGCACCGAAGGCTTGCAAAGCCTCGAACTGCTCGCGCGAATCCACGCGGATGGTTTGGGTGATTTCGCTCACCATGTCGCGCAGCACGCGCTGCAGCAAATTCAGGTCCTGGTGCAGCAAACTGGGAGGTGGCAATTTGAGAGACGCGCTTTTGATACGGGCCCAGGCTTTGCGCAGGTAGGCAATATCGTCAGCAATTTCGGCGTCCTGCGCGTCTTCTGCGTTGGTGCGCAAGATAAAGCCGCCACCCTCGCTGCCTGCCAGCGTTTGAACACGTTGGCGCAATTCTTCGCGCTGGGCCAGCGGTATTTTTTGCGATACGCCGATATGGTCGTCCTGCGGCAAAAACACCAAAAACCGTCCGGCAATGCTAATTTGCGTGGACAGGCGCGCGCCCTTGGTACCCATCGGGTCTTTGATCACCTGGACCATCAAGGCCTGACCTTCGAACACCTGGCGCTCAATCGGAATTTGCGCCTGGGCACTGCGGGCCGCGCTGATGGTTTCGCCCTCCGAAGGTGGATGCCACACATCCGCCACATGCAAAAACGCCGCACGCTCCAAGCCAATGTCGATGAAGGCAGACTGCATGCCTGGCAGCACCCGGGCCACTTTGCCCACATACACATTGCCGACCAGACCGCGCTCCAAGGTGCGCTCCACGTGCAGCTCCTGCACCGCGCCGTGCTCCACCATGGCCACACGAGTTTCCTGGGGCGACCAGTTGATCAGAATATCTTGCTGCACAGGGCTTACTCCAGAACCTTCATGTCGCGCAGAGCCTGCGCCGTTTCAAACAAAGGCAAGCCCATGATGCCAGAGTAGCTGCCTTCGATGCGCTGGATAAACGCTGCCGCCAGGCCCTGCACCGCATACGCCCCCGCCTTGCCCATGGGCTCGCCCGAGGCCACATAGGCGGCACGCTGAGCGTCGGACAAGGCCGCAAAGCGCACCCGGGACACACTGCATTCGCGCACGATCCGCGTGCCGTCGCCCAGCGCAATGGCGGTCATGACGCGGTGGCTGCGCCCTGCCAGCTGTTTCAGCATCTGGCTGGCGTGCACCGCATCCTGCGGTTTGCCCAGAATCGTGCGCCCGAGCGCGACCGTCGTGTCGGCACACAAGACCGGCGCGAGCGGCCATTGCAGGCGCTGCAGGCGCGCAAGCGCGGCTTGTAGTTTGAGACCGGTCACGCGCTGCACATAGTCCAGCGGCGCCTCGCCAGGCAGCACCACTTCCAGCGCTTCGCTGTCTTCACCGGCGTCGGGTAACAGCAGGCGGTGTTCCACGCCCAGCTGCGACAGCAGCTGGCTGCGTCGGGGGCTTTGCGAAGCGAGGTAAATAAAGGGTTTCACGCGCATCTACTCCCGGTGGTAGGGGTGGTTGGCGTTGATGGACCAGGCGCGGTACAGCTGCTCAATCAGCAGCACCCGGGCAAAGGCGTGGGGCAGTGTCAGGTCGGACAGGCGAATGCGCTCGTGCGCCGATTGGCGAAAGGCAGGCTCAATGCCGTCCGGCCCGCCGATCACCAGCGCCACGTCACCTCCGCTGAGCTGCCAGTCGGTCAGGCGCGTGGCCAAGGCTTGCGTGGTGAGCGAGGTACCGCGTTCGTCCAGCACCACAGTGCGCGCGCCTTTGGGAATGGCGGACTCAATGCGCGCGCGCTCTGCGGCGTACAGAGTCTCTAGTGTTTTGGAGCCGCGGGGCTCGGTTTTGACGGCCTTGAGTTCAATTTTGATCTCATGGGGAAAACGCTTGGCGTAATCGTCCCAGGCGGTTTGTGCCCAATCGGGGACGCGCTGGCCGACGGCAACAATGACCAGCCGCACGGACGCCTCAGGCCTGACGCGGCGCGGTCTTCTTGGCGGCTACTTTTTTGACAGCAACCTTTTTGGCTGCCGTCGTTTTGACCACCACTTTTTTGACCGCTGTTTTGGCAGCTGTTTTGGCAGCGGGTGCAGCAGCCTTCACAGCGTCGCGTTTTGCAGCGGCGGCCTTGGCAGCCGCGGTTTTGGCAGCTTGCGCGCGCGAGGGAAAGGCTTCCGCCACACCGATTTTTGCGGCATTGGAGCGGCGCAGCGTGGTCGCGGGTTTGGCGGCGCTAGCGGCCACCGGCGCTTTGGCCACGGGCGCGGGCTTGGCCACGCCGAGCTTCAAGCGAACGGGCTTCTCGCCCCACAGCTCTTCGAGGTTGTAATAGGTGCGGAAGCTGGGCTGCATGACATGCACCACGGCTTGGCCGCAATCCACAATGATCCATTCGCCATTGACCTCGCCTTCCACGCGGGGCTTGGCAAAACCGGCGTCACGCACGGCGTCACGCACGCTGGCGGCAAGCGCCTTGGTCTGGCGATTGGAGGTGCCGGAGGCAACAATCACACGCTCAAACAGGGCCGACAGGTTCTCGGTATCAAACACCACGATGTCCTGGGCCTTGACGTCCTCGAGCCCGTCCACGATGGCGCGTTGGAGCTTTTGAATGTCATTTTTTTTAGCAGAAGTGGTCATCAGGACGTTTGGTAGAGGTGGTGGTGGGCAATATAGCGCGCAACGGACGGTGGAACCAGGGTTTCTATGCTTTGATGCTGCGCCAGGCGCTGACGGATGTCGGTTGCGCTGTGTGCCATGGCAGGCATGTGCAGGCGTTGAATTTCGAAACTCCCGGCCTGAACCGCGTCAAACTCGCTCTCAGGACTGGCAGATTCGGGACGTGCAGCTACGCAAATTATAGCAAGTCGAGCCAAATCGGCCGGGCGATGCCAGTGCTGCAAGGTTCGGGCTTGGTCTTGGCCTATCAGCAAATACAGCTGGACACCGGGCTGCTCGCGATGCAAGGACTCCAAAGTGTCAACGGTATAGCTCGGCCCGTTGCGCTCGATTTCACGGGGATCGACCATTGCCTGCGCCACATCGGCAAAGGCCAAAGTGCACATTGCGAGGCGGTGCGGAGCGGGCGTTAAGGTGCGGGTCTTGTGGGATGGCTTGCCCGTAGGAACGATGTACAAACGCGCCAATCCCCATTGATCCACCGCGGCGCGGGCCAGGGCGACATGGCCCAGGTGGGGCGGGTCAAAGGCCCCGCCAAATACGCCTACACGTGCAGGGCTGTTGTTCAAACCCAGTCCCGCGCCACCAAGAACTGTGAATACAGCGCCGCTTCCGGCGTGCCCGGGGCAGGCACGTTCTGGTACGACCAACTGGCGTGTGGCGGCATGGACAGCAGAATCGACTCTGTGCGCCCACCGGACTGCAGTCCAAAGTGCGTGCCCCGGTCCCACACCAGGTTGAACTCCACGTAGCGGCCGCGCCGGTAGAGCTGGAAATCGCGTTCGCGACTGCCGTATTCCATGTCTTTGCGCCGCTCCACAATGGGCATGTAGGCGCCTAAAAACGCATCGCCGACTGCGCGCAGCATGGCAAAGCTTTGTTCCTGCCCCAGCTCGGAAAAATCATCAAAAAACACGCCACCCACGCCACGCGGCTCGTTGCGGTGTTTGAGGAAAAAGTAGTCATCGCACCAGGTTTTGAAACGCGGGTATTTGTCGTCGCCAAAAGGAGCCAGCGCGTCTTTGCAGCTTTGGTGAAAGTGCACGGCGTCGTCCTCAAAACCGTAAATGGGCGTGAGATCCATGCCACCGCCGAACCAGCACACGGTCTGGCCTTGCGGGTTCTTGGCGGCCAGCATGCGCACATTCATGTGCACCGTCGGGGCATAAGGATTGCGGGGGTGAAATACCAGCGAGACGCCCATGGCCTCAAAGGGCGCACCCGCCAGTTCGGGGCGGTGCTGGGTGGCACTCGGTGGCAGACGGGGACCGCGCACATGCGAAAAACCGCAGCCCGCGCGCTCAAACACCACACCGTTCTCCAATATTTGCGTAATGCCGTTGCCTTGCAAAGGCTCTTGCGGCGCCTTGTGCCAGGGATCGACGACAAAGCTGCCGCCATCAATGGCAGCTACCGCACCGGTGATGCGGGACTGCAGGTCCAGCAGGTACTGACGGACCGTGTCCGGGGAGGCTGTGTCAAACATGGGAACGCGATCCTTCATTGCGGCTCGCTGAAGCCTGAGCCTCTGGCACTGCGCGGAGCAATACCACCGGCGACGCACACTGCGGTCTGAAGCCTTGAACACCGGCAAAGCTTTCAGCAATCACCGCCATGTCCGACTCTGCGTCACCGCTGAGCTGAAAAAAATGCGTCGCCACCATCTCCTTGCGCCCATAGTCCAACTTGACCAGGCACAAGGGCACACCAGCTTGCAGCGCCGTTTGGTAGAACCCGCTGCGCCAGCCTGCCGTGCGTTTGCGCGTACCCTCCGGTGACAATCCCAGCCAGCAGTAACGCTGCTCCCGCCGTGCAGCTTGCAGCTCGGCGACGGCTTGACCCACCAAGCCGCCGGGCGCATTGCGAACGGTGGGAATGCCACCCAGCCAGCGTATCCAGCGCCCCAGCAGCGGCACTTTGAACAGCGTATCTTTGGCCCAAAAATTGAGCTGCACGCCCAGTGCCCATTTGGCCATCACGGCATACACAAAATCCCAGTTGCTGGTATGCGGATACACCACGAACACACCCTGCAGTGAGGGCAAACCTTCGAATTGCTGCGTCCAACCCAGGGCACGGAGCAAGCGTCGCGCCGTTGGACTGCCCACCAATTGCACCGGGTGTGGTTTTTCAAAGCGTACTTGCATAGCGTCGCGGTCGCTCGCCATCAGGCTTTGACGGCCCGAAAGCCGATGTCGCTGCGAAATTGCATTCCCTCAAAATGAATCTGGGCCACGGTTTCATAGGCCCTCGCCTGGGCCAGTCGCACCGAGTCAGCCAACGCTGTCACGCACAAAACGCGCCCGCCGGATGCTTCGAGCACCCCGTCGTGCAAGCGCGTACCAGCGTGGAACACCACCGCGTCCTCCGTTTCCTTGGGAATGCCGGAAATCGCATCGCCTTGGCGTGGTGTGTGGGGGTAGCCGTGGGCAGCGAGCACCACGCCCAACGCAGTGCGCCGGTCCCATTGCAGCTCCATATCCGCAAGACCCGTGGCCCCTGGGGGTTCGGTCGCAGCCCACAACACGTCCAACCAGTCGGTCTTGAGCCGCGCCATGATGGGCTGGGTTTCAGGGTCACCCATGCGGCAATTGAATTCCAGGGTTTTGACCTTGCCCTGGGCGTCGATCATCAGCCCGGCATACAGGAAGCCCGTGAACGGGATACCGTCTTTTTCCATGCCTCGGATGGTGGGCAGGATCACCTCGCGCATGGCGCGGGCGTGCACATCGGGCGTGACAATGGGCGCCGGTGAATAAGCACCCATGCCGCCGGTATTCGGCCCTGCGTCGCCATCTTGCAGTCGCTTGTGGTCCTGGCTGGTCGCCAGAGGCAGCACGTTTTTGCCATCGCACATGACGATAAAGCTGGCTTCTTCGCCCTGCAAAAACTCCTCGATCACCACGCGTGCCTCACCGCCGGCGGGTGAACTTCCGAAAGCGCCGTCGGCCAGCATAAAGTCCACTGCCGCATGCGCTTCGGCCAGGGTGGCGGCGACCACCACACCCTTGCCAGCAGCCAGTCCATCGGCCTTCACCACAATCGGCGCGCCGGTTGTTTCCAGGTGGGCATGGGCGGCAACGGCGTCCGAAAAAACCGCGAAGTGGGCGGTAGGAATGCCGTGGCGCTGCATAAACGCTTTGGAAAACGCTTTGGAGCTTTCCAGCTGTGCCGCAGCCTTCGTGGGACCGAAAACGCGCAGGCCGTGGGCACGGAAGTCATCAACCACGCCTGCGGCCAGCGGGCCTTCAGGACCTACGACAGTCAGTGCAATTTTGTGTTCCAGAGCCCAATCACGCAGTGCCACCATGTCGGTGATCGGCAGGTTTTTCAGCCGGTCATCCAGAGCAGTTCCGCCATTGCCTGGCGCCAGGTAGACCATCTGCACTTTGGGCGACTGGGCGAGTTTCCAAGCCAGTGCGTGTTCGCGGCCACCGCCGCCTATGACCAAGACGTTCATAAGGCAGCGTTGTGAAAGACTTCCTGCACGTCGTCCAGGTCTTCCAGCACGTCCAGCAGTTTTTGCATGCGCGCGGCGTCTTCGCCCTCGAGCTCAACCGTGTTTTCTGCACGCATGGTGACCGCAGCTTCTTCGCAGACCAGGCCAGCGGCATCCAACGCGGCTTTCACGCCTTCGAAGTCGGCATAGGCGGTCAGCACCTCAATCACACCATCGTCATGGGTGATCACGTCCTGGGCACCGGCCTCCAGGGCTACTTCCAGCACCCGGTCTTCACTGGTGCCGGGTGCGTAAATCAGTTGCCCGCAGTGCTTGAACTGGAAGGCGACCGAGCCTTCAGTCCCCATGTTGCCGCCGTGCTTGCTGAACGCGTGGCGCACTTCCGCCACAGTGCGCACCTTGTTGTCGGTCATGGTGTCCAAAATAATGGCGGCGCCGCCAATGCCATAGCCTTCGTAGCGAATTTCCTCGTAGCTCACGCCTTCGGCGTTGCCCGTGGCTTTGTCGATGTTGTACTTGATGCGGTCGGCCGGCATATTGGCGGCCTTGGCTTTTTCTACCGCGAGGCGCAGGCGAGGGTTCATACCCAAGTCGCCCCCCGAGGCGCGTGCAGCCACCGTGATTTCACGGATGATGCGGGTCCAAATCTTGCCGCGCTTTTCGTCCTGACGACCCTTGCGGTGCTGAATATTGGCCCATTTGCTGTGTCCTGCCACGCGAAATCCTTTGCTTGTTCATTCACTTCCAGGCGCGATTGTACTTTTCGGTGCGTGTCCCATGGACTTGACGCCGGTCAATCTGCCAACCGGTTACGCACCCTAGACTGGCAGGAACCTATGGCCACTTCGATGACGACCACACGCACCAAGGCGGTGCAAACCTGCTTGTCGGCAGCACTGATGGCAACACTGTTGAGCGCCTGCAGCAGTTGGCTTCCAGCACTCCATCGCGAGGTCAGCAACCCATGGTCGGACTTTGCCGCGGCCAAGCGCAGCTTTGACCAAATTACGCCGTTTCAAACGTCGATGGACCAAGTCCGCGCCTTGGGCTTTGATCCCGACAAGACGCCCAATATGCGAATGCTGAACCAAGCCCAAGTCATTGAGGCGGTTCTTCCCTCCCCGCTGCAAGCACAAAGCACCGTACCGCAGGGCGTGCTTCAATGCATGCAAGCGGGTGCCGCCTGCATGGCTTATTTCATGGAGCCCAGCAGAATTGAACAAAGGCGGGTGGGAAACTTTTTGCTCGATTTCGCCAATTTTCGGCGTCACAGCGTGACGACTGGCTGGAAGTTTTCAGCACTGATCGTGGTTATCGACAAGCAGGTGGTGTACACCCAATGGAGTGGTGAGCCTCAAATTCACACCACGATAGAGCGCCATAACCCGCTGGGGCCATTTCAAAACTTCGAAGAGTCTCTGGGTATCGGTATGTAATTCTGGCGCGCCAACGGTCCATGGCTGTGGCCGAAGTTGGGGTAGAGTTTGCGCCATGATCCAAATTTCTGAAGCCGCCCGTCCCCACGTTCATTTGATTGACCATCCCCTGGTTCAGCACAAGCTCACGCTCATGCGGAAAAAGGAGGCCAGCACCAACAGCTTTCGTCGGCTGCTGGGAGAACTCAGCAGCCTGATGGCCTATGAGGTAACGCGCGATATGGCGATGCAAAACGTGGAAATCGAGACGCCACTGGAAACCATGCAGGCCAAGGAGATCAACGGGAAAAAACTGGTTTTTGTGTCGATTCTGCGCGCTGGCAACGGCATCTTGGACGGCGTGTTGCAGGTGGTTCCTGGTGCGAGGGTGGGTCACATCGGTATTTACCGCGACCCGGCCACTCTGCAGGCGGTTGAGTACTACTTCAAGATGCCCAAAGACATGCAAGAGCGCGACATCATTGTGGTCGACCCCATGTTGGCCACGGGCAATTCGGCGGCAGCGGCCATCACACGGCTTAAAGAATGCAAGCCCAAGTCCATCAAATTTTTATGCCTGCTGACCGTTCCCCACGGCATCAACACGCTGCATGCGGCCCATCCGGACGTAGAAATATTTACCGCGGCCATTGACCGAGAACTCAACGACCACGGCTATATATTGCCTGGATTGGGCGATGCGGGTGATCGTATTTTTGGCACCCAATGAACGCCGCGTAAAACTGGTAGTTTTGATAGGCGAAGCGCACTGGCGCTTTTGTGCCTGAGGTGTTTTAATTGCTTTAAGTTTTAGCCATTGTTGGCTTATTGCAATAAAAATACCGAGCTGACCAACGTTGATGCAAAGCCTGCCCGACCCTCCGTGGTTAAGACGCATTGAGCGCACCATCGCTCTTTCGGTTTACCGGCTTTCAACCTATGCGTTGCCGGTTGTCATAGGCGCGCTTTCAATCATCGCGCTGCATTATTGGCCGGCGCGCCTCGTCGCCCTGCAACCGCTACTTCTGCCGCTGCAGGTCATTGAAGATGCCGCAGCCTCGAAAGATCTGAACGCGGTGCTGGCATTGCTGAATGCCCAAGCCCCGGTCCACAACCACGACACGCAACTGTCGGAGCAATTATTTTGGCTTGCAACCACCATTGAAAAGGACCGGGCGCATCAAGCGATGGTCATCGCATTTGCATCAGCGCATGTTCGAGACTTGGCTTGTTGGGATGCTCAGGATTTGACGCTGCTAGGCAGTCTTGAAGGCGCTACGTTCAGTGGAGCGATGGGCGCTGGAATGACGGGACTTGCTTTGAGCTTGCCAGCCAGAAACAGTGCCCTGCATTTGGTATGCCGATTGCACCCCTTGGTTCCCAACCGGATATCGGTCTCACTGTGGACTCCCGAAAATTACCAGTTGGCGAGCCAATATTTTGAGCGCAAATCAGCAATTTTGGATGGCGCCATGACCGTGCTGTGTCTGCTGGTCTTGCTGTTCGCTGCCGTCAACCGCAGCAGCTTGTACCTCCTGTTTGCGGTCTGGTTGGCCTTGAATCTCCGATTTGCCGAGATTTCGTTGGGCTCTGATACGCAGTGGCTGGGCCACCTGCTTCCACTCCAATGGCAAGAGCCTTTGCGCCAAGCCACCATCGCCAGTTATTACTTGGCTACCTTTGCGCTTTTCGGCACGATTTTTGACAGCGACATCAAAACCACCGACGCAAGGTGGCTCAAACGCTGGGCCCGATGGAGCTGCGTTTTGGTGCTGGTATGTGCCGTGCTGTCTCCTGCCGCGGTATTCGTCCCCGTGGTGTGGGCATGCACTGTCGGCACCATCATGTCAATTTTTTATGTTTTTGCCAGCAGCATGGCAGGCAAGCGCTCTCGCGCAGCACTTTGGTTTGGCTGCAGTGTCCTCATCGTGGTGCTTTCAGCGCTGTCGGAACTGGTTTCCTTGCCCTTTGGCGATACCTTGGTAACGAGCAATGTCAACAGCATCACGGCAGCGATTGTGTCGAGCGTGACCGTGGCGTTTGCGATTGCTGAAAACCTCCGTCAAAAAAGCCTCACACTGGCTTACCTGCAAGCGCAAACAGCACAAGCCGTTCAAGCGATGCCTATCGGGCTGTTTTCTTTGAACTTCGAGGGTCGATTCCTCAATGCCAATCCCGCGTTGATGCAGATGCTGGGCGTAGCATCGACCCAAGCCTGCGGGCATTGGGACACCCATCTGGAGGCCGGGTCTTGGACCCGCTTGCAAAAGCACTTGTTTTTACCCCCCTTTGATCGGCGTGCTGGTGCAGGCCTACCGGGGATCCAGGGCAAGCGGCCTGGGGAGCGCCGTTCCGTGGCGTCCGACAGCGATACTGAGATTGAGTTTCTAGCCAGATCTGGCGCGAACGGCGATCTGCCAAGGCGCTACCTGGTTCACGCAACGCGCACCAAAGATTCCATTTTGGGAAGTCTGCAAGACGTCACCGAAAAGTCCAAAGCGCTGGATGAACTCTATTACCTGGCCAACCACGATCCGCTGACCCGCGTCATGAGCCGTCACGGCATCGAGGGCGTTCTCGCTTCGGCCATGGTCAACGTATCGGTGCACCGACCGCTGTCACTGGCTTACCTGGACCTTGATCGTTTCAAGTTAATCAACGACCTCTATGGACACCGTACTGGCGACACCGTGTTGCAAGAAGTGTGTGTGCGGGTTCAAGGCTGCTTGCCAAGTCAAGCAGCGATCGGGCGCGTGGGAGGAGATGAATTTGTGCTGGTATTTCCAGGCGTGCCGGTGGCGGCGGCTTCAGCCATATGCAGACGGCTTATCGACGCCGTCAGTGCGCAGCCCTTTCGGCTGGCTGCCAGCGCTTTTTCGGTTCGCTGCTCCATTGGCCTGATCGACGTTGATCCGCACTTGCCTCTGAAACACGCGATTTCGACTGCCGATCGAGCTTGTCGAGAAGCAAAAAGCGTGCGTCGGACAGGACTGACGGTTTACCCCCGAAATTCAACAGCCTACCAATCCCATGGCATGCGCCGTGAACTGATTACACAATTGGCGGGTGACGCGCCATTTGAGGGCATGCACCTGGCCATGCAACCGGTTTTATCACTCAACGATCCCCTGGCTTCGCTGAACTTTGAAGTTCTGCTACGCATGCAAAGCGTCCGCGCCAGTGCCGTGTCGACCGAACGTCTGATTGCCGCAGCGCAAGCCAGCGGCCACATGGGGATGATCGACCTCTGGGTATTGCGCACAACACTCCAGTGGATCAATGTCCACCGGAGCAAACTGGCGCAAACCCAATGTGTTTGCATCAACCTCAGTGGCGCGTCGCTCAACGACGAATACTTTTTGCAGCAAGCCTACGAACTCCTTGAAAAAAACCCCACGGTTGCGAGCATGTTGTGCCTGGAAATTACCGAAGCCGTTGCGCTGCAAGACATTCACCATACTTGCCACTTTGTAGACAAGGTGCGCCAGCTCGGCGCAAAGGTCGCCTTGGACGACTTCGGTGTCGGCTACACCTCGTTCTCGCAGCTCAAGAACATACATGCCGATGTCTTGAAAATCGACGGCAGCCTGATTGTGGACGTCAACGCGCATCTTGCCGACCAGGCTATCGTCAAAAGTATTGTGACTCTGGCCAAAAGTTTGAACATGCAGGTGGTCGCCGAATGGGTCGAAGACCTCCACACGCTGCAGACTTTGAAAGAGCTGGGCGTGGACTATGCGCAGGGCTACGTGATTTCACCAGCCGTGGCACCGGAAAAAATACTGACCACCCGCTCGTCCCAGGATTTCTTTCTCGCGGCGGCTTAGCGTCGGCGTGCTGTTCGCACCCCGCCGAGCTCGCCCACACTGCGCAGCACCCGTGCGAGCCGACCTGCGTCGGCCACCTCCACGGTAAATGTCATCCAGGCGATGCCTCGCACCGACTGGGTTTGAACGCCGATTACGTTCATTTTTTCTTTGGTGAAGACCTCGGAAATGTCGCGCAACAGGCCCTGGCGGTCAACGGCCTCAATGGCCACATCCACCGGATACACATTGCCGTCCTTGCTGTCGGCTGTGCCGCCGCCCCATTGCACATCAATCACCCGCTCGCCACTGCGGTTGACCATGTTGCGCAGGTTCGAGCAATCCGCGCGGTGAATGCTGACCCCCTTGCCACGGGTGACAAAGCCGCTGATGGCATCCGGAGGCGCAGGCTTGCAGCACTTGGCCAATTGCGTGAGCAGCGAATCCACGCCCACCACCAACACGCCACCTTTGCCTGATGCGCCGGTCTGCCGAGGTTTGCGGATGGCGACAAAGTCCTCTTCCGCAGCAATTGGCTCGGGCGGGCGCAGCAGTATTTCAATATTGCGCAGCGAGAACTCGTCTTTGCCCACGACCTCAAACAAATCGTCGGCGGTGTGAAAGCCCAGTTGCACAGCCAGGTCATCGAGCTTGAGTGCGGTTTTACCCTCGCGCTGCAAGAGTTTTTCAACCGCCTCGCGGCCTTTGGCCACTGTCTCGCCCATGGCCAAGGCATTGAACCAGGCCCGCACTTTGGCGCGGGCCCGGGGACTGACCAAGTAACCCAGTTCCGGGTTCAACCAGTCGCGCGAAGGACCGCCCTCTTTGACGGTGGTGATTTCCACCGTCTGGCCATTTTTCAGTGCTGTGTGCAGCGGCACCAGCACACCGTCCACCCGCGCACCGCGGCAGCGATGGCCCAGGGTGGTGTGCACGCTGTAGGCGAAGTCCACCGGCGTACCGCCCTGGGGTAATTCCACAATCGCCGCCTCCGGGGTCAGCACATAAATGCGGTCGTCAAAGGCAGGTGCCTTCTCACCACCTGCCGGTTCAGCGGGGTGGCGGCTGGTAGCTCCACTGGAGAGTTCTCGCTCCCAGGCCAGGAGCTGGCGCAGCACCGCGATCTTGGCGTCGTAGGCACCGCTGGCCGACACCCCTGCATAGCCTTTGGCGCCCGCCTCTTTGTAGGCCCAGTGGGCCGCCACACCGTGCTCGGAATGCTGGTGCATAGCCTGGGTGCGGATTTGCACTTCAATCGGCTGGCCCGCAGCATCGCGCACCACGGTGTGCAAGGACTGGTATCCGTTGCCCTTGGGCTTGGCGATGTAGTCGTCAAACTCTTCGGTCATGGGCACAAACTGGCTGTGCACCCAACTCAAAGCGGCATAACAATCGTCCACCGTCGGCACGATCACACGCAGGGCGCGTATGTCAAACACCTGGTCAAAGCCCAGCGACTTGCCACGCATTTTCTTGACGATGCTGTAAATGTGTTTGGGCCGACCCTGCACTTGCGCATCCAGCCCCTGGGCGCGCAGGTCGCGCTCCAGGTTTTGACGCACCGCCTCCACGGCTGACTCGCGCTCAGCGCGCTTTTGGTCCAGCCACTGTGCCACCTGGCGGTAGGTATCGGGCTCCAGAAAGCGGAATGACAGGTCTTCAATCTCCCACTTCACTTCCCAAATGCCAAGCCGGTTGGCCAGCGGCGCAAACACTTGAAGCGACTCTGCAGCCAGCCCAGGCGGCAAGGGCAGTTTGCTGGCCGCGAAATGACGCAAGGTTTGCAAACGAGAGGCTAAACGCAACATGACCACGCGCAAGTCGCGCGAAAACGCCAGCAACATTTTGCGCACGCTCTCGGTTTGCGCGGCAGCGGTCTGCGCCATGGGTGCGGCCTGGGCGCTGCGGCTGACGGCGTTTTGGGCGATGCGTGCCATGCGTTGCAGACGCACCAGTTTGGTCGTTTCCACCGCCAGATCGGCAAAGCTGTCGCCAAAAGCCTTGGCAATCACCTCGTGCGGCTTGTTCAGGTGCTCGCAGGCATAGACCAGATAACTGGCGGCCTGCATGGCCTGCGAGCCGCCGATGGAGGCCAATATGGCGGCCACTGCGTCGGCATGTGCCAGGATGTTTTCGCCGGTGTCGAGCACCGCACCCGCCAACAAGGGCTCAGCAAAAGCGCGTGCCCGCGACAACGCATCGGCCTGGGCAGGCAGGCTGTCCGCCGTGGCGGCGATCAATGCCGATGGCGCACTGGAGACTTCTTGGTCGTGGCGTTGCATGCCGTGTCCCGTCGGGCGTCTAGACGCCGGGGCTTAGTAAGAACGACGCCACCGCATCGGCTTGGTCCTGCGCCACCAGCGTAGGTGCATGACCCACACCGGCAAATTCGACCAAACGCGCTTTGGGGCCACGCTGCGTCATCTGCAAAGCCGTGGCCTTGGACAGCAAATCGGAATCGGCACCGCGGATGAGGAGTGTCTGCGCGGTAATGGCGTCATAGGCCTGCCACAGCTGTGCTTCCCCTTGG
>CAIYRQ010000124.1 GCA_903928635.1 uncultured beta proteobacterium | reverse complement strand
TTGACCGGATGACAGGTACTTTTAAACTGTCCGCGTCGCAAAAGTTGCCTCGGACTAGTGGACCAAACCCATCGCAACGCCAACGGCAATAGCTTGCGTGCGGTTGGCAACGTTGAATTTTCGAACCACGTTATTCAAATGAAAAACTGCCGTCGTTTCAGCAATGTTCAGAATCATTCCAATTTCAAACGCAGTCTTTCCCTTGGCGGCCCAGATCAGGCACTCGCGTTCGCGGCGAGTCAGCCGTGGATCACGTGCATCCAGCAGGCCCGGCACAATCAGCTTGGTCATTGCGAAATGCGCACAGTTCGCCAACACCCTGGCACCGGCCAGCATTCGTTCGAGCTCACGCGAATCTTTCTCAATCGTTTGGTCACGAGCCAGACTGAACATGCTTTTGACGCCTTCGCGTTCATGCACAGGAATACTCAAGCCATGGCCAACGCCATATTTATGGGACTCTTCCCAAAGTTCACGAGAGCCAGCCGAATACATTTTTTCAGACCATACCAATGGTTCGGAGCTGGTTTGGCAATGACTCACGGTGGGATCTTGCCAGAGGAAGTTCCGTTCGGCATAAACCTGTTGCCAGCGTTGCGTATATCCATTGATGGCGTGTTGAACCGGCTTGACCAACGGGCGGTTCACTTCGACGCCCATTACGAATTGCTCAAACCCCAGGGAAAAAGCAGCCCTCTTCAAAAGGTCCACAAGTTGAGCCTCGTTCTTGGCATCCAGGATGGCCGAAATGTCTTCCATTGAAAGACCGGCGTTCATGCTTTTTCTTTCCAAAAAATTGAATCATCAACCATGCTGGGTCTATCGCACATGAACTATCCAAATCTATCAAAATCACCTTCTGCGGTACAACTATATTCTATCGATTGCTATCAACGTATACGAATTGACAAGTTGCAAAAGCTGACATGGGTTCATCGGTTCAGCGCAGCCGATAACTCAGTTGCGTGTCAAACAAAAACGGGATTCACTGATTGGCAGGCGATCATGGACGGAAGTGTTTTTTCTCTTTCTTGGGACTGGTTGCATCGCTTTGACTGCGACGTTAGGTCTGACTTCAGTGGTGGTTTACGGACCAACATTCTTTGCATTGATGATCGTGGCTATGACCTTTCAGTCGCCACTTCTGAAGCCTTGCTTTCGGAAGTCATCGAACGCCTTGACTGGCAACATGTTGTGATGAGTTTGCACTGAAATTTTGGCTTTGAATTTTTCTTTGAAAACCTATCAAATTTAATAGTAGTCCGATGGAAGATGGTTTGCTCAAATCTCCAAACAGCATTCATTGGAGTTTTTATGCATTCAGTTCAAACCCATCGGCTTTCCACCTTGCATGCGTCGGAGCTCGAGGGCATGTTTCGACTTCGGTACGACACCTTTCACACACGACTGGGATGGGAAGTCCAATGCGAGAACGGTATGGAGCGTGATCATTTCGACTCAGAGTCAACCGTCTACATCATCGGCAAAGCAAGTGACCAAAGTGTGGACGCCTGCTGGCGACTGCTGCCAACCACTGGGCCTTACATGCTGAGGGATATTTTCCCGGAGCTTCTCCATGGTCAGGCGGCGCCACAGGCACTGGACTGCTGGGAACTGAGTCGGTTTGCAGTGGCTACCGATCGGGTTCCTTGCGGCGTTGAAGGCTTTGGGGAAATCACTGTAGCCTTGATGACGGAATCGGCACGATTCGCCTTGCAACACGGCATCAAGCGGATTGTCACAGTCACGACGACAGCGATTGAGCGACTCATGAAGCGACAGGGTTTGCACATTCACCGCATTGGTCCGCCAATCCAAATCGGTGTAGCCATGTCTGTAGCCTGCATCATTGAAATTGATGAAGTTAGTTTTGGCGCAGTAGGCTTGTCGTCGCCGACAGTGAACTGCACTTCGACGCATGCTCACTACCAAGTCAGCACTCAGTGAGATGCACCTGGGTACGAGAGTTGCAATTTTCACCATTGAATTGCGTTTTAAAAGTGTTGAATTTAAGAAAATTCACGCGACGCATGCCGTCAAGCCCTCCACACCTTGTGCCTGGAAAAAAACAAGCTTTCGAAAGGATTAAACTTTCAATAAAATTACAATAACGTTAATAAATGTCCCGACTCCACACGCAGACAATTTTCGACCAATGTCAACAAAAAACGTCAAGCTTTCCTCCATCTCAGGCAGCATCGCACTGCTGGGCCTCGGTCTGTCACTGGCGCTCGCAGCCAAACTGAGCCTGCTTGACATTTTGGAAACAAGCTCGGGTTACACACCACCCATGGATGAGCCCAACTGGTTTGTTGGCGTGCTGGTCATACTGGCGCTCTTGCAATTGCTGCGCTACGCACACACCCGCGAAAGATCAAGTTTGATTTTTGGGGCAACGGCCTGCCTTGGAATTTGGATCTTTCGAAGCAGCGATACCTTCCAGATCATGCCGGGTTTCAGGCTGTCTGTAGGGCTCCAGGTCCAGCAACTTTGTTTCAGTGCGGTCATGTTCGGTGCTGCTTGGTGCTTGGCACAGAAAGACCGTCGCAGCGCGCTGCAGCGCCAGCAGGCGCATGAAGCACAAATCCTGCATATGCGCCAAACCGTGGAAAAGCTGCAGTCCTCTCAGTCGGCACTTGAAGCCAAAGTTTTCCAGCGCACCCATGAACTGCACCAGGCATTGGAGCAGATCGAAGTCGTCAGCGCCATGGACGCACTCACAGGACTTGCGAACCGAAAACGGTTTGAGGAAGTGCTCAAAATGGAATGGGGTCGGGCGGCCCGCTCACGCCGATCGCTGTCTATTGCATTGATCGATGTGGATTGGCTCTCCAATTTCAATACCCGTTATGGGCATGAGACGGGTGACGAATCGTTATGCAAACTTGTTCGTGTTCTGCAGACTGGCGTCATGCGAAGCGGCGACCTCATCGCCAGATACCGCGGTGGATGTTTTGCACTGCTGGCACCGGACACCGACGCCATCGGCATCCTGTCCATCGCCAATTACCTGTGTCAAGAGGTATTGGAGCTCGACATTCCCCACACCGACACCCCATTGGGGCGCATCTCCATCAGTGTGGGTGTGGCAACCTCCATCCGGCCTGACGCACGCAAGGCGGAGGCACTATTGGTTCGTGCACAAGCGGCATTGGCACTGGCAAAAGCACAAGGCAGAAACCAGGTGGTTGAGGGCTAATCCCGCCTGATTGTCCGTTTCAATCGGCACTGGCGCCAGAGACTTTCACAACCACTGCCCACTTCTTTATTTCTGCATCAATCAGGGCCGCAAACTCCTGCGGTGTATTTCCACTGGGAATGGCGCCCTGAGCAAGCAGTTTTTCCTTAATTTCCGGCGAGTTCAAGGCCTTGGCGCATTCTTGCTGTAACCGATTGACGATTGCAGGGGGTGTTCCAGCCGGCGCCAAGAGTCCGAACCAACTGGTTGCCTCAAATCCTTTGAGCGGCGCTGCTTCTGCAATGGTGGGCACATCGGGTAACGCCGCTGAGCGCTGTGCACTCGTCACGGCAAATGCTTTGAGCTTGCCCGCCTTGATGAAGGCCATGGCCGAGGGCAAGTTGTCAAACATCACGTCCACCTGACCGGACAACAAGCCCAGCAGCGCCGGCGCAGACCCTCCATAAGGTATGTGCGTCATGAAGATTCCGTTGGAGGCTTTGAACAATTCGCCAGCCAGATGGATTGATGTGCCACTGCCGCTCGAAGCCATGTTCAGTGTGCCAGGATGCTTGCGCGCATAGCGGATGAAATCAGGTACCGATGCAATGCCCAGCGCCTTGGCACGCTCAGCGTTCATCACCATCACATTGGGCACGCCCGCCACCAGCGTGACCGGTGAAAAGTCTTTTTGCGGGTCGTAGGGAAGCTTGGCGAACAAGGACTTGTTGATCCCATGCGTGCCCACGGTGCCCATCAAAAAGGTGTAGCCGTCCGGCGCGGATTTGGCCACTTGCTCGGCGCCGATATTGCCGCCTGCTCCCGAGCGGTTTTCCACGATGACGGCCTGTCCAAACACACGGGTCAGTTCGGGCACCAGTGCCCGCGCCAGGATGTCGGTGGTGCCGCCCGGCGCAAATGGCACGACGATTTTCACGGGCTTGCTGGGCCAGGCCGCCTGCGCCAGTCCTAGGCCGGGCAGTGCACCGATCAGACCACCGGCAACCGTGGCCAGCACGGCCCGGCGTGTTTCATTCGTGGGGTATGGCATAAAAATCCTGACGTCAAAATAGGAAACGTGGCGAAACTAAGCACCATTATGAAGGCGCTACAAAGCACAATATGCCCGTGTGGCGGGGGTATAAACCCCACTGTGCGTATTTTTCGCACCCACCTCATGGAGAAACCTCGTTGACGCTTCACACACATCCACCGACTGGCGCAAGTTTGCTGATTGATGCCTTGCTCGCGCAGGGCGTCACCACCTTTTTTTGTGTGCCCGGCGAGAGCTTTTTGGCCGCCATCGATGCCCTGTACGCCCATCGCGACGCCATCCAATTGGTGGTGTGCCGCCATGAGGGGTCTGCCATGTTCATGGCAGAGGCCCACGCCAAAGCCACAGGTCGTCCGGGCATTTGTTTTGTCACCCGGGCGCCCGGCGCAAGCCAAGCCGCCATTGGGCTGCACACGGCACACCAGGATGCGACGCCCGTCATTTTGTTCATCGGTCAGGTCGGTCGCGGGTTTATGGAGCGTGCGGCGTTCCAAGAAGTGGACTACCGCCAGATGTTCGCCCCAGTCAGCAAATGGGTCGCGCAGATTGAAGACGCCGGGCGCATGGGAGAAATGGTGAGCCACGCCTTTCACGTGGCGATGGCCGGGCGGCGCGGCCCGGTGGTACTCGCGCTGCCGGAGGATGTACTGAGCGCCCAGGTCACTCCGCCAGCAAACGCGCTTCGACCCGCACAGCCGCTGCAGGCCGTGCCCAGCGCGGCGGCGCTGACGCAACTGCACGACATGCTGATGGCGGCGCAGCGCCCCTTGCTGGTTCTGGGCGGCAGTGGCTGGACGGCCCAAGCAGTAGACGACATGCGCCGCTTTGTCCACGCAACAGGCCTGCCCGTGGCCTGCTCCTTCCGGCGACAGGATTTGATCGACAACGACGACCCGCATTACGTGGGCGTTCTCGGCCTGGGGGCGGACCCCGGCCTGCACCAGGCTGTCAAAAACGCCGACCTCTTGCTGCTGGTGGGCGCCCGCATGGGCGAGGTGCCCAGCGCCGGTTACACACTGATTGACATTCCCCAGCCGCAGCAAAAGCTGGTGCACGCCCTGCCCGAGCCGGCTGACCTGGGCCACCTGTACCGCCCTGACTTGGCACTTCTCGCCACCATGCCCGAACTGGCACAAGCCTTGGCCGCTATGCCGGTGGACCCGGCGCTGCGCCTAAGTCTGCAGCCGCAAGTGCAAACGCTGCGCCAGGGCTTCGAACGATTTACCGCCATTCCTGCACCTGATGCGCCTGCGGCCCATGGCACAGCGATTGACCTCGTGCAGTCCTGGGGCCTGTTTCGGGCACAGTTGCCATCGGACGTGGTCATTACCAACGGCGCGGGCAACTACACCACCTGGGCCCACAAGTACTTTCGCTACCGCCGCTTTGGCAGCCAACTCGCCCCCACCAGCGGCGCCATGGGTTACGGCCTGCCTGCTGCGATAGCCGCCAAGCTGGCCCACCCCGCGCGTGATGTGCTGTGCCTGGCGGGGGACGGCTGCTTCATGATGAGTTCGCACGAAATGGCCACAGCCGTGCACTTGGGCCTGCCCATCGTGGTGGTGGTGTTTGACAACCAGATGTACGGCACCATCCGCATGCACCAGGAAAAGCACTTTCCCCAGCACGTTTACGGCACGGCGCTGCACAACCCCGATTTCGCGGCGCTGGCGCAAGCCTTTGGCGCCCATGGCCTGCGGGTGGACACGGCCGAGGGCCTGGTCGCGGCGGTGCTGCAGGGCTTCCGATCAGACCGCCCTACCCTCATCCACCTGCGCACCGACCCCGAGCAAGTGAGCGCAGGGGCCACACTCAGCGGCATCCGCACGCGTGCACTCGCGCAGGGCCAATAAAGCACCGCACCCATGGCGACTTTGATACCTCACTTCCACACCTGTGTGTTTGATCACGCAGGGGAACGCCTGGTTGCAGAACGTCTGCTTCAGACGCTGGGTACACAAGTGCTGATCTGGCACCAAGCGCCGGTAGGGCCTAAGCAAATGCAAGTCAGTTTTGTCATTGTTTGTCCGAAGCGTGGCTTGCTCATGCTAGAGGTCAGAGATTGGACAAACGACCAGATTGAGCGCGCCACACCGCAGGCGTTTGTGCTGTCGGAGCAGGACGTGTCGAAGCTGGTCATCAACCCACAAGCGCAGGCCCGGCACTGCGCCATTCAGGTTGCTGCCGCACTGGAGCGAGATGCCATCCTGCTCAACGACGCCGACCCCGGCATGCTCGACTTTGCCTGGGGCCATGGGGTTGTGCTCACAGGCATGACGCGTCGGCAGTTCAACGAGGCCGGACTGGACCAATCCATCGAACCGCGCTTTGTGATTTGCCAGGACGAACTGATCGCGCCGCCCCCTGCGCCGGAGTTGCCGCAGCGGCTGTGGAACATGCTCACGCATCCGGGCAAAGGCGTTATTTCCGCAGAACGTCTGGATCGCATTCGTTGGAACGTTTTTCCGCAAGTGCGACTTCCCTTGCCAGGTTCGCTGTTCGGATTGCGGGACCCGCAAGCGGCATTGCCGCACGCAATGCCGGTACTGGACTTCGATCAAGAACGCGTGCTGCGCGCCCCAACCCATGCCCCCCAGACGATTCATGGGGCATCGGGCACTGGCAAAACTCTGTTGCTGGCCTACCGCGCCCAAGAACTGGCACGCGCAAGCGCGGCGAGCAACAAACCCATTTTGGTGCTGTGCATGAGCGAGCCGCTCAGCGTGACCTTGCGCACCGATGTCGAGGCCAACGGCCTCGCCAGCAAAGTGCAGGTACGTTATTTTCACAACTGGTGTTACCGCCAACTCAGCACCTATGGATTGCCCTTGCCGCTTCCCGGCGAGGCAACGCCCAGCAACCTGGTGCAACGTGTGATTCAGGCTGTGGGAGCTCGGCGTATTCCCAAAGGCCAATACCAGGCGGTGCTGATAGACGAAGGGCACGATTTCGCCCCTGAATGGCTGGCTTTGGTGGGCCAGATGGTGGATCCCTCCACGCGGCGCTTGCTTATTGCAGTCGATACAACCCTGGCCAAATCCGGTGATATGCCCCTCGCTGCTACCGGTATGCAGGCGCACGGCGAGCCCTGTGTTTTAAGCACCCGCTACCGGAGCGCCGTGCCACCCGTGCTCGTCGACCCACCCACCCTGCGTGAGGAGGCCTTTGCCATTGCGCACCACTTGCATGAAGCGCAGCAACAAGGCCAAACCTGGGGCAGCATGGCAATGCTGTGCGCTGACGCCGCCACCCTGAACCTCTGCGCGCACACGCTGGCAACCCTTAAGCTGCCCTACAAGGTGCGAAGAAAGCCCGGTGATTACCAGCCGGGTGCCGACAGCATCCAGGTGATGACCATCGCAGCCAGCAAGGGTTTGGAATTTGAGGTGGTAGCGATTCCCGGCGTAGGCCATTGGCCGAACCCCGATCACGACGAAAAGGATGCTGAGCGCATGCTCCAAATCGCGACCGACCGCGCGACGCAGGCACTGGTGATTGGCGTGAGTGGCACTTCGGTACTCGCCAAGGCACTGCGCAACGCGGCTGCCAATTAAGGAACGTTGTCCTCAGTGCAGGCGCACGCCCTGCTTTTGCAACTCGGCTTGCACCGCGGCAAGGCTCACCTCGGCGGTGGACACGCCCTGCTGCACTGACACCGCGGCCGCCGCACCAGCGCCTTGGCCCGTTACGGTGCAGGCCATCATATTGCGCATGGCTGCGTGGGACACCATATCGCCCGCCACACAGCGCCCTGCCACCAGCAGGTTGTCCACCTCCAGCGGCACCATGCAGCCGTAAGGCACCTCAAAGTAGCGCCCGGTGGTCGGCAGAATCAATACGTTGTAGCCATCAATGAACTCCGGAAAGATGCCTATCGAATCCTCAAACTTGGCCTGGTTGCGCACGTCTTCGCTGGTCAGGTTGTAGCGTCCAATGATCTTGCGCGAATCGCGCACGCCCAGCGTCATGCCAAAGTTGCGCAGCTTGGCGTTCTCGAAACCGGGCACCACTTTTTTGAGTGCCATCAGCGCGTGCAAGGCTTCCTGGCGGCCCTGCATCTCGGCGGCCGTCAAGTCCATCACGTCGGTGGCGTCGTAGCCATACATGTGGGCCAGATTCAAATTCGTCGCCTCGCCCGCCTCGGACAGCGCAGACCACGATCCGCCCAGGTTGGTGCTGTTGGCAGGAATCACGCCGAGTTCACGCGCGGTGTCAAACTCCTGGTCCAGGTAGGGGCTGCGCAACTCGTTTTCTTTGCCGCTGGTTTCTTGCGCCCAGGTGCGACTCCAGTCGGCGTAGGTGGCCGGTTTTGCTTCGGTGTATTCCAAGAACTTCTGTTTGTCCACGCCGGAGGCATTGAACACCGTGGTCATGCCCAGCATCTTGTCTTTGGGTGTTTTGCGGTAGCTCGCGCCCGCCAGGTGGGCGATGTCGGCGTCGCCGGTGCAATCGATCACGCGCTTGGCCAGCACCACCTGGCGACCCGACTTGCTCTCGGTGACGATGCCTTTGAGGCGGTTACTGCCCGGCTCGAATACCACA
Source organism: uncultured beta proteobacterium (assembly GCA_903928635.1). Classification (GTDB taxonomy): domain Bacteria; phylum Pseudomonadota; class Gammaproteobacteria; order Burkholderiales; family Burkholderiaceae_C; genus Allorhodoferax. The sequence goes on along the minus strand of CAIYRQ010000124.1, from coordinate 7,139 downwards.
TCCACGGCCATGCAATGCAATATCGGCCGCACACCGGCCTCGGTGATCAGGCGGTCGGCGACCACCTTAAAAAAGTCTGCATCCAAACATTCGCTGTCGTTGTACGGCCACTTGATCGCGCCGCCCATTTGCGCGGCCAGGCGCTCCATTTCCACGCCAATGCCCTCGCCCTCCACCGTGCCTTCGTAGCGGTACCAGGCCAAGGTCTCCATGCCCACCGTGGTAATGACGCCGCCAAAGCAGCCAAAGCGCTCCAGGATGATGGTGTCGGCACCCGCACGCTTAGCGGCCAAAGCGGCCGACAGGCCCGCAGGTCCGGCGCCCACCACCAGCACATCGCAGGTCGCCAGCACCGGTAGCGCCCGGGCGGGCTCGACATAAAAGTTGTTTTCGGCATCCAGCTCACCGGTCGCAGCGGGGCTTTGGCGCAGCACGTCGCCTTCGTCTGTGTGTTTGCGTGCGACCGGCATGCGCTGGCCCGACCAGCGGGTGATCATGCGCTCAGTGCGGGCAATGTATTTTTCTTCGTCGTTCATGGCGGAGCTCCGGTGCGGCACGAGGGGTCAAACGGTACCAGTCTAGATCACGGCCCAGAGCGCCAACCGTTCCGCCTGCGCCCACCAATTGCGCAGAGGCGGCATGGCGGGGATACGCTATTCAATCACCGCCACCGACTTGACTTGCGCCCACACCGGCGCGCCCACGGCCAGTCCCAACGCATCTAAGGCGCGCCGGGTGACCCGCGCCACAATCACCTCAGCGCCACAGCGCACGCGTACCAGGGCTTGGGAAGGATGTACATCATCCACCACGGCTTCCATGTGACCGTGGATGTGGTTTTGGATGCTGGTGCCCTGTGGCATCTGCGTCGTCAGGCTCACATCCCGGGCCAATACCCTCAGCCTCACGGCACGTCCCAAATCCAGGCCCGTGTCGCGCACCCACAGCGCACCGCCGTCAAACACCACCTGCGCCAAGTGCCACGGCGCATCACGTCGGGCCACCGTGCCGCGCAGCACCACACCCGCCTCGTCGCCCACGATGGCGGGGTTTTCGATACTGGAAAGCACCTGTGCAGCGGGTCCGGCTGCTTTGACCCGACCCTGCTCCAGCACCACCACGTGGTCGGCTAACCGCACCAGTTCGTCGGCCGAGTGCGTCACATAGAGCATAGGCATGCGCAGCTCGTCGCGCATTTTTTCCAGCCACGGCAAGATTTCCTGGCGCCGGGCCAGGTCCAGCGCAGCCAACGGCTCGTCCAGCAGCAGCAATGCGGGTTGGGTGGCGAGTGCACGCGCAATGGCCACACGCTGGCGTTCTCCGCCCGACAAGTGACCCGTCTCGCGCCGCAGCAAATGCCCAATGCCCAGCAATTCAATCGCATACTGCAGGGCCTGTGCCCCGCCCGGCTTGTCCGAACGCCTCAGGCCGAAGGCCAGGTTTTGTTCGACGTTCAAGTGCGCAAACAAGCTGGCTTCTTGAAACACATAGCCCACATCGCGCTGCCAGGGCGGTAGAAAAATGCCTTTACGCGCGTCCTGCCACACCGCCTGTCCGACTTGAACCCGCCCACTGGCTGCGCGTTCCAGGCCCGCCACACAGCGCAAGACGCTGGTCTTGCCAGATCCGGAGGGGCCAAACAAGACGCTGATGCCGCTGTCTGGCAGTACCAGGTCCACGTCCAGCGCAAAGTCGCCGCGCTCCAATTGCAGCCGCAGCTGCAATGCATCGCCCCCACTCATGGCATCACCCGCTCGCTGCGATTTCGCATCATGGCCAGAGCTAGCAAGACCACAAAAGAAAACACCAGCATGCCGCCCGCCAGCCAGTGGGCCTGGGTGTACTCCATGGCTTCCACATGGCCATAAATTTGGGTGGACACCACCCGCGTTTTGCCGGGAATGTTGCCGCCAATCATCAACACCACACCAAACTCGCCCACCGTGTGCGAAAAACTCAAAATGGCCGCCGTAATCAACCCCGGTCGGGCCAAGGGCAAAGCCACGAAAAAGAAGGCATCCAAAGGGCTGGCGCGCAAGGTGTACGCCACCTCCATGGGCCGCGCACCCATAGACTCAAACGCGTGCTGCAGTGGCTGCACTGCAAAGGGCAAAGAAAAAATGACCGAACCGATGAGCAGTCCGGTAAAAGTAAAGGACAGCACGCCCCAGCCCAGCGCCTGCGTCAGTTGACCTAACGGCCCTTGCGGCCCCATCGCGACCAGGAGGTAGAAACCCAGCACCGAGGGCGGCAGCACCAGTGGCAAGGTCACCAGAGCACTGATGGGCGAGCGCCAGCGGGAGCCCGTTTGCGACAGCCACCAGGCCAAGGGGGTCGCCAGCAAGAGCAAGACCACGGTGGTGGAGGTAGCCAGCACCACGGTCAGTCGGATGGCATCCAGCGCTTCGTTCATCAGCAGTCGTACCCAAACGAACGGATGATCGCCTTGGCCCGGTCACTGCGCAGAAAGCGCAGCAGCGCCACCGCCGCCGGGTTGTCGCTGCCTTTGCCCAGCAGCACCGCTGATTGCGCAAGGGGCGCGTGCAAGGTAGCAGGCACCACCCAGGCCGAGCCCTGGGCCAGCTTGCCGTCCACCATCACTTGCGACAGCGCCACAAAGCCCAGTTGCGCGTTCTCGGTGGCGACGAACTGGTAGGTTTGGGCAATGTTGTCGCCTTGCACTACTTTTGGCTGAAGCGCCGGCCACAGCCCCAGCTGGGCCAGCGCCTCCACAGCGGCAGCGCCATAGGGTGCGAGCTTGGGGTTGGCCAGTGCGATCCGCTGGAAGTTGCCGCTGCGCAGAATGTCGCCCTTGTCGTCTACCAAGCCCGGCTGCTTGCTCCACAAAACCAATTTACCGGTGGCATACGTGAATCGGCTACCCGCCTGCGCTAGGCCCTCTTTCTCTAACTTGAGCGGGGTTTCCTCGTCAGCCGCCAGCAGGACTTGGAACGGCGCACCGTTTTTGATTTGTGCGTACAAATTGCCGGTAGAACCGAAGGAGAGCACCGCTTTGTAACCGGTCTCTTGCTCAAACACCTGCACGATTTTTTGCATGGGTGCGGTGAAATTGGCTGCAACGGCCACACCCACCTCGCCAGCCTGCACATTCAGCGCGAGCCATGCGGCCATCCAGAGAATGATTTTTGCCACCCATACCTCGCTATTCAAAATTAGAATAACGAGTGTAGCACCGCTATACCATTCAAGAATAGCGAACACCCGCGTCACTCCATGAACCCTGCCCCACTTCAATTTGCCGAAGCCCTCGGAAACGACGTCGCCGACAAACGGCTGGATATTTTGCGTCGCCTGCAAGATGCAGGCTCTATTTCCGAGGCCGCGCGGGGCGCAGGGATCAGCTACAAGGCGGCCTGGCAAGCCATCGAGGTGCTGAGCAACCTGGCAGGCGCCGCATTGGTGGAAAAAGCCGTGGGCGGCAGCGGCGGCGGCGGCGCGCGGCTGACCCCTGCGGGAGAACAATTGCTCGAAGCTGCACAGCTGCTGGCGCAGGCCCGCAACAGCGTCTTGTCGGTGCTGCAAAAACGCCAGGGCAACGCCTTAAACCTTTCAACCCTCTCTGGACTGGGGCTGCGCACCAGTATGCGCAACCAGCTGCCCTGCCGCATCCAGTCCATCGAAAATCGCGCCTCGGCGGCTTGGGTGCGGCTGGAGTTGCCCAATGGCGCCCTGCTGCTCTCCAAAATTACCCAAGAAAGTGCAGAGCTGTTGGGCCTGCAGGTGGGGATGCAAGCATTGGCATTGTGCAAAGCCTCGGCGGTGACGGTCCACGCCAACGCCGATGGGCTCGCGGGGAACAACCAATTGTGGGGCGAGTTGATAGGTACATTGGACGCCGAGCAGGGCTCTGAAGTGTCGGTGGGCTTGGCGACTGGGCTCCAGATTGTGGGGTTTGCAGCGGACCGAGCCGTACTTGGCCCTAGGCAATCAGTCGTGGCTTGGGTAGACCCGGCATCGGTAGTGATCGGGTTGGGGAGTTGATCAATTGTCTGCCGCCCGTCAAAAGAGACCGGGCAGCGCACTTGCTTCAAGAATTGACATACACAAGCTACAATCCGTTCCAAATTAGAACACCTCCCACATTCCTCGCCCATGCCCACCCGACGCAGCACCATCAACGAAGAAACTCACTTCTGGACGCTGAAGCTGCTGCAAGAGCGCCCGGGCATCAGCCAGCGCACTCTGGCCAAAGAGATCGGCATGAGCCTGAGTGGCATCCACTACTGTATAGGCGCGCTGGCCGAAAAAGGCTGGATCAAGATGGGCAACTTCAGCAAAAACCCCGACAAGCTGAGTTACGCCTACTTGCTCACCCCCACCGGCGTTGCTGAAAAAGCCGCGTTGACCCGGCGCTTTCTGGAGCGCAAGATGTCGGAGTATGAAAAGCTGCGGGGGGAGATTGAAGCGCTGCAAATCGAGACCGAGCAAACACACACTCCCACCTTGGCAAAATCTGGCCCATGAGCAAAATTCAAAAAATATATGTAGCAGGTCATCGAGGCATGGTCGGCAGCGCAATTGTTCGCCACCTAACGCAAAGCGGAATTAATGCCGAGTCCTTAGTCCTCAAAACGCATCAAGAACTAGACCTCACCGACCAAGCAGCAGTTCAATCGTTCTTTGCCAGAGAAAAGCCCGACCAGGTCTACCTGGCCGCCGCTAAAGTAGGTGGCATCCATGCCAACAACACCTACCCTGCAGACTTCATCTACCAAAACCTGATGGTGCAGGCCAATGTGATTCAAGCTGCTTTTCAAAATGGTGTGCAAAAACTTCTTTTTTTGGGTTCCAGCTGCATCTACCCGAAGCTGGCACCGCAGCCCATGACCGAGTCCGCCTTGCTTACCGGCCCGCTAGAGCCCACCAATGAGCCCTATGCCGTGGCCAAAATTGCTGGCATCAAACTGTGTGAGAGCTACAACCGCCAACATGGCGCCAGCCACGGCATTGACTACCGCAGCGTCATGCCCACCAACCTCTATGGCCCCGGTGACAACTACCACCCACAAAACAGCCACGTCATCCCCGCGCTGATTCGCCGTTTTCATGAAGCCAAGGTCAACAACGCACCCACCGTCACCATCTGGGGCAGCGGCACGCCCAAGCGCGAGTTTCTGTATGTAGACGACATGGCAGCTGCCAGTGTCTTTGTTATGAACCTGCCCAAGGCCGTTTACGACCAGCACACCACCCCCATGCAAAGCCAAATCAACGTTGGTTATGGCACTGACATCACCATCGCAGAGCTGGCCCAGGCCGTCAGCGACTCCACAGGCTACCAAGGCAATATCGACTTTGACACCACGCAGCCTGACGGCTCGCCGCGCAAGCTGATGGACAGCACCCGCCTGAATGCGTTGGGCTGGCAAGCCCAGGTGAATCTAGAGCAAGGGTTGGCCTTGGCCTACCAAGACTTCATACAACAAAACAGCCTCTAGCCCCCGCCAGTAAAGCGCAAGCAGCTATCAAATAATTATCACCCGCCATGTCCACACTCAGCACTCAGCACTCGCCCCTCAGCTCTACAAAGGAACCCAAGGTTGCATTGATCACCGGCATCACCGGTCAAGACGGCTCTTACCTGGCTGAGTTTCTGCTGGAAAAAGGCTACATCGTCCACGGCATCAAGCGCCGGGCTAGCTCGTTTAACACCCAGCGCGTCGACCACATCTACCAGGATCCGCATGTGGACAACGCCCGCTTCAAGCTGCACTACGGCGACCTGAGCGACAGCAGCAACCTGACGCGTATCATTCAAGAAACCCAGCCGGACGAAATCTACAACCTGGGCGCGCAAAGCCACGTAGCCGTGAGCTTTGAGAGCCCCGAATACACCGCCGACGTAGACGGCATGGGCACCCTGCGCATCTTGGAGGCCATTCGCATCCTGGGGCTGGAGAAGAAATCCCGCTTTTACCAAGCCAGTACCAGCGAACTGTATGGCCTGGTGCAAGAAACCCCGCAAAAGGAAACCACACCGTTTTACCCCCGCAGCCCCTACGCCGTGGCCAAGATGTATGCGTATTGGATTACCGTCAACTACCGCGAGGCCTATGGCATGTATGCCTGCAACGGCATTTTGTTTAACCACGAGAGCCCACGCCGGGGCGAAACCTTTGTCACCCGCAAGATCACCCGCGGCCTGGCCAACATTAGCCAGGGGCTGGAGAGCTGCCTGTACATGGGCAACATCGACGCCCTGCGCGACTGGGGCCACGCCAAAGACTATGTGCGCATGCAGTGGCTAATGCTGCAACAGGATCACGCTGAAGACTTTGTCATTGCCACAGGTGTGCAATACAGCGTGCTCGTTAATCTTTGTGCGGCCGGTGAGCCCTTCTGCAATTTAGGGGTTGGTCGCAATGCCCCAGCGCACATAGGTGCAGGCGCTCACACAGTCCCCTTCCCTACACGCAATTTGGCCCGCCTGGCACCACTGCACCGGTGAATCTGCTGCATCTTTCAGATAGCTCTTCATAGCACTTTGGGTGTCACCCATCAGCAGGCTGATATCGCCCAGCAGCATGCGCACGCCCTGGTTGTCTGCGAGGCACCAGGCCAGCAGCTTTTTGGCCAAGGCTTTGGCCACCTTGCCGTCACCCCGGTGCATCAGCGAGAGTAAAACGCGCCGGTTACTGGCAGAAATGGCTCTCTCCGTAGTCCGCAAGAACCCGCAGTAACCCGCGCAACCACGCGGTAGCAGGCAAAAAAAGCCAACCGGTTAGGGTTGGCTTTCAATTTTTGGTGGAGCTGGCGGGATTTGAACCCGCGTCCGCAAGCCATCTTCGAGCAGATCTACATGTTTAGTGGTCTGATTTAGGTCTCGCCCTGGTAAACGCGCAGCCACACGCTTTTACCGTCGCCAGTACCCTTGTGTCTCGCTCCAAACCAAGGTACCCGGTTTGGCGCCAGCCGATGTGAATGACCTTACAGCCTGGACGTTGGGGCTTTCACCTCAACACCCTTGCCCAGCCCATCGGCCTGCTGTTGTAAGGCTCACTGGTTATTAAGCAGCGAGTGCGAAACGTTCGTCGTTTGCAGTTAGTTTTTTTGAATCTGTTTTACGAGCGCATTCAGCTCGACATGCACCACAGCGATTCCGTACCCACGTCGAAACC
>CAIYRQ010000123.1 GCA_903928635.1 uncultured beta proteobacterium | reverse complement strand
GCGCCGGCGGGCGAATAAATGTAAATGTGGCTCATCAGTCGTTCGCTCCAAAAAAGGCAAGGGCGCGTTGGGCGATGAACTCGCCGTGCTCCTGCACAAAATGCCCAGCTTGAGGCAGCAGCATGACTTCGTCGCAGCCCCAAATCACTTTTTGCAGGGCGCGCATGGTGGGCTCACCCAAGACAGGGTCTTGCTGACCAATGGCCATCAGGGTTTTGCCAGTCCAATCGTGTTGCCAAAAGGCCTGGGCGCGGCGCGAAATGGCTGCGCCTGGCGAGTCCGCAAACTCCGGCACCATGGGCGGGAAAGCGCGTAGCGCTGCACGGTGGCCTTTGTCGGGAAACGGCGCGTTGTAGGCCTGCCACTGAGCGGGTTCCAAATGCGGATTCCCTCGGCTGAACAGGCGCCCCACATCAAACTCAGGGTTCTTGGCGCACCAATCTCGCCAAGCCAGAAAACCGGCTGACATTGGCTGCTCGCCGGTGGCCAGTATGGTGTTCATCACCAGCAGACCCTGGTAGCGCACAGGCGCCTCCATCGGCAGGGTCAGCCCCAGAATGCCTCCCCAGTCCTGCACCAGCAGCACCACATTGCGCAAATCCAGGCGCTCCACCAGCTCCAGCAGCACCTGCCGGTGGAACCCGAAGGTGTGGAATGCGTCCTTCTTGGGCTTGTCGCTTTTGCCAAAGCCGATCAAATCCGGCGCGATGACGCGGTGCCCTGCCCGCGCAAATACCGGAATCATGGTGCGGTAGAGATAACTCCAGGCCGGGTTGCCATGCAGGCAGAGGTAAGTGGTGGACGCGTCCTGCGGCCCCACATCCAGGTAGTGCACGCGCAAACCGTCCAGCGCTGGCAGATCCGACACATAGTTGGGCGCCCAAGGATAGTCCGGCAGATCGGCAAAGCAAGCCTCAGGCGTGCGTACTGCATCGTCACGTACGGGGTTCATATTCACCCTCCTCGGTTTGAAAAACGTTTGCAGCACTTTGCCGCACTCATCTGCCAGCACGCCGCCTTGAACTTCAGTTTGGTGGTTCAACGCTTGATAACTGAACAGGTTCAAGACCGAACCTGCAGCGCCTGTACGCGGATCCGCGGCGCCAAACACCACTCTTTTCAGCCGGGAATGCAGCATGGCACCACTGCACATGGCGCAAGGCTCCAGGGTGACAAAGAGCTCGCAGCCATCAAGGCGGTAATTGCCAAGCGCAAGTGCCGCGGCGCGCAATGCGGCCACTTCGGCATGGGCGGTCGGGTCATGCTGGCCGACCGGTGCGTTGCGACCGGTGGCGATCAATTGCCCATTTTTGACGACCACCGCGCCCACCGGCACTTCGCCGTCGAGCGCTGCGAGCTCGGCCTGCTGCAGGGCAAGGCGCATCCACTCTTCGTCAGTTCCGCTCACACGCCTAAGCCCATTTGGCGCATCCACTGGCCCAGCGCCTGCTGGTCCGGGCTGCCAGCGTCATAGACCTCGAGCATGCGCGCATGGGCTTCAGGACGGTGCTGATTCACTTTAACTTTGCACTGCAAGTCAATGATTTTTAATGAAAAAGCGACAATGCCTTGAAGCATTTTGCCGGTGTAGTCTTCCGGCAGGGCACGCCATTGGTCCGCGTAAGCAGGCTCGTGGTCCGCGATCAATTGCTTCAACAAGGCATCTTTGGCCTCGGCGCCGTCTAGGATCTCGGCCTGCACAGTGCAATGCACGGCCACATAGTTCCAGGTGGGAACCCGCACCAAATCCGGGTAAACCTTGGGTGACATATAGGCATGCGGCCCCATAAATGTCACCACCGCTTGCGGCCGCTCGGCCAAGTACTTCCAGTGCGGGTTTCCACGGGCGCAGTGGCCCAGTAGTTGTCCGTACGGTTGTGCGCCCTGCCCGCTCGCAGCGCCTTCTTCCCAATGCAGTGGCAAGTGGGTCACAAACGGCAAGCCGCTGCCATCCACGGAAATCAGACTTGCAAAGGGGTGCGAGCGCATCAGCTGCGCGGCGACGGCCAAATCCTTGTTGTCAAATTGTGCGGGCATGTACATGGGCGAACTCCAATGCGTCTAAAGCCGACGGGTGATTACTCCCACTCAATGGTCGCCGGCGGCTTGCTGCTCACATCGTAGGTCACGCGGTTGATGCCACGCACTTCGTTGATGATGCGGCCGGACACTTTTTTCAGCAACGCATAGGGCAATTCGGCCCAGTCAGCGGTCATGAAGTCGCTGGTTTGCACGGCGCGCAGCGCGACAACGTAGTCGTAGGTGCGTCCATCGCCCATCACGCCCACGCTTTTCACGGGCAAAAACACAGTAAAGGCCTGGCTGGTGGCCTCGTACCAATTTTTCGGCATGCCTGCTGCTCCCATGGCCTGCCCTTGGACTGGAACATACGGCGTGGCGCGCAGTTCTTCGATAAAGATGGCGTCGGCCCGGCGCAGCAGGTCGGCATATTCTTTTTTCACTTCGCCCAAAATGCGCACGCCCAGCCCGGGCCCAGGGAATGGGTGGCGGTACACCATGTCATGCGGCAGGCCCAGGGCCACGCCGAGTTCACGTACTTCGTCTTTGAACAGGTCGCGCAGAGGCTCCAGTAGCTTCAAACCCAGTTGCTCTGGCAGGCCGCCCACGTTGTGGTGGCTTTTGATGGTGACGGCCTTTTTGCTCTTGGCGCCGCCGCTCTCGATCACGTCCGGGTAAATCGTGCCTTGGGCGAGGAAGGTCGCGCGTTTATGGCCACCATTGCCCGCTTTGAGCTTTGCAGCCTGCTCCTTGAACACATCCACAAACAGGCCGCCAATGATTTTTCGCTTGGCTTCGGGTTCACTCACGCCGGCCAGTTTGCCCAAGAACAGCTCGCTGGCGTCCACGCGGATGACCTTGGCATTGAGCTTGCCAACGAACATCTCCATCACCAAATCGCCTTCGTTCAAGCGCAGCAGGCCATGGTCCACAAACACGCAGGTCAGCTGGTCGCCAATGGCGCGGTGGATGAGCGCTGCCGCGACCGACGAGTCCACGCCGCCGGAGAGGCCCAAAATCACTTCCTCGTCACCCACTTGTTCGCGGATTTTGGCAACGGCATCGGCCACGTGGTCGCGCATCACCCAGTCGGGCCGGGCAGCGCAAATGTCCAACACAAAGCGGTTCAAAAGCGCTTGGCCCTGCACGGTGTGCGTTACCTCGGGGTGAAACTGTACGCCGTAGAAATGGCGCGCTTCGTCAGCCATGCCGGCAATGGGGCAGCTTGGTGTGCTGGCCATCAGTTTGAAGCCCGGCGGCAGTTCGGTGACCTTGTCGCCATGGCTCATCCACACCTTGAGCATGCCGTGGCCCTCAGCCGTGGTCAGGTCAGCAATGTCCTTGAGCAAGGCGGTGTGGCCATGGGCACGCACTTCGGCGTAGCCAAACTCGCGGGTGTGACCGCCCTCGACCTTGCCACCGAGCTGCTGCGCCATGGTCTGCATGCCATAGCAAATGCCCAGCACCGGCACACCCAGGGCAAACACCGCTGCAGGCGCGCTGTCGGTGCTGTCTTCGTACACGCTGGCGTGGCTGCCCGACAGAATCACGCCCTTGAGCGAGCCGTCCGCAGCGTAGGCGCGCACCCAGTCATCGCTCACATCGCAGGGGTGTACCTCGCAGTACACATGGGCTTCCCGCACGCGGCGCGCAATGAGTTGGGTTACCTGGGAGCCGAAATCGAGGATGAGAATTTTGGAGTGCTGCATGAAACGCCCTGACGGCAAACTTAGTCCGCCCGGTAGTTGGGCGCTTCTTTGGTGATTTGCACATCGTGCACATGGCTCTCGCGGATGCCTGCCGTGGTGATTTCCACAAACTCCGCCTTGTCTTGCATGTCGGCAATGGTGGCGCAACCGCAGTAGCCCATGCTTGCGCGAATGCCGCCCGACATTTGGAAAATGATGGCGACCATGGAGCCTTTGTAGGGCACTCGGCCTTCAATGCCTTCGGGCACCAGCTTGTCTGCGTTGGGATTGCCGGTGCTGGATTCTTGAAAATAACGGTCCGCGCTGCCTTGCTGCATCGCGCCGATACTGCCCATGCCGCGGTAGCTTTTGTAGCTGCGCCCCTGGTAAAGAATCACTTCGCCGGGTGCTTCTTCGGTTCCGGCAAACATGCTGCCCATCATTACCGTGCCTGCACCTGCGGCCAAGGCCTTGGCGATGTCGCCGCTGTAGCGGATGCCACCGTCCGCGATCAAAGGCACGCCGGTGCCGCGCAAGGCGGTAGCCACGCTGTCAATCGCCATGATTTGGGGCACGCCCACACCCGCCACGATGCGCGTGGTGCAAATGGAGCCCGGCCCAATGCCCACTTTGACCGCGTCCGCACCGGCCTCGACCAGCGCCAGGGCCGCAGCGCCGGTGGCGATGTTGCCGCCAATCACATCGACCTGCGGGAAGTTCTTCTTGACCCAGCGCACGCGCTCGATCACGCCATGGCTGTGGCCGTGCGCAGTGTCCACGACGATGGCGTCCACCCCGGCGTGCACCAGGGCTTCCACGCGCTCTTCGGTGCCCTCGCCCACGCCCACCGCCGCGCCCACGCGCAATTTGCCGAAGGCGTCACGTGCCGCGTTGGGAAAGCTGGTTTGCTTGGTGATGTCTTTGACCGTGATCAGGCCCTTGAGCTCAAACGCCTCATTGACCACCAGCAGGCGCTCCAGCTTGTGCTTGTTGAGCAGCGCTTTGGCTTCCAGCAGCGTCGTGCCATCCGGCACCGTAATCAGGCGCTCACGCGTCGTCATGATGGCGCTCACCGGCAGGTCGTAGCGGGTCTCGAACCGCAGATCGCGGCCGGTGACGATGCCCACCACGCGGCCCGCGTCACAGACGGGGAAGCCGGAAACACCCAACTGGTCGGACAAGGCCATCACTTCGCGCACCGTGAAATGCGGCGTAATCACGACCGGATCGCGCAGCACGCCACTCTCGTAGCGCTTTACTTTGGCCACTTGGGCCGCTTGCTCGGTGGCACTCAGGTTTTTGTGAACGATGCCGATGCCGCCCTCCTGGGCAATGGCAATCGCCAGGCGCGCCTCGGTCACCGTGTCCATGGCAGCAGACACCAGGGGCAGGTTGAGCGCGATATTGCGGGTGAAACGGGTGGCGAGAGAGGTGTCCTTAGGCAGGACTTGGGAATACGCTGGCACCAACAACACGTCGTCGAAGGTGAGCGCTTTGCCGATCAGGCGCATGTCAAAGCTCCAAATAGTCGATTGTACCCGCGCGCCTGCCTTAGGCCGCCTCAGGATTGGCGGCTCCCCAGGCCTGATGCAGGCTTGTTTTCGCCTGCAGCGCGCTGTGCCAGAACGCCTGTGTGCCGGGAACCCGCGCTATCAAAAAGGTCTGAATCAGAGGCTCCAGCGGTGTAGTTGCAGGCTCAATCAGCAGGACCCAACGGCCTTCTCTCGCCTGGCCGTGCTCTTCCTGCAGCAAGCCAACCCACCCCAAACCGGTCAGCGCATCGAGCAGCGGCTCGACATCCAAGGCGTCAGCTTCCAGCACAACGCACATATCGGGCAAAGTAACTCCTTGACTGCCCAACAAGCGTGCGTTGTGCAAAGTCTGCAGTGCGTCCAATGCCAATTGAAAGCGCACGCCGGGTCCGGTACGCTTTTGGGGAACACCCGCAATCAAGCTTGGCACATACGCGGTCAGCGT
>CAIYRQ010000122.1 GCA_903928635.1 uncultured beta proteobacterium | reverse complement strand
GTCATGGCAAAAGGTCAGCAAAAAACCAATAAAGAAGCGAAGAAGCCCAAGAAGGATACGTCACCGCCCAAGCCCCTGGCCGGCGGCGAGCCTCCAGTGCGCGCCACCATCACCACGGCGGTGATTCCGCGCGGGAAGCTGAAGAACAAGTAAGCTTTCATGCCACCATCAAAAAAGCGCACCGTCGGTGCGCTTTTTTACGCCTAAGCTGTGCGTTCAGATGGGCATTTGTGAAAGCGTTTCGGCCAAGGCAGGCGGTTGACAGCCGGCGCGCGTGCAGTTGATCGCTGCGGCACACATGGCCTGACGCAAGGTCGTATCTAAGCGCTGTGCCGCGCCTTCGGGCGTCAAGGCCCAGTCGGCCAGGCAGTTGCCCCAAAACGTGTCTCCCGCGCCGACCGTATCCACCAAGGTCACCGGAGGAACGTCCAAGGAAGCGCGTGAATCGTCTACCTCCAAATAAGCGCCCTGCGCGCCAAACGTCAGGGCAATGCGGCTGGCACCGTGCCCGGCGAATGACGCAGCAAGGGCGGGGGCGTTGGCCCGGCTTACGTGCGAGAAACCCAGTGTCTCTAAATCTTCGTCGCTGGCTTTCAACCAGTCTGCCAGCGCCGCTACTTTGCGCACGGCGACCACATAGGCGTTCAAGTCCGCTGCCAATTTGGGCCGCAGGTTGACGTCCACGCTGATGGTCCAGCCTCGTTGTTTGGCCCCCTGCAGAATTGCCAGCACCTTCTCCTGTTCTGGCGGCACTAACAGCAAAGAACCTGTGTGCAAGATCCCGGGCGTTTGTGTTTCGAGCAGGCTTAGCACCTGTTCAACGCTGTAGTCGCGGTCGGCAATACCTTCGCGGTAAAAGCCGTAGCTGGGCTGGCCCTGGCTGATCTGCACGACAGCCAAAGAGGTGGGACGGTGGCTGGAGGGCAGCAAGAGTTTGACGCCGTCGGCCTCGAGCTGGGCCTGCATTTGCTGTCCGAACAGGTCGGTCGACAAGGGGTTCAAAAAGCCGACATCGGCTCCGCGCAGTGCGGCGGCACGCGCCAGGTTGAAGGGGCTGCCCCCCATCAAGGGGCGAAGACTTCCGTCAGGCTGCGCCATGCAGTCCATCAGGGCTTCGCCCAGCACCCACACATGCATGGCAGGCACCGCGGCGCTCATTTTTTGAGCAAGTGCTGGCGGCGAATCACGTCAATCCACACCGCCACGATCACTACGGCGCCAATGGCCATCATCTGCTTGAACTGCGAAATTTCCATCAGGTTCATGCCGTTGCGGATCATGGTGATCAGCACCGCACCGAGCAAGCTGCCCCAAATACTGCCGCGTCCGCCAAACAGCGACGTGCCGCCCAATATGACTGCGGCAATGGCGTCGAGCTCGAACATCTGCGCCATCTTGCCGCTGGACGAATCCATGCGCGCCATCAGCACCACGGCACCCAAAGCGCAGCTCAGGCCGGAGACCACATACACGCCCAGTTTGTACCAGCGGATGTTGATGCCGACCTGGCGCGCGCCCATTTCGTTGGAGCCCATGGCATACACATAGCGGCCGAGCTTGGTGCTCGAGAGCACAAAGGCCGTCACCACAAAGTAGATGCCGGTGATCCATATCGGCATGGGCACACCCAGTAGCTCGCCATACCCAATGAAGGGCAGGGGGTCGGGCATGCCGGAGTTGTCAAAGCCGCCGGTGGCGTCAAACGCCAGGCCGCGCCACAGGGTCAGCCCTCCGAGCGTGACGATAAATGCG
>CAIYRQ010000121.1 GCA_903928635.1 uncultured beta proteobacterium | reverse complement strand
TAGCCCAGGCTCTGCAAGAGCTCGTGGCCGTGCTGACCCAGGCGCGGCGGATCCAGACGCAGGCCCAGGCGTTGGCCATCCAGCATCAAGGGCAACAAGGGGGTCGCCGTCTGCCGGCCGTCAGGCAAGGTCATCGGTGCCAAGCCGCCCGTGGCTTGCAGGTGGGGGTCGTCAAACAGGTGCTGTGGATCGGTGATCGGCGCAAACGGCAAGCCATGCTGTTCGAACACCGCTGCCAGTTCGGTGGCGCTGCGTTCCACCAAACGCTCGCGCAGCAGCGGAATCAACCAACTGCGCGCCAGCACGCGGTCGTTGTTGCTGGCAAGCCGCGCATCGGCGAACAGATCTGCAAAACCAAAGGCGTCGCAAAACACCCGCCATTGGGTATCGCCCACCACAGCCAAAAAGATTTGCGCGCCGTCTTTGACCTTGAACACGTCGTAAATGCCCCAGGGCGAAATCTTCTCGGGCATGGGTGCGGCGGCTTTGCCGGTCACGGCGAACTGCAGCATGTGCTGCGCCACCAGAAAGATGTTGTTCTCAAACAGCGCCGCCTGCACTTCCTGGCCTTTGCCGGTCTGTTGGCGTTGCATCAGGGCGGCCATCGCACCCATGGCGCCAAAGAGGCCGCCCATGATGTCGTTGACGCTGCTGCCCGCACGCAGTGGATCGCCGGGGCGTCCGGTCATGTAGGCCAGGCCACCCATCATTTGCACCACCTCGTCCAGCGCAGTGCGGTGGTCGTAGGGGCCGGGCAAAAAACCTTTGTGGCTCACGTAAATCAAACGCTCGTCGAGCTTGCTCAACGTGGCGTAGTCGAGCCCGAGTTTTTGCATGGTCTCGGTTTTGAAGTTCTCGCTCACGATGTCGGCCGTGGCAATCAGGCGCAGCACCACTTCACGTCCTTGGGCGCTGTGCAGGTCAATGGCCAGGCTCTTTTTGTTGCGGTTGAACAGGGGATAAAAACCTGCGCCGCTGCCCAGCAAGCGACGCGTGCTGTCGCCCGTGAGTGGCTCGACCTTGATCACATCGGCGCCCAGGTCGCCCAAGGCCATGCCGCAAGTCGGGCCCATGACCATGTGGGTGAATTCAACGACGCGAATGCCGGCCAGCGGAAGGGGTTTGTGCGGTTCGGGATGGCTCATGGTGCGGCGAAAAGTTTGCGCGATGGTAGCCGTCAGAAGCCACGCAGCGCCAAGTCAGTACACTTTCGACCCGGCAGCGTGCGTGCAGCGCGCTTTGCCCACCGGTTTTATGTATAGGAACAAAATCATTATGGCTACCGCCCGCACCTCCATCGCCCGTCTGCAAGTCGCCACCGTACTGCAGCAATTCATTGATAACCAGGTCCTGCCCGGCACCGGCATCAGCCCCGACGCCTTCTGGAAAGGCTTTGACGCCCTCGTGGCCGACTTGGCGCCCAAGAACATGGCGCTGTTGGCCGAACGCGACCGTCTGCAACTCGAGATCGATGCCTGGCACAAAGCCCATCCTGGCCCGGTTGCCGACATGGCGGCCTACCAAGCGTTTCTCGAGCGCATTGGCTACCTGGTGCCCGTGCCCAAGAAAACCCGCATCACCACCAAAAACGTGGACGCTGAACTGGCCGTGCAAGCCGGGCCACAACTGGTGGTGCCGGTGCTCAATGCCCGTTACGCCCTGAACGCCGCCAACGCCCGCTGGGGCAGCTTGTACGACGCGCTGTATGGCACCGACGTTATTTCTGAAGATGACGGCGCAACCAAAGTCAGCGCCACAGGCAAGTCCTACAACCCCAAGCGCGGCAAAAAAGTTATCGCTTATGCCCGCCATGTGCTGGACCGCACCGCGCCCCTGCGCAAGGGCTCGCATGTCGACTCCGTGGCCTACAGCGTCAAGGGCGGCAAGCTGTCCGTCAAACTCAAAGACGGCAGCAACACCAGCCTGCAAGACGCCGCGCAATTCATCGGCTTCCAAGGTACGGCCAAAGACCCATCGTCGGTGCTCTTGCAGCACAACGGCTTGCACTTGGACATTCGCATTGACCGCAACACGCCCATCGGCAAGAGCGACGCCGCCGGTGTGTGCGACCTGGTGCTCGAAGCGGCGCTGTCCACCATTTTGGATTTGGAAGACTCGGTGGCCGTGGTGGACGCTGAGGACAAAGTATTGGCCTACGGCAACTGGCTGGGCATTTTGCAAGGCACCTTGACTGAGACCATCAGCAAGGGCGAAAAAACGTTCACCCGGGGTCTGAATGCCGACCGCGTGTACACCGGCGCCGATGGCAAGCCCGTCACACTGCATGGCCGCTCGCTGATGTTTGTGCGCAACGTGGGCCACCTAATGACCAACCCGGCCATCACCTACACCGACGCTGCAGGTCAAAAGCGTGAAATCCCCGAAGGCATTTTGGACGCGGTGGTCACCACCACCATCGCCCTGCACGACCTCAAGCGCACCAAGA
Organism: uncultured beta proteobacterium; assembly: GCA_903928635.1. GTDB lineage: Bacteria > Pseudomonadota > Gammaproteobacteria > Burkholderiales > Burkholderiaceae_C > Allorhodoferax. The sequence goes on along the minus strand of CAIYRQ010000121.1, from coordinate 4,937 downwards.
AAGATGCCGCAGCAGGCCTGGTGCGCAACTCGCGCAAGGGCTCGGTGTACATCGTCAAGCCCAAAATGCATGGCCCCGCCGAAGTCGCATTTGCAGACGAATTGTTTGGCCGCGTAGAGCACATGCTGGGCCTGCCTGCCAGCACCGTCAAGCTTGGCATCATGGACGAAGAGCGCCGCACCAGCGTCAACCTGCAAGCCTGTATTGCTGCCGCCAGCAGCCGCGTGGCTTTCATCAACACCGGTTTCCTGGACCGCACCGGCGACGAGATGCACACCTCCATGCACGCCGGCGCCATGGTGCGCAAGGGCGACATGAAAACCAGCGACTGGATCGCCGCTTATGAGCGCAACAACGTGCTAGTGGGCCTGGCCTGCGGCCTGCGTGGCAAAGCACAAATCGGCAAAGGCATGTGGGCCATGCCCGACCTGATGAAGGCCATGCTGGAGCAAAAAATTGCCCACCCCAAAGCCGGTGCCAACACCGCCTGGGTGCCCAGCCCCACGGGAGCCACCTTGCATGCCTTGCACTACCACCAGGTGCTGGTCAGCGACGTGCAAAAAGGCCTGGAAGCCACCGACGTCAAGAAAGAGCGCGCCGCACTGCTGCATGGCTTGCTGACCATCCCCGTGGCCACCAGCACCAACTGGAGCGCCGCAGAGAAGCAGCAGGAGCTGGACAACAACGCCCAGGGCATCTTGGGTTATGTGGTGCGTTGGGTCGACCAGGGTGTGGGCTGCTCCAAGGTGCCCGACATTCACAACGTGGGCCTGATGGAAGACCGCGCCACCCTGCGCATTTCCAGCCAGCACATAGCCAACTGGCTGTTGCACCGCGTCGTGACCAAAAAGCAAGTGCAAGAGACTTTTGAACGCATGGCCGGCGTGGTGGACAAGCAAAACGCCGGTGACGCCGCGTACCAGCCCATGGCCGGCAACTTCAAGACCAGCATGGCCTACAAGGCGGCGTGCGACTTGGTGTTCAAAGGACTGGTGCAACCCAGCGGTTACACCGAGCCACTGCTACACGCCTGGCGTCTGAAGGTCAAGGCGAAGGCCTGATACCGCACACCGCGCTGCTGCCAAGTCCCAGCCCGCCCAGCCACAGCTCTTGAAAAACACGGGGCCGCTGGGTCGCTGGCTTGCATAGTCGGTCCAGGTGGCTGAGCTGGCAATAAGGTCAGCCAGCGTGGGCAGGGTCGAGACATCGATCCCCGCTTGGATCAGGTCACCCGCTTCGTGGTCGGCGTCGCGGGTGTCGACCACCAGCGTGCCCTCCCGCGCCAGACTTTGGCACACCGCGGCATCCCACTCCACCATGCGCGGCGTGAATGCGCCCACCGCAGCAACGAAAGCGTCTGCGCGAGGCCTGGCATGCAAAGCAACGGCTTGCGCCGAGGTGGTGCTGACTACCAGCGGGCAGTCGGCCAGTGCGGCGTTGGCGTCGTCCACCCGCTTGGCGCGCAGGCCCAGGCTGTGGCAGTGGCGCACCAAAGCGTCGGCCGAGGCCGCACTGCGCGAGGCCACCCACACCTCGCGCAAACCCAAGCCGCTTGCAAACGCCTCGGCATGCGAGTGACCCTGCACCCCGGCGCCCACGATCAGCAAAGGGCCGTCGGTGTTGGGCGCCAACTTTTGTGCTGCCAGCAGCGACACGGCGGCGGTGCGCCGCGCGGTCACCGTGGGGCCATCCAATATGCACAGACGCTGTCCGGTACTTGCGTCAAACACCACGACATCACCTTGGATGCTGGGCAAACCACGACCTGCGTTGTCGGGGATGAAAGTGATGAGCTTGCTGATGGCCAATGTGGCATCGGTGGCAGGCATCACAAAGTAGCTGCCACCGCCTGCCAAGGGCAAGACCATGCGCGGTGGCACCTTGACCGTCGAATCTTGAAGAAGCGCCTCAAGGTGCCGCGCCAGGGCGGGGTACGGCAGCTTTTGGGCGGTTTGGGCGGGGGTGAGGTACGTGCTCATGCACTCATGGTGCCAGAAAACGCTCCGTGAGTTGCACCCAAAAGGCAGCGCCAATGGGAATGTTGCGGTCCTCAAAGTCGTAGTTGGGGTTGTGCACCATGCACGCGCCGTGGCCACCTGTGGCCGCATCGCCGTTGCCTATAAACAGATAGCTTCCGGGCACGGCTTCCAGCATGTAGGCAAAGTCTTCGCTGCCGGTCAAAGGCTCGGTTTGCAAGACCACGTTGTCGCCGCCTACCAGCCCCAGCGCCACTTCACGGGCCACTGCGGTTTCGGCCGGGGTATTGACCAGCACCGGGTAGCCGGGCAAAAACTCGACCCGCGCCTGAACACCATAGCTTTGCGCCTGTGCCTCGACCAGTTCGACTATGCGCCGGCGCAAGAGTTCACGCACGCCTCGGTCCAAAGCCCGCACACTGAGCTTGAGGGTGGCATGCTGCGGAATCACGTTGTTGGCCACCCCGGCCTGAAACGCACCGACGGTGATCACTGCCATTTGCAGCGGCGCCACATTGCGCGAAACAATGGTTTGCAAGCCCATCACGATGGAGGCGCCGGCCACCACGGGGTCCGCGCCCAGATGGGGCATGGCGCCATGCCCGCCAACGCCCTCCAAGTGCACCAGGATGTTTTCACTGGACGCCATGGTCGCGCCCTCCCTGAGGAGCAACTGCCCCGGCCGAAAGCCGGGCAAGTTGTGCATCGCAAAAATCGCATCACACGGAAAACGCTCGAACAGGCCATCCTCCATCATCTTGCGGGCGCCGCCCAGACTTTCTTCGGCGGGTTGAAAAATCAGGTTCAAGGTCCCGTCAAACTGCCCGCTGGACGCCAGATGCTCCGCCGCAGCCAATAGCATGGTGGTATGGCCGTCGTGCCCGCAGGCATGCATCAGGCCCGTATGACAGCTGGCGTAGGGCAAGCCCGTGGTCTCCTGGATAGGCAGGGCGTCCATGTCGGCGCGCAAACCCAATCTGCGCGCGCCATTGCCGCGCTTGAGCTGACCGACCACGCCCGTGCCACCCAAACCGCGGGTGACGCCGTAGCCCCAGCCCTCCAGTCGCTCTGCCACCAAGTCACTGGTTCGAAACTCCTGAAAACCGATTTCGGGATGCTGATGGATATCGCGGCGCAGTGCGGTGTAGCGTTCCGCACTGGCCAAGAGTGCGCCGGGCAATGACACCATGGCGCTTATTGCGCTTGCAGGTTGATGGACTTGGCAATCGCGCGGAACTGCGCCGTGCCATCGGCATAGACCTTGCTCACGACCGGCAGTGATGCGGGTTGCGCAGTGAGCAGGCTGTTGGACTCCAGTCCGGCGTGAACCGTTGGATCGGCCAGGGTTTCGGTGATGGCTTTGTGCAGGATATTCACCACCGCATCGGGGGTGTCCTTCTTCACAAAGTAGCCGGTCCAGATGTTGAAGGTGAAGTCTTTGAGCGTCTTGCTCTCGCCGACTGCTGGAAGCTCTTTCACACCGTCCAAACGGGTGGAGTTCAGCATGGCCAGCACTTTGACTTTGCCGGACTTTTGAAAGTCGAGGTACTTCTTACCGTAAGGTGCCAAGAAAAGGTCCACTTGGCCCGCCATCACATCTTGTTCGGCAGGTGCGGCACCCCGGTAGGGGACATGGATCATGGGAATGTCGGTCACCTTGGAGAGATGCTCACCGAGCAAGTGGTAGAAAGATCCCGGTCCAACACTGGCGTAGGTGACCGGCTTACCTTGTTTTGCCGCCTTGCGGGCGTACTCGACAAACTCATCCACCGAATTCACCGGCAAATCAGGGCGCGCCAAAAACGCAATTTGCGCGGTGGCAATCATCTGGACGAGACGGAAGTCCTCACTCTTGAATTTGATGGCTGAAATGGCCATGGGAGCCAAGATCAACTCATTGGGAGAGCCCTGGAAAATGGTGTAGCCATCGGATGGGGCATTGAGTACCTTTTGCGCCGCAACGGAACCGCTGGCGCCGCCCAGGTTGTCGACCAAGACGGGCTGACCCAGGTTTTTGGACAGAGATTGGTTGACCGTGCGCGCAATGATGTCGGACAAACCGCCCGCCGGGTAGGGCACCATGAGCGAGACGGGCTTGTTCGGAAAGGTCTGTGCAGCCACGGAAGCGGCCAAGGCAAAGCTGGCAACAACGGTGCTGCAGCTACGCAGTAAATGGGTGAGGCTCAATCGCATGGCTGGCTCCTGAAGTGATGTGAAGTGAACGATGTGGTGTGTATCGTAGGCAGCTCACATCAATGAGTCCAATGTATTATTTTTCTAGTTATCATTCATTTTTGTCATAGATAAGCCGGGCGATAGACCATGAACATCAAGCACCTGGAACACCTGCTGGCGCTCGCCGACAGCGGCTCGTTTAGCCGCGCAGCGGACAAGCTGTTCATCACCCAGTCGGCACTGAGTCGCAGCATTCAAAGTCTGGAGCAAGACCTGGGCGCAAAGGTGCTGGACCGCATTGGCAAGCGCAATGAACTCACACCCCTGGGCCAGGACGTTGTTGCGCGTGCGCGGCATATTGTTCGCGACGCTGCGGAGTTGCGCCACAGCGCCAAACTTCTGCAAGAAGGCGGCAGAGGTTTGATCAATGTCGGTTTGGGCTCTGGCCCCGCTGCGCTGCTGATGGTGCCCCTGATGTGCGCTGCGACCACGCAAACGGGCATGCGGGTGGCGGTGACCCAAGGACCCGTAGAGTTGCAAATCTTGCAATTGCGCAGCCGCCAGTTGGACGCCATGGTGGTGGATATGCGCCGCGTGATCCCGGCCAGCGACCTCAACATCGAATCCATGGCGGAATTGCGGGCAGGGTTTGTGGTTCGCGCCAATCACCCACTGGCAGCGAAGAAATGCGTAACGTTGGCGGATGTCTTACGCCACCCGGTGGCCTCAACCCCACTGTCTGACGAAGTAGCGCGCTTGTTGGTCGACCAATACGGCCCACAAGCC
>CAIYRQ010000120.1 GCA_903928635.1 uncultured beta proteobacterium | reverse complement strand
GGCCTCTCACATGGCAGGACTGGGGCCGCGCGCCGACCTGAACTTTGAAGGCTATGTGCTGGACCGGGTGGAAATGCACGAATGCAACTACAACTGGAAAACCTTTATTGAGGTCTACCTGGAGGATTACCACGTCGGCCCCTTCCACCCCGGCCTGGGTAACTTTGTGACTTGCGAAGACCTTCGTTGGGAGTTCAAAGAGCACTATTCGGTGCAAACCGTGGGCGCGGCCAACCGCCTTGGCAAAGCTGACGCGCGAGGCGGCTCGCCCGCCTATGAGCGCTGGCAAAGCGCCTTGCTCAACTACCGCAACGGTGTACCGCCCAAGTTTGGCGCGATTTGGCTCACCTACTACCCGCACACCATGGTGGAGTGGTATCCGCATGTGCTGACGGTGTCCACCCTGCACCCTATGGGCGTGGACAAAACCATGAACATGGTGGAGTTTTACTACCCCGAAGAAATTGCCGCCTTCGAGCGCGAATTTGTCGAGGCACAGCAGGCGGCCTATATGGAAACCTGCGTGGAGGATGACGAAATCGCCGAGCGCATGGACGCAGGACGCAAAGCGCTCCTGCTGCGCGGCGACAACGAGGTCGGTCCTTACCAGAGCCCGATGGAAGACGGCATGCAGCACTTTCACGAGTGGTACCGGGCCCGCATGGCCGGGGCGCTGCAGGACGTTGGGTGACTGAGCCACAACGCGCAGGTAACCTGGCCCCTGCACTGTGGATGGTGCTCGGCGCCTTTATTTTTGCGACCATGGCGGTCGGCATCAAAACGGCGTCCCACAGTTTTGCCACCTTTGAGCTGGTGTTTTATCGCGGGGTGGTTGGCGTCATCTTCATGGCCATCATGGTGCGCGCGCGGGGCGCCACCCTGCGCACGCCGGTTCCCATGATGCACCTCACCCGCAGCGTGATCGGCGTGGTTTCGCTCGGTTCCTGGTTTTATGCCATTGCCCACCTGCCCCTGGCCACCGCGATGACGCTGAACTACATGAGTGGCGTCTGGGTCGCCGCCTTTATTTTGGGAGGCGCCCTGCTCTATGGCCAGGGTGTGGGTCAGGGCCCGCTCATGGGCACGGTGATCTTGGGATTTGCAGGGGTGGTGATGACCCTTCGCCCCACCATCGACCACGACCAGTTGTTCGCGGGCGTCATTGGCTTGCTCTCGGGAATTGGCGCTGCGTTGGCCTACATGCAGGTGACCGCGCTGGGCAAGGTGGGTGAGCCCGAAGAACGCACCGTGTTTTACTTCGCCGTGGGCACGCTGGTGCTGGGCGGCGTCGGACTCCTATTCACCCCTGTGACGCCCTGGGACCAGGTGCGTTTTGAAGACGCCGCCTGGGTTGTTCCGATTGGCGTGCTCGCATCGCTGGGCCAGTGGTGCATGACACGCGCCTACCGCAAAGGCGCAACCCTGGTGGTGGCCAGCATGCAGTACTCGGGCATTGTGTTTGCGAGCGCCTACAGCCTGCTCCTGTTCGGTGACCACATTGCGCCCATGGGTTGGGCGGGCATTGCCGTGATCGTGGTCAGCGGTCTGCTGGCCACTTTGCTGCGGGCCCGCGCCATCCCCAACACCCCTGCCGAAGACCATTGATCCGAATAGCAAAGGAACACGCTGTGTACACCACCCTGATATCCGTTGAACAACTCCAGGCATTGCAGGCCAATGGCGGGCCGCTCATGGTGTTTGATTGCAGTTTTGACCTGGCACAACCGCTGGCCGGACACGCCATGTACACGGAGCGCCATATTGCCGGTGCGGTCTATGCCGACCTCAACACCGACCTCAGTGCCAAGGGTGACCCGCAATCCACTGGCGCACAAAGCGGTGGCCGCCACCCCCTGCCCTCGCGCGAAAAGTTCGCATCGTGGTTGCAGAGCGTGGGTTTTGACAACACCATGCAAGCGGTGGTCTACGACCGGCAAGGCGTCAACTACTGCGGCCGGTTGTGGTGGATGCTGAAATGGCTGGGCCATGATGCGGTGGCGGTGCTCGATGGCGGCCTGCAGGCCTGGGTGGCTGCAGGCGGGGCGCAAGCGTCAGGCGCT
>CAIYRQ010000119.1 GCA_903928635.1 uncultured beta proteobacterium | reverse complement strand
TCCTCAAAGTGAAACCCGCAGCACACTACGAAAATTATGTGGCGTCAACTACCCCTGCTCAACTCGGTGTTCCCACCGGTTTCTCGGTCAGCAGCACATAAATTTGGCCGCAACGTAAGAATAAGTTTCGTCATCTTTGGCAAACAGGCAAGCCACCTCGTTGAGGCCCAGTTCTTTGAAGGCCAGCACGCGCAAATGGCCGTCGAGCAAAAGGTATTCAGACTTGGCGGCGTCGGGCTGGATGACGGCCAGGGGTTCGATCAGGCCAATTTCATGGATGGATGAGACGATTTGCTTGTACTTGCGCGTGCTCATGATGCCGTCTGGCACCTTTTTGCTGGGCAGCAGTTGGTCCAGCGGGATTTGGTAGGTTTCCAGGTCAAACCCCAGCAGGGTGTTGAGGGGCTTGGTGGGCAACTTGGACGCGGCATCGCCATCGCAGTCAGCTTGGCCGTCCGGGTTGTACACGCCGGGGTAGAGCTGCGCTAGCTTGGGCGCAAGGTTGGTGGCGGGGTTCATACGCTTTCTCCTTCAAGTTCGGGTTGGGGTGTGGTGATGGTGCTGTTGTTGCCGCTGACGGTGATATCTGGGGCGCTGATGCGATCCGACAGGTACTTGGGCAGGGTGTCCAGGCCTTCGGCGCGCAGCAGGTTGACAAAGCTTTCATCGGCAAACAGCTTTTTTAAGCCCTGCACTACTAGCAGTAGGCGCTGGTGGGCGTGTTCGGCTTTCAAGACCATCTTGCGCTGGCGGTCCACCTCTTTTTGGTAAGTGCGCACCAGGCTGTAGCTGGAGGTGGGTGGTTTGATCTGGTCGGCGTTGGGGGACGCCGGGCCATGCTCTTGGCGCTTTTCTATCAAACGCTTGGCCTCGATGATCTGGCGGCCTTTGAGTTGGCCGTTTTCATAGGCCTCTTGCAGCATGTCGCCCAGGTTTTCATCGCCGTCTTTGGCACGGGCAATCTCCAGCGCGGTGGTGAGCGGGATGGCACCACGCTGCACGCCTTCAATCAAACGCTCTTCGCCTTGGTCGAGCAAAAAGACGATGTCTTTGACGTACTTGGGTGACAAGCCGGTCTTTTGGATGATGATTTCGGCGCTGTAGCCGCGTTTGCGCAGGATTTCGATGTCCGCCAAAATCTCCAGCGGTCTGTAACCCCGCCGGGCGATGTTTTCCGCCAGGCTCATGATGAAGGCGTCTTCATCGCTCACGTCCACCACCAGGGCGGGGATATGGGTTTCGCCCAAGATGCGAAAGGCGTTCAGGCGGCCTTCCCCACAGACCAGGTGATAGCTGATTTGGCCATCAGGGCCCGGGCGCTCGGTGACGGTGATGGGTTTTTTGAGGCCAATGTTGCGGATGTTGTCCACAATCTCCTCAAAGACCTTCATGTTGCGGTCGCGCGAGTTAAGCACCTCAATGCGGCTGATGGGCACGAAGGTGACAGATTCAGGGGTGCCGGTCATCATGGTGTGGCCCTCCGGGGTGCTTGGGGTTGCGGGTTGGTTGGGGTAAAAGTCATCAAAGGCTCCTTGGGGTTGGTGGTGATTCAGTGGTGTTGAAACCGGTGCAGGCGTTCCCGCTCTGACATGCCGTAGAAGAAGTTGAGGTTGTCAAAGCGAAAACACTCAAAATTGGCGCTGTTGCGGTTGCTGACCCGGATTTCCTGCTCGGGCAGGTCCAGGCGGGGTAGCAGGTAATAGTCGAGTTCGCTCGCGTTTTGCGGGTCAAGCCGCACTGCGACCGTGATGTCTGGGTTAAAGCGGTCGGTGTCAAACCGGATGCGCCAGCGATGCTGTCCGTTGGGCAATGTCTGACAGCGAGCCAGCACCAAGCTGATGACCAGCTCGTCGTTGAGGGTGAGCAGATCGGTCTTGCCGTCACGGCGCACACTGCCGCCCAGCTCGGCAATGGTCTCTTCGGTCCGACGCACGATTTCGGGATGCAGTTGCCGCAAGCGCCGGTTGATCTCGATGAAGCCCTGATCGCGCGAGGTGTGGAACCCCACCAACTCATAAGCCCGGGTAAGGCTGCCAAAGCGGTGGGCATAGGTGATGGCGCATGGCAAGCCCGGGGCCTGGTCGATGATGAGGCCTGACAAGGTGCCGCAATCGGCATAAAGCTGCTTGAGGTGAGCCAGCAGCTCTTCGTCGCTGTAACGGCGGGTACGCTCGGCCAGCACTTCTTGGGCTTTGAGGAAGGTGTCCAGCGGCACAATGCCTTCAAACGCACCCTCTTTGCGGATCCACATGGCTGGCGGGTTGTTGACATGCAATTTTTTGAGCTTGAAGGAATGGCGGTTGTAGACGTTGTTGCCGATGTACTTTTCGTTGGTGAGCACCTGGCGCACAGTGCTATACGTCCAGGGCCGCTGGTTGTCGGTGCAGATGCCTTGGTCATTGAGCCGCTTCGCAATTTCGGCCAGGGGCAAGTCGTCTTGGATGAACCAGGCGAACATCTGCAAGACGGTGGCCACCTCATGATCGGGGCCAGGCATGAGGATGACGCGGTCGGTCTGCAGGCTTTTGTGCTCGCCGTTTTTGAGCTCGCCTTTGATGGCGCCGGTCTGGTCAATCAACACCCGGCGCAGGGCGAAGCCTGCAGACCCCCCTTGACGAAACCCCATCTCAATCAGGCGGCATTGACCGGCGAACACCTTGGCCGACAGCTCCCGGCTGTATTCCCCGGCCATCGCGCGCTTGACGCCTTTGACGATGGTGGAGACCGGTGAGCCGTCGTTTTCAAACTGCTCGGCCACGTAGGCGACCGCGATGCCTTTGCGCTTGCAGATGTATTCGTAATAGGCTGACTCGTCCGCATCTTGAAACCGCCCCCAGCGGCTGACGTCGTAGACCAGGATCAGATTGAAGTCGGTGTTGCCGGCTTCGACATCGGCAATGAGCTTTTGCAGCGAGGCGCGGCCATCGATGGACAGCCCGCTCTTGCCCTCGTCGGCATAGGTGCGCACGATCGCGATGCCGCGACGATCGGCATATTCCTGGATCTTGTCGGCCTGGTTATGCGTGGAGTACTGCTGATGCTCGGTGGACATGCGCACGTACTGCGCGGCTCTGAATGATTTGGGTGGATCTTCTAGGGTCATGTGGACTTGTGGACTGCTTGGTTCTGTTCGTTCAAACCATGTTGGCTTCGAAGCGGCAGAGCTATCAAGTCATTTCTAGACCTGTTTGCAGACTTTTTTGCGATCAGCCACATTTACGCAACTTGCCTGGCTCGATGCGCATGGGCACCGGCTTGTTGAGCATGGACAGCAAGATCATGGAGCGCCGCTCGGCGTCTGCCGTTTGATAGATCGCCTCGATGCCAGCGAAGGGGCCATCGGTAATGACGACCTTGTCGCCTGCGGCAAAGAGGGCCTGGGGATTGGTCTGCTGCAGTTGCTCGCGCTCGTGCAGCGCCGTGATGAGCTCGGCGTCAACCTTGGGCGGATGACCACCAAATTTGACCAACTCGCGCACACCCAACGTGGACCGAATAGGCGACCAGCTTTGGCCTTGGCCGCTAGCGTCAAGCTGCACAAACACGTAGCTGGGGAACATGGGCTCGGCCACCACCACCGGTTTGCCCCGGCGGACCTTTTCTACATGCAGCATGGGCATGTAGCAACGGAAGTTCTGTCGCTGCAGGTTGGTGATGGCAGTGTCTTCTTGGCGGGCTTTGGTGTGGACCAGGTACCAGGCGTGTTGAGGTGGCAGGCTGAGGTCAATGGCTGCCGTGGCTTTGGCAGGTGATGACGGAACAGGCTCCTCTGTTGGTGTAGGAGCAGCACCCTTGACCTTGGGGGCTGGCTTCAAG
>CAIYRQ010000118.1 GCA_903928635.1 uncultured beta proteobacterium | reverse complement strand
GAATTTCAGGTGGTCGCTGCCCTTCGCAAGAAGGCCCAAAAGCTGCTGAACAAGCTCACTGCCCGCGACAACGTGAAGTTTGACGGCCTGTCGCGCGTCAGCCACGTGACCGACGCCACTGACTGGCGGGTGGAATACCCGTTTGTGGTGCTAACGCCCGACTCCGAGGCCGAAATGGCCGGTCTGGTGAAGGGCTGCATCGACCTGGGCCTGACCATCATTGCCCGGGGCGGCGGCACCGGCTACACGGGTGGCGCGATTCCGCTGACCTGGAAGAGTGCGGTGATCAACACCGAAAAGCTCGAATCCATGACCGAGGTGCAGATGAAGCGCCTGCCCGGCTTGGATGTGGAGGTCGCCACCGTCTGGAGCGAAGCAGGCGTGGTGACCCAGCGCGTGGCCGATGCCGCTGAGCGTGGCGGCTATGTATTTGCAGTCGACCCGACCTCCGCCGAAGCCAGCTGCGTGGGCGGCAACATTGCCATGAACGCGGGGGGCAAAAAAGCCGTGCTGTGGGGCACCGCACTGGACAACCTGGCGAGCTGGCGCATGGTGACACCCCAAGCCGAGTGGCTGGAGGTGACCCGCATCAACCACAACATGGGCAAGATCCATGACGCCGAAGTGGCCAGCTTTGAGCTGCAGTATTTCAAGGCAGACGGCAAAACACTGCTGCGCACCGAGCGGCTGGACATTCCAGGCAAAACCTTTCGCAAAGAGGGCCTGGGCAAAGACGTCACTGACAAGTTCTTAAGCGGCTTGCCGGGCATTCAAAAAGAAGGCTGCGACGGCCTGATCACCAGCGCGCGCTGGGTGCTGCACCGCATGCCGGCCCACACCCGCACCGTGGTGCTGGAGTTTTTTGGCCACGCGCGCGACGCAGTGCCCAGCATTGTGGAGATCAAAGACTTCATGTTCGCCGAGCAAAAGCGCTCAGGCGTGGTGCTGGCGGGCCTGGAACATTTGGACGACCGCTACCTCAAGGCCGTGGGCTATGCCACCAAGTCCAAGCGCGGTGGACTGCCCAAAATGGCGCTGTTTGGCGATATCGCGGGCGACGACGCTGACGCCGTGGCGCGCGCAACGTCCGAGGTGGTGCGCATTGCCAACTCCCGCAGTGGCGAAGGCTTTATCGCCATCAGCCCTGAGGCGCGCAAGAAGTTTTGGCTGGACCGCAAAAAAACGGCGGCCATCAGCAAACATACCAACGCCTTCAAAATCAATGAAGACGTGGTGATTCCGCTGCCGCGCATGGCCGAATACACCGACGGCATTGAGCGCATCAATATTGAACTGAGCCTGCGCAACAAGATTGCGCTGTGCGATGGCCTGCAAGAGTTTCTGACCCGCGGCAACCTGCCCATGGGCAAGGCCGATGACGCAACCGATGTGCCTTCGGCAGAGTTGGTGCAAGAGCGCGTTGCCCAGGCGGTGGCATTGGTAGCTGGCGTGCGCGCCCAATGGCAGGGTTGGCTGGACCAGGTGGATACCTTGTTTGCGCAACTGCAGGACCATAGCCTGCGCGCCAGCTGGAAACTGCAACTGCGCGAGCCGCTGCAAGCCCTGTTCACCGGTAGCGCGTTTGCCGCCATTCGCGCCGAGTGCACCACGATTCACCAGCGCGTACTCAAAGGCCGGGTCTGGGTTGCGCTGCACATGCACGCAGGCGACGGCAATGTGCACACCAATATTCCGGTCAACAGCGACGACTACGACATGCTGCAAGCCGCCCACGGTGCGGTGAAACGCATCATGGCGCTCGCGCGTTCGCTGGACGGCGTGATCTCGGGCGAGCACGGCATTGGCATTACCAAGCTGGAGTTTTTGAGCGACGCAGAGTTGCAACCCTTCACCGATTACAAGGCGCGCATTGATCCGGAAGGACGGTTCAACAAGGGCAAGCTCTTGCGCCCCTTGGCTACTCAGCCAGGTGGCTCATTGTTTTCAGACCTCACCAACGCCTACACACCGTCCTTCGGACTGATGGGGCACGAGTCCATCATCATGCAGCAGAGCGATATCGGGGCGATTGCCGACTCCATCAAAGACTGCCTGCGCTGCGGCAAATGCAAGCCGGTGTGCGCGACCCATGTGCCGCGCGCGAATTTGCTCTACAGCCCGCGCAACAAAAT
>CAIYRQ010000117.1 GCA_903928635.1 uncultured beta proteobacterium | reverse complement strand
GTCACCGTTGACCAGGCCTCGGCTAGAGCCGACACCATCGGCTGCCACGGTAAAACTCAGCGCCGGGTTCACGTCGCCATAGTTTTTAGTCTTCGGATCCGCTGTGACAGTTACAGGCCGCTGGTTGATGGTCAGCGTGCCAGGCGAATAAATAAAGTAGTAACTGAGGCCCGTCGCCAAATTCGTGGCGCTTGCACCGCTTCCTGTTATGGCGTAATTGCCAACACCACTCGTTACAGTTGCATTCGTGTTTAGGATTAAACCGGAAACAAGTGACGAATCATTGTCCCGCATATTGGCATAACTCACCGCGTTGGCTATGTTGACAGAGCCGTATGTCTGCGTTGCGCCGAAGTTTACAGTCGCGACAAAGGGGCTAGATCGAAGGATTGGCGCGCTGCTGCCGCTTGCGTACCAGACACTGCTGAAATCCCACAGGGGTATGCGGCCGTATTGGGTTGCTGTGTAATTGCTCGACTGATTAAGTTCCGCCGCGGTTAAAGCACGCGCATTTTGGGCAGAACCTTCAACGTCAGCTCTGAAACCGGTGTCTGCATTTGATTGCCCAAAGTAATTGCCCCGACTCACAGCGTCGGATCTCCAATAACTATCAAACACATAGCCATACTGGTTACTGCCAACAAGCCCACCTGCGTATCCACGACTTGAAGAAACCGTACCTGTGTTGTAACTATTGGATACCGTACCAGCGTAGTTAAAACCAGCAATGCCGCCTGACAACGTGTAAGCAAAAATGCTACCTTTGTTGTAGCTGTTATTGATAGAACTATTTGAATTGTTGTAGCCCGCAATTCCACCTACAACTTCTCCCCCGGTGATCTCTCCGGAGTTGTAAGAGCGTTTGATGGTGGTGCTGTCCTCTGCCATGCCAACCACTCCGCCCAGTGATCCATATGCTCGGGCGCTATAGACGCGTCCTGCGTTAAAAACATCTTCAATGTTAGCGGCGCTCACTCTGCCGACCAATCCGCCGGACGTGGAATAGTAATCCCATCCTGCGTTGGTCGTAATTTGTCCTAGATTAAAACTCTTGCTCAGTTGCAGTCCTGTCCCACCATTTCCAACCAGGCCGCCTACGACGTCGTTGCCAGTTACCGCCCCAGTGTTGTAGCTATTCGTAATGTTGAGTGGGCCAGTGGCATAACCGACAAGACCTCCAACTTGGTCGCGTCCAGTGATTGAACCACCGGATAGCCCAACATTACTAACGGTTACTGATCCAGAAGTAGAGGAAATCAGTCCAACGGGGTAATAAGCTACTGGACGATTGATCGTGAGGTTACTGATACTATGCCCCAAGCCATCAAGCGCCCCACTGAAATTTACCGGCATAAATCCCAATCCACCATTCCAGTTGATCGTGTCACTGGCATCAATATTTGCTCCGAGTGCATACAGATTACCCGGGCTGTTGTTGATACCTTGCAAGCTTGCCGAACTTGTATCGCCAGCAACCCCAAGGCTAGTGATGACTGTGTAATTGTTAAGTGCACCGCCTGACCCTAGCTGGGTGCTGAAGTTGGCCCCGGCAGACAGGTTCACTGGAGCGTTTACGTTGTAGGTTGAAGTCACGCCGCCGATGACACCGTCAGCGCTGCCTTGGCCATAAAGAAGTGAAAGTTGGCCGCTGGTCGCCGTAATGGGTTGGTTGATATTGATGTTGCGATGAGCGTTCAGCCAGAGAGTGGTGTTGGCGCTCCAGCTCACTGGGTCGTTGACAAAAATGTCTCCGTTGGTACCAGAGGAGTCACCGTTTGACTGCACTGTGACGCTGTTAAAGCCCAACAAATTACCAAGGCTTGCACCCGTGATATCACCACCCGTGGCAGCAATGGTGAAATCCACCGGGTCAATCAACCAAGCGCCAGCTTTTCCTGCAGGCGCAGCGGTGGTGACGCGGGCCGTGTCTGCCACTTTGACGCGTGCAGCGCTGGTTTCAATAAACCCGCCGTTGCCGCCATTGGGCGCGCCGGCGTCCAGCGTGCCGCCCACGTGTGTCGTGCCAGCGGCCATGCCGCCTAGCAAAACGATGGTGCCGGCGTGGTTTTCGACCGTGCGCGCTTCAATAATGCCGGTGTTGTTGACAACGCTGGCCAGTAGTGCGTCTTGCGCGCCGGCACTCATCAGCACCCGCCCGCCGTTGGCGCGAATCACGCCGCCATTGGCACTTTGGCTGTCCAGCACGCTTTGGTCAATTTTCATTTGAACCAAACTGCTGTTTTGAAAAGTCAGGGTGACGGCGCTGCCTGCGCCCAGTGCTACCGTCCCCCCCGGTGCGCTGATGCTGCCCTGGTTGCTAACGCTGTTACCCAGCAGCGCCACAAAGCCGCCCGAACCATTAGCACCTGCCGCGTCGATAGCACCCAAATTCACCACACTGCCGTTGCCCGTGCCACTGAATCTGCGGCTTTGGCTACCTAAACTGGCGTCATTGAAGTCCAGCGTCGACGCTACCAAGGCACCCACGTTGATTTGCGCGCCTGAGCCAAATAACACCCCGTTGGGGTTGATCAAATACACCTGACCGTTGGCATTGAGGCGGCCCATGATTTGACTGCCGTTGGTGTCGTAAATCCGATTTACTGCTACTGCCGTGGCCGAGGGCTGCACAAAATTCACAGTTTCGGTCGGCGCGACGTTGAAGCTTGTCCAAGTCAGCGACAAGTTGGGGCTGGACTGATTAATTGTGGTGGTGGTGCCAGACTGCGCAATGCTTCCTGAACCCGACGCCACTACTGCGCCGACCGGGCCCGCTTGCGCCACAACCGAGCTCAAAGCTAGCGCTGCGGCAACCAGCTTGCTGAGCGTGCTTTTGCCCTGTGCACACGCGATTTCCGAGACGGCAACCCATGCATCAAGCACTTGGCTCCAAACTATTCGGTAAACAAGGTTCATGAGAAAGCACGCACAAGCTTTTGCTTGAATTTTGTAGAAGTATCAAATTTAAGGTTTTTTTTTGCTTTAACCGTTACCCGTAAAAAGAGTGACTTTTTAAAAATGAATGGCACAGCCAAGCGTCAATTTCTTTTTGACACTTGGACTTGCCCGCGTGAGGAATTGAATTTGTGCAAAAGCACAACGAATGCACCAGGGGTGTGACACTCGCTGTGTGTCGCAGCCATGGTGTTATGGCGATAAAGACCACGCCATTTTGGGCGTGCGCCAAGGCCTATCAAAAAGGGGGCGCTGAGCTGAAAGCCCCTCGGATTAGGGCGTCAATAGCCTCAATCACCACAAGTCCCGATGAGCTTCCAAGTAAGCACGGGGCTCCATGGTGGAAACAAACAGCAACTGCACGATGTAGCCGGGAATAAACAAGGCAAAAAGGCCATTGGCCGATTTATGTTAGTGGCGGTCTAAAAGCGCGCTCAAATGGCTTTTGAACGCGCTTTTTGGGCGAATCCTGAAAAAGCTGCCTTATCCTTCGGAGCAAATGAACAGATCAGACCTCGTGCAACTTCTCTCCGACCGGTTCAGTCAGCTAACACAGGGGGATGCTGAAACCGCCGTTTCGACCATCTTGGAGGCGATGAATAGCGCAATGGTGCGTGGGCACCGCATTGAGATCAGGGGTTTCGGTAGTTTCTCAGTCATCCACTGTGCCTCGCGGATGGGCCGTAACCCGCGCAGTGGCGCTCCAGTGGAAATTCCTGCGGCGCGTATGCCGCATTTCAAGCCAGGCAAAGCGCTGCGTGAGGCAGTTGATTTGCCCGCTGATGAGGTTGCTCCCGCGCAGAGTCAGGCAAAGTGAAGGTCGGGTATGGAGAAAATCGTAAGCCAGCAATGCCGCGACAGGAGTCGTTCGAGGTTTGACAAGGGAAGACTCCAGAAGGCCCAAAGCGGCTCTTGCCAATCTCGATCTGTCCGCCTCAAACCAGTCATAGTCAACCTGGGTCGATCGGACGAATTTTGATGAACTTTTTAGTAAAGTGCCATTAACGATTCAACAATATGGTCAGGACAGTCGAATACTTAGGTGAAACTTAAAGCTCTCGATCTGTCATGAATTTGACATGTGATCCTCATACCTTCGTAGCTTTCCAACTCAAGGCTAACCTATGAAGACTACTAACCCCGCAATTTCAGCAGCAGTATTGATAATTGCAATGAGCGGTATTTCGAGCCAAGCCAGTGCGCAAGAGATCACTGGAGCAGGAGCAAGTTTCCCGGCTCCCGTTTACGCAAAGTGGGCTTCTGATTACAACAAAGCAACTGGTGTGAAAGTTAATTACCAGTCCATTGGGTCCGGTGGTGGCATCAAGCAGATTGATTCGAAAACTGTTGATTTTGGCGCCACAGATATGCCTTTGACAGATGAAGTTTTGAAGGCAAAGGGCCAGCTACAGTTTCCCACTGTGATGGGGGGAGTAGTTCCCGTAATCAACATTAAGGGGATTGAGCCTGGCCAGATGAAATTAACAGGACCGGTGTTAGCCGACATCTTTCTTGCCAAAATTACCAAGTGGAATGATCCAGCCATCAAGGCGTTGAATCCTACATTGCCCCTGCCCGACGTGGAAATTGCCCAGGTTCGCCGCGCTGACGGCTCTGGAACCACTTTCATTTTCACCAACTATCTGAGCAAAGTCAGTTCCGATTGGAAGTCAAAAGTCGGTGAGGGTACCGCTGTTAATTGGCCCATTGGAGCAGGTGGAAAAGGCAATGAGGGCGTCTCTGCATTTGTTAACAGAATTCCCAACTCTATCGGCTACGTTGAATACTCCTACGTGAAGCAGAACAAGATGAACTATGCAATTTTGCAGAATTCATCAGGCAACTTTGTCCAACCAGATGACTCTGCATTCAAAGCGGCTGCAGCGGGGGCGGATTGGACGAAATCTTTCTACCAAATTCTGACGAATCAGCCAGGTAAGGATTCTTGGCCTATCAGCGGTGCAACCTTCATTTTGATGCATGCCAAGCAAGACAAGCCAGCAAATGCCTCAGAAGTACTGAAATTCTTTAACTGGACCTATGCGAATGGTGGAAAGGCGGCGGCTGATCTCGATTACGTACCGATGCCTCCAGCGGTTGTAACTGCAATTCAAAAGTCATGGGGTGACATCAAGGACAACGCAGGGAAACCGGTTGCGTACAAGTAATTGGCATTCCAAAAATTTACTGGTCATGGAACACTCATTTCACGGCCAGTTTTTTGCTACTGCAACGTCTTATAACGTTGAAGCATCTATATCGTGACGCGGTTCTAGAGCTACCAGAAATTCGCAGCGGCTTTTGTTCACAAGCTTGTATGCCATCGCCGTAAAGCGCTCGCCCTTCCATGCGAATGAGGCGCCAGAATTCCTGGATTGAGATGCGTCTGCGGGGCCTGTGCCATCACCATATTTGAGGTTCAAAG
>CAIYRQ010000116.1 GCA_903928635.1 uncultured beta proteobacterium | reverse complement strand
GTAGTACTCGCGCAGCAAGCCGGGCGACTTGACCAAAATCTCGCCGTTGTCCGCCACCTTGATTTCCACACCCTCGCAAGGCACGCCCACAGTGTCGGCGCGCGCTTCGTGGTCGGGCTGCAGGCAGACAAACACCGCGGTCTCGGTGGAGCCGTAGAGCTGCTTGAGGTTGATGCCGATCGAGCGGTAAAAGCTGAACAAATCGGGGCCAATGGCCTCACCCGCTGTGTAGGCCACCCGCACCCGGCTAAAGCCCAGGTTGTTGCGCAGGGGGCCATAAACCAACACATTGCCCAGCGCATAGAGCGCGCGGTCCAGCAAGCCCACCAGTTTGCCGTCCATCAGGTTCGGGCCCACGCGCTTGGCCAGGGCCATGCAGGCCGAGAACATCTTGCGTTTGATGGCGGATGCGTCTTCCATGCGAATCATCACGCTGGTCAGCAGGCCCTCAAACACGCGGGGGGGTGCGAAGTAATAGGTCGGGCCGATTTCTTTCAAATCGATGGTGGCCGTGGCTGCCGACTCGGGGCAATTGACCACATAGCCGCAGCTCAGCCATTGCGAATAGCTAAAAATGTTTTGCCCGATCCAGGCCACCGGCATGTAGGCCAGCACTTCTTCGTCGGAGGTCAGGTGGTCAAACTCGGCACCGGCGCGCGCACGGTTGAGCAAGGAGTCGTGGGTGTGCACCACGCCCTTGGGCTTGCCGGTGGTGCCGGAGGTAAAAAACATCGCGCCCACGTCGCTCGGCTTGGTAGCAGCCACTTCATCGCGAAAGAAGTTGGGGTGGGCGGCCACATAGTGCGCACCGCTTTCCTGCAGCTGGTCCATGGACGACAAACCGGGCGCGTTGTAGTTGCGCAGACCGCGCGGGTCGTCGTAGTAAATGTGGGTGAGCTGAGGGGCATCGGCCTGCACTTCGAGCAGCTTGTCCACCTGCTCCTGGTCTTCGGCAAAGGCAAAGCGCACTTCAGCATTGACCAAGGGGTAGACACATTCGGCAGCCGCAGCGTCTTGGTACAGGGGCACCGGGATGCCACCCAAAGCTTGCACTGCCAGCATGGTCGCGTACAGGCGGGGGCGGTTCGCACCCACCACCACCATGTGGTCGCCTTTGCCCAGACCTGCCTGGTGCAGGCCGCCTGCGAGCTGCTCGACCATGGTGGCCAATTCACCCCAGGTCAGCGTTTGCCAAATGCCGTATTCCTTTTCACGCATGGCAGCGGCGTGGGGCCGCTGGGTAGCGTGGTGCATCAGCAGTTGCGGAAAAGTCGTTTGCATTCCAAATCCTTGTAGCCAGCAAAAACCCCCTTGCGCAGGGCAGGGCGTTGATTGGCGCTGATGGTAGAACTGCGTTTGACGCCAAGTTGTCATTGCGACGACAATTGACTTTGCAATGTTCTAGGTGTTTTCCCTTCACTTTCTGTTAGCTGACAGTAAAACCCAAAAATAAGCCCCATGTCCCCCGACACCAGCCTGCACCAGCGCCGCCGCCCGCTCACCGACGCCGAGCTCGAAGCCATTCCCTGGATCCACCTGCTCAAGCCCGACGAGCGCCAGCGCGCTGCCGAAGACCTGAAGGTGGCCGACGCCAGCCCCGGCGACACCCTGTGCCGCACCGGCCGCCCCGCCACCTATTGGTTTGGTGTGATTGACGGGCTGCTCAAGATGAGCACCGACAACGCCCAGGGCCAGACCATGACCTACACCGGCATTCCGCCTGGCGGCTGGTTTGGCGAGGGCACCGCCCTCAAGCGCGAGGCCTACCGCTACAACATCCAGGCCCTGCGGGCCAGCCGCGTGGCGGGGCTGCATGTGGACACCTTCCATTGGCTGCTGGACCACTCCATTGGCTTCAACCGCTTTGTGATGAACCAGCTCAATGAGCGCCTGGGCCAGTTCATTGCCGCGCGCGAAATCGACCGCATGAACAACCCCGACGCCCGCGTGGCCCGCAGCCTGGCCGCCCTCTTCAACCCGGTGCTCTACCCCGGCGTGGGCGAAGTGCTGCGCATCACCCAGCAGGAGCTGGCGTATTTGGTGGGGCTGTCGCGCCAGCGGGTCAACGAAGCGCTCACCACCCTGGCCGCGCAAGGCTCGATCCGCGTGGAATACGGCGGCCTGCGGGTGCTGGACCTGGGCGCCTTGCGCGCCCAACTTCAGCCCCGCTAATTGGTAAAGCACGACAATGCAGCCCCTGCCCACGATTCACCCCCTTTGGCTTGCCCGCGCTGCAAGCACCTCACGCCTCCTCCATGTCTGATACCCCACCTAAAAAGCCGCTGCTCTCTATTGCACCCAAAGCGTTTCGCCGCGCTGCGCCACCGCCTCGTCCGGCACCGGCGCCCGCGCCGGTAGCGCCCTCTGCCGCTGCGGCGCGGGTGGCTACACGCACCAAGGCCCCCATTCCTATGGGCCAAACCAACACCGCTGCCGTGGGCGAGAACGGCACGCTGCGCCTGAACAAGCGCATGGCCGAGCTGGGCCTGGCGTCTCGGCGCGAGGCAGACGACTGGATCAGCAAAGGCTGGGTCAAGGTGGACGGGCGCGTGGCCGAAATGGGCATGCAGGTCGCACCCGACGTGAAGATCGAGATCGACAAGCTCGCCAAAGGCCAGCAGGCCAATCTGGTGACGATTCTGATCAACAAGCCCCTGGGCTTGGTCAGCGGCCAGGCCGAGGACGGGCACGAGCCTGCCATCACCCTGGTGCAGCCCCAAAACCGCTGGGCCGAGGACAACGCCCGCTTTTTCTTTCATGGCAGCCAGCTCAAGAGCCTGGTGCCTGCGGGGCGGCTGGACATTGACTCCACCGGCCTGCTGGTGCTCACCCAAGACGGCCGCGTGGCCCGCCAGCTGATTGGCGAAGACGCGGTGATGGAAAAAGAGTACCTGGTGCGCGTGGTCTACACCGGCGTGCTCAACACCGCTGCGGCCACATCGGCGGCGGCCACCTATGGCGGCAAGATTCAGCAACTCAGCCGCATTGACGACGACGACCCCATCAGCGCCGATGTGCAGTCGGTGTTTCCGCCCGAGAAGCTGCAGTTGCTGCGCCACGGCCTGAGCCTGGACGGCCAGCCGCTCAAGCACGCCAAGGTGGAGTGGCAAAACCCCGAGCAACTGCGCTTTGTGCTGCACGAGGGCAAAAAACGCCAAATCCGCCGCATGTGCGAGCAAGTCGGCCTGAAAGTGGTGGGCCTCAAGCGCGTGCGCATTGGCAAGGTCATGCTGGGCAATTTGCCCGTGGGCCAATGGCGCTATCTGGCACCGCACGAGCGTTTTTAAGCCCTCCCCGCCCGGGGGCTTGAAAAAGCCCGCCCCCACCCCTAGCTATGGGCACGCGCCGCGTGGCGCGACTGATGATTCCCTTTGTCTTTTGGACCTTTTCCCTGCGAGTTGAACTGCTATGACCAAACAAACCCTGAATTTCCAAGCCGAAGTGGCGCAACTGCTGCACTTGGTGACCCATTCGCTGTACTCCAACAAAGAAATTTTCTTGCGCGAGCTCATCTCCAATGCGTCCGATGCCTGCGACAAGCTGCGCTTTGAAGCGATCAACGCGCCCGAGCTGTTTGAAGGCGACTCCGAACTCAAGATCCGCGTGACCTTTGACAAAGAGGCCAAGACGCTCACCATCACCGACAACGGCATTGGCCTGAGCCAGCAGGAGGCCATCGACAACCTGGGCACGATTGCCAAGAGCGGCACCAAAGACTTTGTGAGCAAGCTCAGCGGCGACCAAAAAGCCGACTCGCAGCTCATCGGACAGTTTGGCGTTGGCTTTTATTCGGGCTTTATCGTGGCCGACAAGATCACGGTGGAGTCGCGCCGCGCCGGTTTGCATGCCAATGAGGCGGTGCGCTGGGTGAGCGACGGCGGCGCCAGCGGCGGCGGCGCGTTTGAGGTGGAAACCATCAACCGAGAGCACCGTGGCACCAGCGTCACCCTGCACCTGCGCGAAGACGCCCAAGACTACGCCCAGGCCTGGAAGGTCAAGGGCATCATCAGCAAATACTCCGACCACATCAGCCTGCCCATCCAAATGGAAAAGGAAGAGTGGAAAGACGGCGAGCTGAT
>CAIYRQ010000115.1 GCA_903928635.1 uncultured beta proteobacterium | reverse complement strand
CGCCCCTTTGCGGTGGTGCCGTCGGACAAATCAGTGGGAGCGCCCGCACCGTGAACGCAGTAGCGCAAAGGCACCGCCTCAACCTGGGCTTTACGCTGGTAGAGGTGCTGGTAGCGCTGGCCATCGTGGGCGTGGCACTGCTGGCGGGCCTGCGCGCCACCGGAGCGCTCACCCTGCATGCCCAGCGCCAAAGCGATGTGCTGCTGGGTCAGCTGTGCGCAGAAAACGCGCTGCACCAAATACGCCTGAGCCGCCAAATGCCAGGCGTGGGCGAGAGCAACCGCGAATGCATGCAGGCCGAGCAAACCTTTACCGTGGTGCTGCATGTGCAGCCCACACCCAACCCCAACTTTGTGCGGGTGGACGCGCAGGTGCGCAATGCAGATGAGCCGGTGCTTCGCATCGCCACCATCGTGGGGCGCAACTGATGCACGCGCGCCAGGTGTCCTGTGGTCAACACCGCCAAGCCGGCTTTACCTTGGTGGAGCTGCTGGTCGCCCTGGCCCTGATGGCGCTGATGGCAGCCCTGTCATGGCGCGGTCTGGACGGCATGGTGGGCGCAAACGAACGCCTCACGGCGCATGCCGACGACGTGCTCACCCTGCAAACCGGGCTGGCGCAGTGGGGTGCCGATCTGGACGCACTGGCGCTGCAGCCCAACACACCCAGCATTGACTGGGACGGACGCGCATTGCGCCTGCTTCGCCGAGACAGCCAGTCCGGCGCGCAAGGCTTGCATGTGGTGGCCTGGTCACAGCGGCTGATTGGCAGCAGCGGCTACTGGCTGCGCTGGCAGTCTCCGCCCCTGACCACCCGCGCTGAATTGCAAGCCGCCTGGAGCCAGGCTGCGCGCTGGGCTCAAAACCCCAGCGATGAAGACCGGCGCTTGGAAGTGCGCATTGCGCCGCTCATGAGCTGGCAACTATTTTTCTACCGAGGCGGGGCTTGGACCAATCCGCTGTCCTCGGCGGACACCGGGACGGTGGCCACGACGCCTGCAGCTGCGGCATCCGCCAGCGTCGGGGGCACCTCAACCGGCAGCACTGCGGCCAATAGCGCAGCCCTTGGTACAGCAACCCCAGGCGCCATGCCAGACGGTGTACGCCTGCGCCTGACCTTGCCCGCCGGCCAGGCAGTCAGCGGCGTGCTGACCCGGGACTGGTCCAGCCCTGCGCTCGGGGGATCGCAATGAAGCGGCACATATTGGCAGGCACAGCCCGTGGACGTCAGCGCGGCGCGGCCATATTGCTGGCGATGCTGACCGTGGTGCTGGTCGCCACATTGGCGTCCGCGGCGCTTTGGCAGCAGTGGCGCGCCGTGGAGGTCGAGTCCGCCGAGCGCGCACGTGCCCAATCGACTTGGGTGCTCAGCGGAGCGCTGGACTGGGCGCGCCTGATCCTGTCCGAAGACGGCCGCAAAGGCGGCACCGACCACCTGAGTGAACCCTGGGCCATGCCGCTGGAGCAGGCCCGACTGTCCACTTTTTTGGCGGCAGACCGCAGCGACAGCCTGGTCGCCGATGCGAGCACCAACGCGTTTTTGTCCGGGCAGATCAGCGATTTGCAAGCACGGCTCAACCTGCGCAACCTGGTGCAAGACGACGGCAAAGTACACCCACCCACGCTGCGCATGTGGGAGCGCTTGTTTGCGCAATTGGGCCTGCCGCACCAGCAGTTGGACGCGCTGGTCGCACAGCTCACGCGGGCACAGCGCGCGGGCGGCACGGCACTGGCGGCCAACCAAGCACTGGACGCCAGCCTGGACGGCCCCCTGATGCCGCAAGAGGCCGAACAGTTGGCCTGGCTGGGGCTCGATGCTGCTGCGGTGGCCAGCCTCAGCCCCTACATTGCGGTACTGCCTGAGCGCACGCCGGTCAACCTCAACACGGCATCGGCCACAGTGCTGTCTGCGTGCCTGGAGGGGCTCAGCCCGTCGGATGCACAGCGTTTGCTCCAAGCCCGCCGCTTGCGCCCCTGGGACAACCTGGACGATGTCAAAACCGCAGCCCGGCTTCCGCGCCTTTCCATGGACATTCAGCAGCTGGGCCTGAGCACACGCTTTTTTGCGCTGCGCGGCGCACTGCAAATTGAGGGCCGGACGGTGCAGGAATATTCGGTGGTACAGCGCGACGGCACCAAGGTCAAAACCCTGTGGCGCAAGCGACCGCTACCAGTGGCCGGACCGGCACAAGCCGCCACCCCCACCCCTACAATGCCCACTGATTTTTGAACCATGGCCACGCTCCTCATTACCCTTCCCCGCACGGGCTTGCAAGCAGGCTCGGCGGTGGACTACGTCCTGAGTCCGGACGGGTTGCGGGCAGGCACGGCATCGAGCGCCGCACTGGCTCTGTTACCCGGCTCCAATGGGGGCCCAAGCTCACCGCTGGGGCGCATCACCGACGTGGTGCTGATGGTGGGCGCGGCCCAACTGTCTTGGCACGCGGTGCAGTTGCCCAAGGGCGTGAGCCATGCCCGTATGCCTGCGGTGCTTGAGGGTTTGCTGGAAGACCAATTGCTGGACGAACCCGCGGTGCTGCACTTTGCCCTGGCTCCGGGTGCTGCCAAGGCCACCACCGCCTGGGTGGCCGTGTGCGACAAAGCCTGGTTGCGCGACGGCGTGCAGGCGCTGGAGTCGGCTGGCCTGACGGTGTCGCGCATCGTGCCGGAACTTGTACCTTCGACCTCTGCCGACATGGACAGGCTGTACGCCATCGAAGGCGCAGAGCAACCTTTGCTGCTGCATGTGCACGGCAGCGGCGTGCAGGCTTGGCCGCTGCTGCCCAGCACCGTGGCCCTGCTGAACTGGCCGCTAGACCGTGCGATTTACGCCGAGCCTGCAGTGGCTGCGCAAATAGAACAAATGGTCGGGCGCAATGTGGTGTTGCAAAGCCGTGCCGAGCGCGTCTTGGCGGCCTGCCAAAGCGATTGGGATCTGGCGCAACGCGACCTGGCCAGCAACCAGCGCAGCCGCAACATCAAGCGCCTGGGCAGTGCCTGGCAGACCCTGATGCATGCCCCGCGTTGGCGCGCCGTGCGTTGGAGTCTGGTGGCGATTGTTGTGGTCAACATCGTGGGGCTGAATGTGCGTGCCGCAGTGGAACGCGCCGATCTGCAGGCGCAGCGCAAGGCCATTGACGCGGTGCTAACCACCACCTTTCCTGCCACCCAAGTGGTGGTGGATGCGCCAGTGCAAATGCAACGCGCCGTGGACGCTTTGCAGCACAGCACCGGGTCCTTGGGCACGCGCGATTTTGAAACGCTGCTCGGTGCGTGGGCCCATGCCGCGCCTGACGCACCGACGCCAACGGCTATCGACTTTGTCAATGGCGAGCTGCAGCTCCATGGCCTGAGCCTCACCGCTTCTGCACTGGCCCAGGCCACAGTGGCGCTCAAGACGCGGGGCCTCAGCCTGAAGGCCTCGGGGTCAGACATCGTAGTGCGGGGCGAATGATGCGCGCACTGACCACTTCCTTCCAGACCACGCTGCGCCAGCATTGGGCCCAGAGCAGCGCCCGCGAAAAAACCTTGCTTCGACTGGGTGGAGCGTTGGTGGCCGCAGCTTTGCTCTGGTGGGTGGCCATCAACCCGGCACTGCGCACATTGCGCGATACGCAGGTGCGCGGACCTGCACTGCAAGCACAAATGCAAACCATGCTGCAGTTGCAAGCCCGCGCGCAGGCGCTGCAAGCCCAGCCCAAGCTGCCCGCCGCCGACAGCAAAGCCTTGCTGGAAGCCGCGCTGCCCACACTGGGGACTTCAGCGCGCATGACGGTGAATGGTGAACGTGCAACCGTCACGCTTGAAGGCAGCAGTGCCGACGCATTGGCCCAGTGGCTGGCGCAGGTGCGGCTGAACGCCCATGCGCGTCCGCTGGAAATGCACCTTACGCAGAGCCAGGGGCTGTGGAGTGGCCGCCTGGTATTGCAATGGGCCAGCGCATCTGCGCCTTGATCAAAGCAAGCCATGGCCCGCACACTGTCACCGTCTTCATCGCGCACACCCTGGGCCTGGGCGTTGTGGGGCGCCGCGCTGGGTGCAGCGCTGGCGCTCGTGCTTTTTGCGCCAGCCCGGTGGCTTGCCCGCCCGCTGGAAAACGCCAGCGGCGGCCAAGTGCTCCTGGAAGACGCGCAGGGCACGGTGTGGAACGGGTCTGCTCAGCTGAGCCTGAGCGGTGGTCCTGGAAGCAGCGACAAAAGCACCCTGCCCGGACGCGCCCAATGGCAGGTGCAGCCTGGCTTGGGACGACTGCAACTGTCCGTGATGGCCGACTGCTGCATGGCAGCTCCTTGGACGATTGCTTTGCAACCCCAGTGGGGCGGCCTGCAACTGCGCATGGACAACTTACAGTCGCAATGGCCTGCGCAATTGCTCGCAGGTCTGGGCACGCCTTGGAATACCATTCGCGCCGACGGGCTGCTCGCGCTGTCCAGTCAGGCACTTGAAGCACAGTGGAGTTTTGGAAGACTCACGCTGCAAGGCCAGTTGCAACTCGACGCCAAAGACATGGCCTCGCGGCTCTCGACCTTGCGGCCTATGGGCAGCTACCGCTTCGTGGTGCAGGGCGGCGATGTGCCGCGCTTGAACTTGAGTACCACGCAGGGCCCTTTGCAACTCAACGGCACGGGCCAGTGGACGGACGGACGCTTGCGCTTTGAAGGAGCGGCAACTGCCGCGCCCGAATTCCAGGACGCCCTGACCAATCTCTTGAACATCATCGGACGGCGCGATGGCGCACGCTCCATCATCAAAGTGGGTTGAATAGTTATGACACCAACGCGTTTTTCACCCTTCGCTGCCACGACCCGTGCGCCCCGTGGCGCACTGTTTGCAGCGGCCTGGCTGGCCACGCTGGCGTTCTGGACCCCCGTGGCCATGGCGCAAAACGCGGCGGCCACTTCGGCGACCAGCAACGCCACCAAGCCCGGTGAGCCGGTCACGCTGAACTTCACCGACGCCGAGATCGAGTCGGTGGCGCGCACTATCGGCCTGCTGTACGGCATGAACGTGGTGGTCGATCCCCGCGTCAAAGGCAAGCTGACGCTGCTGACTGAAAAACCCGTCAACCGCAGCACGGCAATGGCGCAGTTCTTGACCAGCCTGCGCTTGCAGGGCTTCACCATGGTGGAGTCGGCGGGTCTGTTCAAAGTGGTGCCGGAGGGCGATGCCAAGCTGCAAAGCAGCGCGGTGGAAACCAGTGACAGCGCGCCCAAAGGTGCCAACGGCGGCCAGGTGGTGACACAGATCTTCCGGCTCAACTTTGAGTCCGCCACCAATCTGGTGGCGGTGCTGCGCCCCCTGATCAGTCCCAACAACACCATCAATGCCAACCCGGGCAACAACTCCCTGGTGATTACCGACTACGCCGACAACCTGCGCCGCATTGCCCGCATCATTGCCGCGATGGACGTGTCCAACGCCACCGAAGTAGAGGTGATTGAACTGAAAAACGCGATCGCCGTGGACCTGGCACCTTTGGTTATGAAGCTGATGGATGCCAGCAGCAGCCCGGCCGCAGCGCCTGGCGGAGCAACAGACAACGGCTTCAAGACCACCGTGATCGCGGAGTCGCGCAGCAACACGCTGATCGTGCGTGCGGCTAACCCGGCGCGTGTGGCCTTGGTGAAATCACTGGTTCAGAAACTCGACCAACCCGCGAGCAAAAGCAATGGCGAGCTGGGCAACCTGCACGTGGTTTACCTGAAAAATGCCGACGCCACCAAACTGGCTGCCACCTTGCGT
>CAIYRQ010000114.1 GCA_903928635.1 uncultured beta proteobacterium | reverse complement strand
TGCACAGGCTGCAAGCCTTGCAGGGTCTTGAGGTAAAGCTTTTGGTGGCGCACCAGCAGGTCGCCGCCTTGCACCAGCGTCAGTCCGAGGTAGCGCGCCAGATAGGCGTGCTCAAAGTAGGTTTCGTTGTAGGGGCCCGGTGTCAGCAGTGCAATGTGCGCATCGGCGCCAGCGGGCGAGCGCTGCTTGATGCCGTCCACCAGCGCCCGGTAGGCATTGGCCAGGCGTTGCACCGGCATGGCCTCAAAGGCCTGCGGAAACTGGCGCGAAATCAGCAGGCGGTTTTCCAACAAATAGCCCAGACCGGAGGGCGCTTCGGTGCGCTGCGACAGCATCCACCAGCAGCCGTCCGGGCCGCGCGCCAGATCAAAGGCGGCGAGCGCCAAATGCTGGCCGCCTACGGGTGCCACACCCTGCATGGCATGCAAATAGCCGGGGTGGCCTTGCACCAGGGCCGTGGGCAGCATGCCTGTCTTGAGCAAGCGCTGCGGGCCGTAGGTGTCGGCCATGATGTGCTCCAGCAAGCGCATGCGCTGCAGCACACCGGATTCAATTTGCTGCCAACTCAGCGCGTCCACCATCAGCGGCAACAGATCCAGCGCCCAGGGGCGCTGCGGACGGTCGGCATCGGCATAGACGTTGTAAGAGATGCCGTTGTCGCGCACCTGGCGCTCCAACTGGGCCACGCGGGGCGTGAGGCCTTCCAGTCCTTGGGGGCCCAGGTGCTTGATGAAGGCATCCCACGGGGCGCTCAGCGGCACCACGCCGGGATGCGGTGGCGGCAAAGTTCCTTCAACTCCACCACGCAACTCGTCCCACACGCCTGCCGGGGCGTTTTGCGCCTGTTGCAGCAGTTCGGCAGTGCCCAAGCCGGACCCGGGCGAAGCGCTGCGCGCCATTCCTGGCAGGGGTGAGAGCGTTTGGTAGTTTTCCACAGACTGGGATTATTGCGAGACGGCGGAGTGCTGGCGGTGCGCCCGCTCACCCAACACAGCGACGCAAGTCCAAGGTGAATGGAAACTCCGCGCTGGGCACCACAGCGCTGTTAGGCGGCGGCACCTGCATGGTACCGGGCGTGTGACCCATCCGTGCAAAGCGCGCCAGGCGGCGGCTCTCAGCCTCATAGGCATTGACGGGCAGCGTGTCGTAGGCCAATCCACCGGGGTGGGAGACGAAGTACTGGCAGCCGCCCAGAGATCGTTGCATCCAGGTGTCCACCACGTCAAAGGTCAGCGGCGCATGCACACCGATGGACGGGTGCAAGGACGACGGCGGATTCCAGGCCTTGTAACGCACGCTGGCCACAAACTCGCCTACCACGCCCGTGGGCTGCAGCGGCACGGGATGACCGTTGACGGTGACTGTGTAGCGGCTGCTGTTGAGGCCGTTGACCTTGACTTCAAGACGCTCCAGCGACGAGTCCACATAGCGCGCGGTTCCGCCTGCCGTCCCCTCCTCGCCCATCACGTGCCAGGGCTCCAGCGCCTGGCGCAGGCTCAAGTTCACACCTTTGGTTTGGATCTGCCCCACCAGCGGAAAGCGGAACTCAAAGTGCGGCGCAAACCAGGCCGCATCAAACGCAAACCCGGCCTCTTGGAGCTCGGTGATCACGTCGTTGAAGTCCTCTTGCACGCAGTGCGGCAGAAGGAATCGGTCGTGCAGCTCGGTGCCCCAGCGTGTGACCGGCGCCAGGTAAGGCTTCTCCCAAAAACGTGCAACCAGCGCACGCAGCAGCAGTTGCTGCACCACGCTCATGCGGGCGTGTGGCGGCATCTCGAAAGCACGCAGCTCCAGCAGACCTAAGCGGCCGGTGGACGAGTCTGGCGAATACATCTTGTCGATGCAAAACTCGCTGCGATGGGTGTTGCCGGTCACGTCCACCAGAATATTGCGCAATGTGCGGTCCACCAGCCACGGCGCCATATAGGTCTCTGTGGAGTCGGCGGCACCTGGCACGCCCTTGGCCTGTTCGCTCAATAGGTGAATCTCGCGCAGGGCAATTTCCAGTTCGTAAATTTGGTCGTTGCGCGCTTCGTCCACGCGCGGCGCCTGGCTGGTCGGACCGATGAACATGCCACTGAACAAATAGCTCAGGCTGGGGTGGTTGTGCCAGTACAGAAGCAAGCTGGCCAGCAAGGTGGGGCGGCGCAGAAATGGACTGTCGGCCGGCGTGGCGCCACCCATGACGACGTGGTTGCCGCCTCCCGTGCCAGTGTGGCGGCCGTCGGTCATGAACTTCTCGGCCGAGAGGCGCGTCTCAAAAGCAGCCTGGTACAAAAACTCGGTATGTGCCACCACCTCGCCCCAGTGGTGCGCGGGGTGGATGTTGACTTCAATCACGCCGGGGTCGGGGGTGACTTGCAGCAGCTTCAGGCGCGGATCACGGGGCGGCGGATAGCCTTCCATAACGATCTTGACGCCCAGGTCCCGTGCAGTGGCTTCCACCGCAGACACCAGGTCCAGGTAATCGTCCAGCCGCGGCAAGGGCGGCATGAACACATACAACACGCCGCTGGCCGTGCCCTGCTCTTCCGCCTTGGGGCCATTGGCGCGGCGCGGGTCGCGCACCTCCACGCACACCGCAGTGCGTACCTGCTGGGGATCGGATTTGAATTTTTCGGGCGCGGACTGGGGCACCGAAGCAGCAACGGCGCTGCGCATTTGCAGCGCGGGAGCTACCACCGTGGGTTTGAGTGCACTGCGCGGCGCAAACGGGTCCTGCTCTATCAGCTGGGGCCGCTCGGTGGGCGCCACCCAAGGCAGGGAGTCCAAGGGCAAACGCCAACCCATGGGGGAGTCGCCAGGCATGAGGTAAAGCCGCTCATCGCGCACAAACCAAGGGCCGCTTTCCCACTGGGGTGGGGTTCCGGGCGCGGGCTGCCCGGGCTTGGCTTCAAAGGGGCGCAGCGGCAGCACATAGCCCACCTCGGCCTCCAAACCTTGCGAAAACACGCGGCGCAGCCGGGCACGTTCCAGCTCATCGTCCAATCGGGCGTCAAACGGATCGACATTGACCGGCAAGCGGCGCTCGCGCCACAGGTAGTACCAGGCGTCTTCATGGCCAGCCAGGATGTGCGCATCCGACACACCTACGCGCCGGGCCAGCGTGTCAATGAAGCGGCGCGCATCGGCGGCGGTGTAGTGGCTGGGCTCGCGTTCGTCGGCGAACAGCGTGGGGTCGCTCCAACAGGCCTGTCCGTCGGTGCGCCAGTAAATGCTCAGCGCCCAGCGTGGCAATTGCTCGCCCGGGTACCACTTGCCCTGGCCGAAATGCAAAAAGCCGCCCTGCCCGTACTCCTGGCGCAGCTTGTGCACCAGTTCCGTCGCGAGGCCGCGCTTGGTGGGGCCCAGGGCGTCGGTATTCCACTCGGGCGCGTCGCGGTCATTGACGGCCACAAAGGTCGGCTCGCCGCCCATGGTCAGGCGCACGTCACCCGCTTGTAACTTCTCGTCTACCGACTCACCCAGCGCCAGCACGGCCTCCCACTGCGCGTCGCTGTAGGGGCGGGTCACGCGGGGCGACTCGTAAATGCGGGTGATGGACATTTCGTGGTCGAAACTCACCTCGGCTTCGTCCATCAGCCCTTCAATCGGCGCAGCGGCGGAGGGCTGCGGCGTACAGGCCAAGGGAATGTGGCCTTCGCCTGCCAGCAAGCCCGAAGTCGGGTCCAGCCCGATCCAGCCGGCGCCGGGCAGGTACACCTCGCACCAGGCGTGCAGGTCGGTGAAATCGACTTCGGTGCCGCTGGGGCCGTCCAGCGATTTGACGTCGGGCGTGAGCTGAATCAGGTAGCCCGACACAAAGCGCGAGGCCAAGCCCATGTGGCGAAACAACTGCACCAGCAACCAGGCCGAGTCACGGCAGGAGCCACTGCGCAGCGTGAGCGTTTCTTCAGGCGTTTGCACGCCAGGCTCCATGCGGATCAGGTAGCCGATGTCCTGGTGCAGACGCTGGTTGGTTTGGACCAGAAAGTCGATGCTGCGCTGGCGCTTGCGGTCCAAGCCGCTCAGGTATTTTTTGAACTGCGGCGTGCGCGGAAGTTTGACCAGGTAGGCCTGCAATTCGTCTTGCAAGGCTTCGCTGTACTTGAACGGCACTTCCTTGGCGGAAGGCTCCACGAAAAAATCAAAGGGATTGAACACCGCCATCTCGGTGACCAAATCCACCGTGACCTTGAACTCGGTGGTCTTTTGGGGAAACACCAGCCGCGCCTGGTAGTTGGCAAACGGGTCTTGCTGCCAGTTGATGAAATGCTCTTCGGGCTCAATGCGCAAGCTGTACGACAAGATGCGGCTGCGGCAATGCGGCGCGGGACGCAGGCGCACGACCTGCGGGCCGAGCTGCACCGGACGGTCGTAGCGGTAGTGGGTAACGTGGTGCAGGGCTACGTGGATGGACATAAGTGGCTCGGTAGGCGATCAATGGCAGTTACGGGCGGTAATTCAGGGTCAGCATACGGGAAAACGACGGGCTTCAGAAGGCACAGAGCCTGCACTTCAGTCCAAGCAAGAGGCAGGCCATCCCCAGCGCTTGGCGCGCCTCTATTTGGTGCACGATTACGAGGTGGAGACTGCGCAGGGCGCTATGGCCGCCCGATCCCTTCGGCCAGCACCACCGCTTCCATCAAGCCCCGGTCATCCACCGCGTTGGGGAAGTAGCTCTTGCTGACCTGAATTTGGACTTGTGGGTCGGAAGCGCCCATGGCGCGCACCGCGTCCATGGCGCTTTGGCGCGCCAAGGTGGTGGCTGCCTCCAGCGCCAGCGCTGCATCGGTGAACTGCTGGGTGCCCACGGTGGAGTGCAGGCGAAACACCCCACTGCCGTCGCCATGCACTTCCACCCGCACCGCATGAGCCACCACACCGGTGGCCGCGCCCACGGCGTTGGCCACATCGCAGTAGTCGGGAAACACCATGTCGCAGCCCAATCGTTGAGCCACTTCGCCGTAGTACACCTTGACCGGGCCGCCAACCGCCACCACAGGCACGCTCGGGCGCAGGCTGACTTGGGTGAGGCCCACAGTGCTCGCGCCGCTGCACACCGCTTGTACCAGCTTGTCTTCCGGCAAGGTGTAGCCGCAGGCGGTATCCAATATCGCTTTGGCGGTCAGGCGCACGGTTTCGCTCCATACCAATTGGGCGTAGGCGTGGGTGCGCTCGGGGGTGGGCAGCTTCATTTCCCGCAGACGGCAGCCCAGCTGCGCAGCCAGCAGGGCGGCGGGTTTGGACCAGTTGGCCTGCAAATCAAGCACGTGCGCGGCATCCGAGGGCGTAAAACCCGCCACCTGCACCAGCCCCTTTTTTTGCAAGGCCGCAATCGCGCGCTGGGCGTGCAGCGAGGTCGCCAGCTTGCGCAGGGGCTGGGGCGCTTCGGTCACCAAGCGCAAGACCTCTGCCTCGCGCGGAGGCAATTCGGCCGTGGCGGCACCTGGGCGCGCGCCGAAAGGCAAGAGGACAAAACGCCCGTGCATGGCGCCGCCGCCATCGACATCGGCCATATCGGCCTGCAGCATGGTGATGACCTGGGGGTAGCGCGCGCCCAGCAAGGACACCGGCACGATGCGCTGGGGGTTGATCGTCAATTTGCCCGCTGCGCCCAGCGCCACTTCGCTGTCGCCACCCAGGCCAATGGTGCGCACGTCGATGGCCCGCACCATGGTGCGCCATCCACCCACTTCGGCGCCCTCTTCGTTCACACGGGGGCGGCCATTGAGCAGTACGCCGAGATCGGTGGTGGTGCCACCCATGTCGGACATGATGAAGCTTTGCAGACCCGAGAGCCATTGCGCACCGACCAAGCTCGCTGCCGGGCCGGAGAGCACGGTCTCAATCGGCCGGGTCGCCACACTTTGCGCCAGCGCCAGACTGCCGTCGCCTTTCACAATCATCAGCGGGCAGGCAATGCCCAGCTGGGCCATGGCCCTACCCACCGCGTCAATCAAGCCGGACACGCGGGCAATCAAGCGGGCATTGAGCGTGGCGGTGAGCGCCCGCCGGGGCGCATCCAAGGACGAGGACAACTCGGTGGACAAGGTCACCGGTTTGCCGGTCTCGGCCACGATCAGGTCGCGCGCCTGCAGTTCGTGCGCCGCATTGCGCACTGCAAACGCAGAAGCTACCGCGATGGCGTCCACCTTGGGGGCCATCGCCACCAGTGCCGCGCGCAGGGCGTCGGTATCGAGCGGCATGCGGGCATCACCATTGTGGTCATGGCCGCCGTCAATCACTGCCAAGGCAATGCCAGGAAAGGCCTTGGCAATGCCGGTGCGTTCCACCATGGCGGCGTCGAAACCGATCAGCACCACGCCTACTGCGCTGCCGTGGCCTTCGACCACGGCGTTGGTGGCCAAGGTGGTCGATACGGAGACCAATGAAATGTCTTTGGCGGCCAGGCCCTGGGGCAACTTGGCAATCGCGTCGGTGATGGCACCGGTCACGCCAATCGACAAATCGCCCTTGGTGGTGATGGACTTGGCGGAAGCGACCACTTTGTGGCCTTGGGCTTCAATGATGGCGGCGTCGGTATAGGTGCCGCCGGTGTCTACGCCGATGAGGTAGGACTTGGCGACGGGAACAGATGGGGGGGTAGGCATGGGCGACATTGTCCCCCAAGCACTTGGGCCATACTGGTGGCTGAAGACTCGTTTGTTCCATCTCCACCGGGAGCTGCCCTATGAAAACCGTCAAAACCTTTCCGCGCAAAGTCAAGGAAACCCCCAACGTCTTCATTCCCCTGCGCGACGGCACGAAGCTCGCAGCGCGGCTGTGGATGCCCACCGACGCCGCCAAGAACCCGGTGCCGGTGATTTTGGAATACCTGCCCTACCGCAAGCGTGACGGCACCGTGGTGCGCGACGCCCTCACCCACCCTTACCTGGCCGGCCACGGCTACGCCTGCGTTCGCGTCGATATGCGCGGCAACGGCGACTCCGACGGCCTGATGCTGGACGAATACAGCGAACAGGAACTTCAAGACGCCGAAGAAGTCATCGCCTGGCTGGTGGCCCAGCCCTGGAGCACCGGGCGGGTGGGCATGATGGGTATCTCCTGGGGCGGCTTCAATGGCTTGCAGGTGGCCGCGCGCCAACCCCAGGGTCTGGACGCCGTCATTACCCTGTGCTCGACCGACGACCGTTACAGCGACGACATCCACTTCAAAGGCGGCTGCCTGCTGGGTGAAAACCTGGGCTGGTCGGCCACCATGTTTGGCTATTCCTCGCGCCCGCCAGATCCCGCGCTGGTCGGCGAAAAATGGCGCAGCATGTGGTTGGAGCGGCTCAACGCCGAGCCCCTGCTGGCCATCGACTGGTTGCAGCATCCGCACCGCGATGCCTATTGGAAACGCGGCTCGGTATGCGAAGACATTGGCGCCATCCAGGCCGCCGTGCTGGCCATTGGCGGCTGGAACGATGCCTACACCAATGCCGTGCCGCGCCTGGTGGGCAGCGTGCAGGCGCCAGTCAAAGGCATCATCGGGCCCTGGGCGCACAAATACCCCCACTTCGCGGTGCCGGAGCCGCGCATCGGCTTTTTGCAAGAGGCCCTGCGCTGGTGGGACCGCTGGCTCAAAGACGCGCCCACCGGTGTGGAGCAGGACCCCGCGTTTCGCACCTACATCATGGACGTGCAGCCGCCGGGTGCGAGCATCAGCCACATTCCCGGACGCTGGGTGAGCGATACCGTCTGGCCCAGCGCGCACAGCCAGACCCAGCGCCTGTACCTCAACACCTCCGGCCTGGCACCGCAGGCAGCAGGCGCATCCAAGCAAACACTGACCTCCCCGCAGTACACCGGCGCCGACAGTGGCGAATACTGCATCATTTGGATGGGTCCTGAGTTCCCGGGCGACCAGCGCCAGGACGACGCGGGCTCACTCACTTTTGACGCCGATGCGCTCCAACAAGGCTTTGACCTGGTGGGCGCACCGGTGCTCACCCTGCAATTCAGCGTGGACCAGCCGGTGGCGCATGTGGCCGTGCGGCTCAACAGCATCTGGCCCGACGGCCGGGTCTCGCGCCTCACCTACGCGGTGGCCAACCTCACGCATTTGCACGGCAGCAGCAGCCACGAACATCCCCAGGCACTGGAGCCCGGCAAGCGCTACACGGTGCAAATTCAGCTGGACGATGTGGCCTACCACGTGCCCAAAGGCCACCGCCTGCGGGTGTCCCTGTCCACCAGTTACTGGCCGCTGATCTGGCCCGCCCCCCAGCCGGTTCAACTTACGGTGCACACGGGAAAGAGCTTTATCGACATTCCACAACGCACCAAAGTGCGTGGCGAAAAAGCGCCGGTGTTTGCCCCGGCCGAAGCCGCACCCCCGGTCAAGCTGCGCACCATCGACAAGCCCTGGAACCGGCGCGAAGTCACCATTGACCAAGCCACCGGCGAGCGCCGCATGGTGATTGAGGACGACTTCGGCCGCAGTACCAGCACCGAGCACGGACTGACCACCTGGGGCCGGGGCCGCGAGAGCTACCGCATCCTGCCGCACGACCCGCTCTCGGCCCGCCAGGAATGCCACTGGTCCATGGAAACCTCGCGCGGCGACTGGGTCACCCGCACCGAGACCTATTCCGCCATGACGGCCAGCGCCACCCACTGGCATATCACCGGACGGCTGGAGGCCTACGAGGGCGACACCCAAATTCTGGTGCGCACCTGGAACAAAAAAATCAAGCGCCAGCTGCTGTAAGGCCATGGGGCGGCGCCCACCCGGCGCAGCGGGGCCGACCCCTAAAATGCCGAGGTGAACGCCCCTGCCCCGCCTCCCCGCCGCCCCATCCGTGAACTGCCCGACGCGCTGATCAGCCAGATCGCGGCGGGCGAAGTGGTGGAGCGCCCGGCCTCGGTGGTGCGCGAGCTGGTAGACAATGCCCTGGACGCTGGGGCACAGAACATCACGCTGCGACTGCAAGCCGGAGGCGTGCGCCTGATCTCGGTGGAAGACGACGGCATGGGCATCCTGCCGGGCGAGTTGCCGATTGCCTTCAAACGCCACGCCACCAGCAAGATCAGCGATTTGAACGATCTGGAGTCGGTCAGCACCATGGGTTTTCGGGGCGAAGCGCTGGCCGCCATCAACTCCATTGCCGACTGCGCGATTCTTTCGCGCGCTACCGGCCAGTCCGAAGCTTTTTTACTGGACGGACGCACCGGGGAGCTGCGCCAAGTAGCGCGGGCCCAAGGCACCACCGTCGAGGTCAAGGAACTTTTTTACAGCACCCCCGCGCGGCGCAAATTCTTAAAAACCGACGCCACCGAACTCGCGCATTGCATTGAAGCGGTGCGCCGCCATGCGCTGGCGCGTCCCGACGTGGCTTTTGCCATTTGGCATGAAGGCAAAGTGGTGGAGCAATGGCGTGCCTGCGGCGGCGACCTGGACCGGCGTTTGGCCGACGTCTTGGGAGCCGACTTTTTGGCGCGCTCGGTCGCGGTTGAATGGCACAGCGCAGACCAGCGCGCAGACGGCTCCAGCCAAGAAGGCCGCCGCATGCGGGTGTGGGGCCGGGTCGGCATTCCCGATGCGGCGCGGGCCCGTGCGGACCAGCAGTTTTGCTATGTAAACGGCCGCTTTGTGCGGGACAAAGTGCTCACCCACGCCGCCCGCAGCGCTTTTGAAGACGTGCTGCACGGCCAGCGCCAGCCCATCTACGCGCTTTATCTGGAGATGGACCCCACGCGGGTGGACGTCAACGTGCACCCCACCAAAATCGAAGTGCGTTTTCGCGACAGCCGCGAAGTGCACCAGGCCGTGCGCCACGCCACCGAAGACGCGCTGGCTGCGCCCCGCGCGCAAGCCGCCGGTGCCGTCGTGGCATCGAATCCATTGGCAGCGGCCTCAGAAGTGCCCGTTCAACCTGCGCCGAATTGGACGCAGGCCCTGCAAAACACGCCCCAGCGCACGCCCGGCAACCTGTACGCCAGCCAAAGCCCGATCGCTTTTCATGTGCAGGAATCGCTGCCCGGCCAGCGGGTGAGTGATCTGGCCGCGCTGTGGCAGCCCGCCGACAGCCCGCGCATTGAAACGCAAACAGCGACCCCGCCTCAGAGCGACTGGCCGCTGGGCCGCGCGCTGGCACAGCTGCAAGGCATTTACATCCTGGCGGAAAACGCCCAGGGCCTGGTGGTGGTGGACATGCACGCCGCCCACGAGCGCATCGTCTACGAACGGCTCAAGAACCAATGGACGGACGCCGAAGGTAAAGCCCAAACCCACCGCATTGCCAGCCAGCCACTGCTCATTCCCGCCACCTTTGCTTGCAGTGACGCGGAGGCCGCCACCGCCGAGGCGCATGTCGACACGCTGCGTGCGCTGGGCTTGGAGATCAGTGCGTTTTCACCGCGCACCCTGGCGGTGCGGGCGGTGCCTACCACCTTGGCGCAGGGCGACGCGGTGGCGCTGGCGCGCAGCGTGCTCTCCGAATTGGAGCAGCACGATGCCAGCACCGTGGTGCAGCGCGCCCACAATGAACTGCTGGCCACCATGGCCTGCCACGGTGCGGTTCGCGCCAACCGCCGCCTGACCCTCGATGAGATGAACGCCCTGCTGCGCGACATGGAGCGCACCGAGCGCAGCGACCAGTGCAACCACGGTCGCCCCACCTGGCGCTCCGTCACCATTGCCGATCTGGACAAACTCTTTTTGCGCGGCCGCTAAGGCGCGTGCACCGCCTGCATGTCCAGCTCCGCTGACCGTCCCCTTTCCACATTCAGGTCCGCATTCACTGCGCGCGCCGTGCGGGAGGAAATCACCGCTTTGTGGTTGTTGGCCTGGCCCATTCTGGTCGGGCAACTCGCCAATGTAGGCATGTCCGTGGCCGACGTCGCTATGGTCGGACACACCACGGCGCAAGACCTGGCGGGCGTGTCGCTCGGGGTGTCGGTGTGGAACATGGTCATCATCACCCTGATGGGCGCCATGATGTCGGTCAACCCGCTGGTGGCCCACCATGTGGGTGCC
>CAIYRQ010000113.1 GCA_903928635.1 uncultured beta proteobacterium | reverse complement strand
CTTTGACACCATCTTGCGGGTCAGCACTGCGGTGGTGGAGCGCCAAAAAAGCTTTTTCACCCATGGCGAGCTGGCCATGCGCCCCCTGGTGTTGCGCGAGATTGCCGAAGAGCTGGGCCTGCACGAGTCCACCATCAGCCGCGTCACCACGGCCAAGTACATGTCCACGCCATTTGGCACTTTTGAGCTGAAGTATTTCTTCGGCTCCGGGCTGGACACCGAGTCCGGTGGCAGCGCCTCCAGCACGGCGGTGCGTGCCATCATCAAGCAATTCATTGCGGCAGAAAACCCCAAGAAGCCACTGAGCGACAACCAGTTGTCCGAGATGCTCAAAGAGCAAGGCATTGAATGCGCGCGCCGCACCGTGGCCAAGTACCGCGAGGGGCTCAAAATCGCCCCCGCCAGTTTGCGCAAAGCGCTCTAAAGGAACCCGTTTGAACCAGCTCCAACTCTTTCTTCCCTGCGCCGCCGGGGTGGAAGACTATCTCGCCCCCGAGATCCTGCAAATCACCGGTCTGCCGCCAGGCTGCATCACCAAGCAGCGCGGTGGCGTGGCGGTGCGTACCTCATTGTCTGACGCCATGCGACTGAACCTGTACTGCCGCCTGGCGCAGCGCGTGCTGGTGCTGGTGTCGTACACCGAATACCGCAGCGAGGCCGACCTCTACCGCGCGGCCATGGCCGTGCCCTGGGAGCACTGGTTCACACCGCGCCAGAGCATCAAGATTGAAGTCACTGCGCAACACAGCCCCCTCACTTCGTTGAACTTTGCCGCGCTCAAGGTCAAAGACGCGGTGTGCGACCGGTTTCGCGAAACCGCGGGCGGTGTGCGGCCGGACGTCAACACCCAGTGGCCCGACGTGCGCATCTTTGCCCACCTCACCACCGACGCCTGCTCGCTCTACATCGACACCTCGGGCGAGCCCTTGTTCAAACGTGGCTGGCGCGAAGACAAAGGTGACGCGCCGCTCAAAGAAACCCTGGCCGCGGCCATGATCGCCGCCAGCGGCTGGGCCTCGGGCGACGACGATTTATTGCCGCTGTACGACCCCTGCTGCGGCAGCGGCACGGTGTTGATCGAGGCCGCACAAATCGCCTGCAATATTGCCGCAGGTTCATTGCGCCGCTTTGCCTTTGAGAAGTTTGTGCCCTTTCGCTCACAAGAGTGGGCTGCCATGAAGCAAGAAGCCGCCGACGGGGTGGTCAAGCCCGAGCCCGGCCAGGCCGCACTCATTTACGGCAGTGATGTGTCCTTTCGCATGGTCGACTTTGCGCAGCGCAACGCCGAGCGCGCCGGTGTGGCCGATGTGATCGAATTCCGTGGCGGCGACGCCTTGCAACGCATGCCGCCGATTGACGCGGCGGCCACCGGCGGCGGCGTGATGATTCTGAACCCTCCCTATGGCGAGCGTATTGACGTGGGTGGCGTGGCCGGTGCCGGCCGCCGCCCGGCGCCTGCAGCCCGTGACCCGTTCGACGACGAAGACGCACCCCAAGGCCGCTTTGGCGCACGCGAGCTGGCGCACACCGAAGACGGCGGCGAGTTTTTCAGCCAACTGGCCAGCCACTGGAAGAAAAACTTCAGCGGCTGGAGCGCCTGGATGCTCACGCCCGACCTGAAACTGCCCGGCAAGATGAGGCTCAAAGAATCGCGCCGCGTACCCATGTGGAACGGTCCCATCGAGTGCCGCCTGTTCAAGTTCGACATGGTGGCCGGTCGCATGGCCAAAGACGCTGCCAAGCCCGGTGCCTGAGCGCTCCGCCGAGGCGCCCGGCGCCTGCGTGGTGCTGGACACCAACATCGTACTTGACCTGCTGGTGTTTGAAGATCCGGCCACGCTGGCACTCAACCAGGCACTGCGCGCAGCCATCACACGGGGCCAGCCGCGCTGGCTGGCCACCCCTGCCATGCGCGAAGAGCTGGCCCGCGTGCTGGCCTACCCGCAAGTGCTCAAGCGCATGGCGTTTTATGGGCGCACCGCGCCCGAGGTGTTGGCGCAGTTTGACGAACTGTCGGTGCAGGTCGCACCGGCCCCCAAAGCCAGCGTCACCTGCAAAGACCCCGACGACCAGCAGTTCATCGACCTGGCAGTCACCCACCACGCCAGCCTGCTGAGCAAAGACCACGCCGTGCTATGCATGGCCAAACGCATGGCGGCGCTGGGGGTGCCCTATGTGGGCGTGGCCTGGGGTGGGTCTTTGGCGTAGGGACCATTCGTCACCCGGCAATTGCTGGTGGCACCAGAACCCATGAAAAAAAGCCTGAAGCAGCAACTGCTTCAGGCCTTCAATAGGAAGTAAACCCAGAGGTTTTAGAACGGAATGTCGTCATCCATGTCGTCAAACCCGCTGGCCGGGCGTGGTGCCGGGGCCTGGCGGACCGGGGCGGCCTGGGGAGGGCGGGCTGCTGGGGGTGCCATGCGGCGGGGTGCGGGGGCGCTGCCGCCGTCATCGGAGTCGCTGGGTCCACCCATGCCTTCACGGCCGCCCAGGAGTTGGAGTTCGGTGGCCACGATGTCAACCGTGTTTTTTTCAACGCCGGACTGGTCGGTGTATTTGCCGTATTTCAGACGGCCTTCGACATAAATGGGGCGGCCTTTTTTGACGTATTCACCGGCGATTTCGGCCAGTCGGTCGTAAAAGGTGACGCGGTGCCACTGGGTGTCTTCAATGGTTTCGCCGGTATTTTTGTCTTTGCGGCGGCTGCTGGTGGCCACGCTGATGTTGGCCACGGCCTGGCCCGAGGGCAGGTAACGGATTTCGGGGTCGCGGCCACAGTTGCCGACGAGGATGACTTTGTTCACGGATGCCATGGCGTTCTCCAATAGGGTGATTGCATTATTACTTATGCCATGGGCCAGGCCACGGCCAGCCACAGCACCATCAGAGCCGCGCAGCTGGCAAACAGGCCGCCTGCGCCATAGTGCCCCAGCACCCAGCCGCCCATGGCGCCACCGGCAAAAAAGCCCAGGGACTGCAGCGTGTTGTATACCCCCAGCGCCGCCCCCCGGCTGTGGGCGGGCGCCAGGCGCGAGGCCATGCTGGGCTGGCTCGCTTCCAATATATTGAAACCGCAAAAAAAGGCCAGCATCAGCACCGCCAGCATGGCCAGCGTGGGCGTGTGGATGGCGTTGTACAGCAGCCCGAGCTGCACCAGGGCAATGAGGCCAATGGCGCTCAAAAACACAGCGCGCAGATAGCCGCGCTTTTCAAGCGGAAACAGCGTGGCACCCATCACCACAAATGAGCCCAGCACCGCCGGCAGATAGACCTGCCAGTGCGCGCTTTTGTCCAAGCCGGCCTGCACCAGCATGGCGGGCACGGCCATCCACATGGCAAATTGCACCGCGTGCAGAATGAATGCGCCCACATCCAGGCGCAAAAGAGCCGCATCGCGCAGCACCCTGCCCAGGCCCTCACGCCCCGGTGCGGCATGCACCGCAGGCTCGGGCGGCACCCACCACAGCACCACGGCAATGCCCGCGCTGGCCAGCAGCCCGGTAATCAAAAACAAGCCCTGCAAGCCCACCTGTGCATTGAGCAGGGGCGAAAGCACCAGCGAAAGCGCAAACACCAGGCTGATGCTGGCGCCCACCAGCGCCATGGCCTTGGTGCGCACGCTGTCGCGGGTTTGGTCCGCAATCAGCGCTGTCACCGCCGCAGAAATAGCGCCCGCACCCTGCACTGCACGGCCCACTGCCAGCCAGGCCAGCGTAGGCGCCCATGCCGCCACCATGCTGCCCAGGGCAAAGATGGCCAGGCCCAGCACCATCACGCGCTTGCGGCCAAACCGGTCCGAGGCCATGCCAAAGGGGATTTGCAGAATGCCCTGGGTCAACCCATACACACCCATGGCCAGGCCTACGAGCTGCACGTCATCGCCGCCCGGAAGCTTGCGCGCTTCCAAGGCAAACACCGGCAGCACCAAAAAAAGACCCAGCATGCGCAGCGCAAAAATCGATGCCAATGAAAACGTGGCGCGCCGCTCCAGCGGCAACATGGTCGTTTTGGTCAGGGGCGGGGTTTCGGGAGAAATCGCGGACAAGGGAGGCAATCTAAAGTGGCTAAGTAAAGGATTGTGGCGCACGAAATGCCGCCCTTGGCGATAATCAGCGGTTTTGCCCGACGCGCACGCTGTGAACACTCCCCACACCCCTTTTGACCTGGCTGGCGAACTCAATGAGCCGTCCAGCACCTACCTGGGTGCCGCACTGCGCCAAAACCTCATCAGTGTGCGCGGGGCACGCACGCACAACCTCAAAAATATCGACCTCGACATTCCGCGCGACCAGCTGGTGGTGATTACCGGCTTAAGCGGCTCAGGCAAGTCCAGCCTGGCGTTTGACACGCTCTATGCCGAAGGCCAGCGCCGCTATGTGGAAAGCCTGTCCACTTACGCACGCCAGTTTTTGCAGCTGATGGACAAGCCCGATGTGGACCTGATTGAAGGCCTGTCGCCCGCTATTTCGATTGAGCAAAAAGCCACCAGCCACAATCCGCGCTCCACCGTGGGCACGGTGACTGAAATCCACGACTACCTGCGCCTGCTGTTTGCCCGTGCAGGGACACCCTACTGCCCCGAGCACGGCCAGGCCCTGCAGTCCCAAACCGTGAGCCAAATGGTGGATACCGTGCTGGCCATGCGCGAAGGCACGCGCTTGATGATCGTGGCGCCTGTGGCGCGCGAGAAGAAAGGCGAGTTTGTAGAGCTTTTTGCCCAGATGCAGTCGCAAGGCTATGTGCGCTTTCGCATCAACGGCCAGGTGTTTGAGTTTGACGACCTGCCCACGCTCAAGAAAACCGAGAAGCACGACATTGACGTGGTGATTGACCGCATCAAGGTGCGCGCACCGGTGGCCGCTGACAGCAGCGACGCAGCGGGCACACCCGACCCCGAGCGCGCACAGTACGACGCGCTCAAGCAACGCCTGGCCGAGAGCTTTGAAGCGGCGCTGCGCCTGGCCAATGGCCGCGCCATTGCTCTAGAGATGCACGCACCCGCCGACGGATCGCCCGCGCTGGAGCATGGCTTTAACGCCAAATTCGCCTGCCCGCGCTGCAGCTATTCGATCAGCGAGCTGGAGCCGCGCTTGTTTTCGTTCAACTCACCGGTGGGCGCTTGCCCGGCTTGCGACGGCCTGGGCCAGCACGATTTGTTTGACCCGGCCCGCGTGGTGGCCTTCCCCAGCCTGAGCCTGGCCAGTGGTGCCATCAAAGGGTGGGACCGGCGCAATGCGTATTACTTCTCCATGCTCGAAAGCCTGGCCAAGCACTACAAGTTTGACGTGGAGCAGCCCTTTGAGTCTTTGCCTGAGGCGGTGTGCCAGGCGATTTTGTACGGCTCAGGCACCGAAGAAATTCGCTTCCACTACGCCACCGACCCGGGTGTTGCGTCGGGCAAAAAGGTGGGTAAAAAGCACCCCTTCGAGGGCATCATCCCCAACATGCAGCGCCGCTACCAGGAGACCGACTCCAACCTGGTGCGCGAAGACCTAGCGCGCATGCGCAGCACCCAGCCCTGCTCCGAGTGCGGCGGCTCACGCCTGCGCACCGAGGCGCGCCACGTCAAGGTCGGCGAAGGCGACCAGGCGCGCGCGATTTACGAGATCAGCCACAGCACCCTGCGCGAGGCC
The DNA here is from genome assembly GCA_903928635.1 of uncultured beta proteobacterium. Taxonomy (GTDB): domain Bacteria; phylum Pseudomonadota; class Gammaproteobacteria; order Burkholderiales; family Burkholderiaceae_C; genus Allorhodoferax. The sequence continues at coordinate 4,495 of CAIYRQ010000113.1, read as the reverse complement.
TATGCCTACTTCAGCACCCTGCGCATGCAGGGCGCCAAGGGCGAGATTGCTGCCAAGGTGGTGCGCGAGATTGGCCTGCGCCTGAAGTTTTTGAACGACGTGGGCCTGAACTACCTCAGCCTGGAGCGCAGCGCCGAAACGCTGAGCGGTGGCGAATCGCAGCGCATCCGCCTGGCCAGCCAAATCGGCTCGGGCCTGACGGGTGTGATGTATGTGCTCGACGAGCCCAGCATCGGCCTGCACCAGCGCGACAACGACCGGCTGATTGACACGCTCAAACACCTGCGCGACATCGGCAACAGCGTGCTGGTGGTGGAGCACGACGAAGACATGATGCGCGCCGCCGACCACGTGATCGACATGGGCCCTGGCGCCGGTGTGCACGGCGGACGGGTGATGGCGCAAGGCACGTTTGAGCAGGTCAAGGCCAACCCTCAATCACTCACTGGCCGCTACCTGGCCGGCACGCTCAAAATTGAAGTGCCGACCCAGCGCACCGCCTGGCTGCCGACGGTGGAGCGCGCGGCCTACCAGGCCAAACACCCCGGCCGCTACGCGCCCAGCCCCGCCGCCGAGCGCCGCGCCGAACGCGAAGCCCGCCACCGCGCCACCCTGGGCGACCTGCAAGCGCTGCGCGTCATCGGCGCCACCGGCCACAACCTCAAAAACGTGAGTGTGGAGTTTCCGGTGGGCCTGCTCACCTGTGTGACCGGTGTGTCGGGCTCGGGCAAGTCCACGTTGGTGAATGACACGCTGTATGCCGCAGTGGCACGCACCATCCACCGCGCCCACGAGGAACCCGCGCCGCACGAATCCATCGAGGGTATTGAGCACTTCGACAAAGTGATCAACGTGGACCAGTCGCCCATTGGCCGCACGCCGCGCTCCAACCCCGCCACCTACACCGGCTTGTTCACGCCGATTCGCGAGCTGATGGTGGAAGTGAACACCGCGCGCGAACGAGGCTACGGCGCCGGGCGCTTTAGCTTTAACGTGCCCGCAGGCAGCGGCGGCGGACGCTGCGAGGCTTGCCAGGGTGACGGCATGGTGAAGGTGGAAATGCACTTTTTGCCCGACGTCTATGTGCCCTGCGACGTGTGCCAGGGCGCGCGCTACAACGGCGAGACGCTGGAGGTGATGTACAAGGGCAAAAACATCGCGCAGATTTTGGACATGACGGTGGAAGCCGCGTTTGAGTTCTTCAAGGCCGTGCCCACCATTGCGCGCAAGCTACAAACCCTGCTCGACGTGGGCTTGTCCTACATCCGTCTGGGCCAGGCCGCCACCACGCTATCTGGCGGCGAGGCCCAGCGCGTCAAGCTCGCGCTAGAACTCAGCAAACGCGACACTGGCCGCACCCTCTACATACTGGACGAACCCACCACCGGCCTGCACTTTGCCGACATTGCGCTGCTGCTCAAAGTGCTGCACCAGCTGCGCGACGCTGGCAACACGATTGTGGTGATCGAACACAACCTGGACGTCATCAAAACCGCCGACTGGCTGATCGACATGGGGCCTGAGGGCGGCTCCGGCGGCGGCACCGTACTGGCGGTGGGCACGCCGGAGGATATTGCGGCGTGTGAGGGGAGTTTTACCGGGAGGTATTTGAAGAGGATGTTGGAGGTCTAGGGGGGCTGCTTCGGTACGCTTTAAACGCCGCATTAACATTCGCCACCACCAAGCATCGCGAACCAAGCCACCCCTTGTATGCCCACCGACTCCCTGCTCACCCTCAAACTGCCCGAAGGCTATGCCTTTGCCGACCTCAAGCTGCGCATGTGCGCAGACGATGCGATTGATTTGGACATGGACTTGTTCAAGTTGGTGTGCACGCTCAATGGCATGGACTTTGACAAGGTCTTGCAAAACCCGGGGCCGGTAGTCACCTCGGTGCTGACGGTTTGGTACAAACGCCACCTGGCCGATGGCGGCGCGCCGGACACGCTGATGGAGGCGTTGCGTCGCCAGCGGCCGACGCTGAACTAAGCAGGTGGCTTAGCCCTGCGCCGCTTCCATGGCCAGGCACAAGTCGGCCCAGGCTTTGCCTTTGTCGGGGCTGTTGCGCAGCAGGGCCTTGGGCGTGTAGGTCACCACCACGGGGATGCCCCGGTAGCGGTACACCGTGCCGCGCTGCTTGCCCGGCGGAAGCGCCAAGGCCTCAGAGTGCTCGGCCAGCAAGAGCTGCGTTGCAAAGCGGCCCATGGCCAAAATCAAGCGGGGTTGTGCGAGCGCAATTTGGCGCTGCACATAGGCAGCGCATTGCGCCAGCTCCGCAGATTGCGGGTTACGACCCTGGGGCGGGCGGCAGGCCGTCACATTCACCAGCAGGGCGGCGTCCACGCCTTCAGGTAGCGAGTGCCCGGCGCTGGCGCGCGCGGCACCCTCGGCTTTGAGCATGTTGTCCAGCAGCACACCGGCGTCACCGGCAAAGGCGTGGCCTGCGGCGTCTTCGTCCTCGTCCGGCGGGTCGCCCACCACCAGCCATTTGGCAGTTTGCTGATCGGCCAGCGTGGTGAGGGTGCTGTTGGTGCGCCCGGCGCACAGACCACAGGCTTGGCAATGGGCAGCGGTTTGCTGCAAGTCGGCCCAGCTGAGCGCATGGATTTGGCCCAGGTCGTTGGCGGTGCCAGTTGCAGGTGCTTGCACTGGCGGTCTGGCGGGGGCGGCAGCAGGGCTAACAACGCGCAGTGGTAGGTTAGCGGAGCGTGGGGTGGCATGGGCAGCTTCAGGGGCCGCTGAGGGTGCGGCGTCCATCGCGGTTTGCAGCCCAAAGTCGGTGCCGGGCAGCCAGACGTGCACGCCCATTTCCAAAAGCATGGCGCGCTGGCGGGTGTCGAGTTGCAAAGGCATAGCCCGATTATGCGAGGCGCATGTTCATGACCAGCGCGTCTTCGCGCTCGTTGCGGCCTGCGGCGTAGTAATTTTTGCGCTGGCCCACCTTGGCAAAGCCGTGGCGCTCATACACCTGGCGCGCGCGAGTGTTACCCACCCGCACCTCCAGCCACAGAGTTTCGGCATTTTGGCTGCGCGCCCAAATATCCAGCGCGTCCAGCATCATGTGCGCCCACCCTTGGCCCTGGTACTCGGGCGCCACGGTGATGTTGAGCAGGTGCACTTCGTCCACGCCCTTCATGGCCACGAAGTAGCCGACGATGGTGTTGTCGGCCATCAAGATTTGCGCCTGGTAGCCGCTGTGCAGCACGTCCTGAAAATTGGCGCGGTTCCAGGGGTGGGCGTAGCTGCGGTTTTCCACCTCCAGCACCGCGTCCAGGCGGGCGGGGCCCAGGGGCTCGAATCGCACTTCGGCCCGGTGGCTGGCCAGCGCTTTAGGCATGGGTGCCGGGGCCGGGTTGCGGGGCCTGCAGGTTTTCTTTTTCCGCTTTCTCTACCGCGCGCTCAGCGGTGGTTTTCGCCACCTTGTCGCGCACATACAGCGGCAGCGCCTGGCTCGCGGGCACAGCGTGGCCAGCAGCCAGCAAAGCAGGTGCGAGTTGCAGCATGGCCTGCGCGGTGGGCAGGGCTGCAACACAGGGTACGCCGGGCGGGAGCGCCAGTTGGTCGGCATACACAGCGAACGCATTACCCGCCCAGGCATGCCAGTCGCTGTCGGCAGGTGCGGGCAGCGCCCAATTTGCCAGATCGGGCGGCGCTACCAAACAAGGCGCCTGCAACACGCTCCACTGATCGCCCGCGAAGGCATATGTGGCGGCATAAATTTCTTCCATACGGGCGTCCAGCAGCGCGGTCACCTGGCCCTGCGTGGCCTGCGGCGCCGCATCTGCGCGGGCCGCTTGGGCTAGCGCCAGCAAAGACGGCACCGGCAGCACAGGCACGTCCGCACCAAAGGCCAGTCCCTGCGCCACGGAGCACGCCGTGCGCAAACCGGTGAACGAGCCCGGTCCGCTGCCGAAGCAAATGGCATCTAGATCGGCAAGGCGCACATCGGCCTGGCGCAGCAAGTCCATCAGGCCACCAATGAGGCTGCCGGACGCCTGCGCGCCGCCGGGGCCACTGCTGTGCCAGACGCGCACCTCGCCGTCCACCAGACATGAGACCGCCATCGACAGCGCGTCGGTGCTGGTGTCAAAGGCCAAGAGCTTCATCGCGCTGCCACCTTGCGCACGCCAAACACAATGCCCGCGCTCACCAGTGCCAGCCCGGCCAGCACGTTCCAAGGCAAGGGTTCGTTCAAGACCAGCGCGGCCGACACGGCGGACAGGCCAGGCACCACCGCCGTGATCATGGTGGAGCGCACCGGGCCGAAGTGCTGAATCATCTTGGTAAAGCCAATGCCCGACACCACCACCGAGCCCACGCCCTGAAACAGCATTTGAAACAGGACCTCGCGCCATGGCGCAGTAAACACGTGACCGTCCACCGCGCCGCTGAGCACCAGCAGGGTGTAGAGGGGCACATAGACCACAAAGGCCATGGCGGACACGGCAATCGTGGCGCGCACCGCGTCCAGCGCGTACTTGCGGACCATGACGCT
>CAIYRQ010000112.1 GCA_903928635.1 uncultured beta proteobacterium | reverse complement strand
CGCCTTACCTGCACGCACTTCTTGCAACAGCGCTGGTCCGAGCTTTTGCAGCATGGCCTGAAGGTCTTTCAGCACTGAAGCCTCAGGCAGTTCGTCCGACTCCACCGCCTGGACGAGCTTGAGCTTGGTTTCCAGCAGTTGAGCGATGTACCCATCAAGAGTGCCATCTGCCATCAGGTATTCAACCGTGACTCGTTGGTTTTGGCCTATGCGATAGCAACGGTCTTCGGCTTGCAAGTGATTGGCAGGCACCCAGTCTAGATCCTGAAAAATCACGTGTGTACCAGCAGTCATGTTTAATCCCACGCCACCGGCAATCAAATTGCACAGGGCCACCTGGACTTCTGGGTCCTTCTGGAATGCATCCATGGCGGCCATGCGCTCTTTTGCGCTGTCGGATCCCGTAATGGTGATCGCCTTGTCACCCAGCGCCTTTTTATGCTTGGTAATGCCTTCGCTGTAACAGGTAAACACCACGACCTTCTGCCCAGTGGCCAGTACGTCCTTGATGCGCTCGGCACAGGCGGCGTGTTTTGCCTTGTGGAGCGCCACGCGCAGCTTGGTGATGCGAGCCAGGAATTTAGTGTCATTGGGTCTGGACGGGTCGGAGTTGCCCAGCCAGCCTAAGAATTCTTCGTATGACTTCCACGCACCCGCCGCTTCAATTTGCACCGGCACCCAGGACCGAATCTTTGGCGGCAGGTCCAGCACGTCATCTTTTTTACGGCGCAGCATCACCTCTTTGAGAAGTAGATTGAGCTCAGCGATGTTCGACGCACCCTCCGTAACCCAGCCAAAGTCATTTTGGTAAGCGCCGCAATAACGCTTGGCGAAGGACAGAAAACTGCGGGCGCTTGGGTGGCCCACGGCCCTGAGCAAGTTGAACAGGTCGCGCGGACGGTTGGGCATCGGTGTGCCGGTCAGCAAAAAGACCAGCCTTGGTCCTTCAACGCTTTCACGCTTGTTGTCAGAAACACCAATGATTTTCAGAACCTGCGAGGTTCGTTGGCTGGCGTTCTTGATGAAGTGCGCCTCATCGATGATCACCCCAGACCAGAGAATTGCCCGAAGGCGCTCAGCGTTTTTGGCCAACTGGTCATAGTTGACCACCACCCAGCGGGGCTCTGCCACCTCGTAGCCTTTGACGCCGATGACCTCGACCGCGTCGTCGGCCTGAACCAGATGAATTTCGCGCTCCCAGTTCAGTTTGAGAGACGCAGGGCAGATCACCAGCACGACCCCATTAGGGGCAGCCTCATTCATGGCGATCACAGCTTGGCGCGTTTTGCCAAGTCCCATGTCGTCGGCCAGGATGGCACGCCCGTGCTGAGTCAGGAATTTGATACCGTCTACCTGGTGCGGATAGAGTCCATTTTGAAGTTGAGTCACAGTTTTTCTCCTCTTTAGCAGTTTTTCCGATGGGTGGGGCCTGCAATTCGGTTGAAATCGCCCCGGTTAACTAAAACCTTGCCGTTAATTTACCTTTTCAATGGCTCACCAGATGAGCTCTCTGTTGCTTGCAAGAACTGGCCAATACCTTGTTGAAGCTCAATCAATCTGGACCGCTCAATGCATGTCCTGGACTTCACCCGCTTTTCCGCCGGGTTTTTAGCGCTCAACAACTGAGTTCTGATCACCAACTCCAACAGCCCGGGCTGCAAGTCGATGTCTTGGATGCTCAAAGTCTCAATATAACTATCAGATGCCGACAAAACGCACTCAATGGCGTTGCTCGTGGCGGTTTTTGAAGTAATTACTGCTGACATGACTATCTCCTGTTTAGCCGCATTTGACGATTTATCGGGGGCGGCAATCTAGATCAACTCCCCCCAGCCCTTTGGGTCGGCCAGACCAAGAAATCAACGTAAAAGGATCAATTCTGGAACCGTGTTTTCGCAAACCCAAACAATTGCATCTTGGTCAAAATGCTTTCCAATTGCAATTGAATCATCTCGCTTTAAGCCTAGCGCAAAGTAACTTTTTTCCGACGGCCAGTCAGTACCTTGCTCGCTACCTGACCCTTCAATAGCTTCTACGTTATGGATTTTGAGCTTGGCGGCTAGCTTGGCATGAGCAAGCTCGTTCTGAGAATCGGTTTGTTGAGAACCGCGAGGGTTATAGGCAGTCAAAAATGCGCCGCAGTTAACGCCTTTACTTGCAAACAACTGAGCCAGTTGACAAGAGCGCAGACCTACAGCAAGAACAATATCTTTATCGGTATGACCAAGGCGGTAGTCAGTAGCTCTATATGCCCTGATTTTTTCTAAAGCTATTTCAGATTCACACATAAAAAAACCCTCCAATATTGAGGGTTGACGCAATAATCCTTTGATTGCTCATAAAGAGCCACATCCGCTTTTGCGAACCACCTTACCGGATTAGGGCAGGTTGG
>CAIYRQ010000111.1 GCA_903928635.1 uncultured beta proteobacterium | reverse complement strand
TTTCCCCTATGTGTTCAAGGTCATCAAAGACTACTACCCGCCGCCCAAAGACACCTCGCGCGAGCAGATCAAAGGCAAGTACCTGCTGGTCAAGCAGCACGACCGCGTGGGCCGCATGGCCGACACGCTGGAGTACAGCGAGGTGGGTTTCCCGCGCGACCGCTTTAGCGACGAGCTGATTGCCGAGATAGAAAAGTTTGCCCCGAGCCAGTTGGAAATTAACGACCGCGATGGCGACGGCACGTTGGAGGTCATCTTGAAGCACGTGTACATAGAGCGCCGCATGATTCCGCTCAACATCTATTTGCAAGAGGCCTTTGACGCCGGCGGTGCCAACGCGGCCGACACCTCGGACACCGCAGCGCGTGCGCGCGAGCAGATTGAGCTGGGCGTGGTGGAGTACGGCAACGCCATCAAAGACCTGGTGGCCGCCAACATCTTTCCCGGCGACATGCTCTGGAAAAACTTCGGCATCACCCGCCACGGCAAGGTGGTGTTTTACGACTACGACGAGATCGAATACATCACCGATTGCAACTTCCGCCGCGTGCCCGCCCCGCGCAACGAAGAAGACGAAATGTCCGGCGAGACCTGGTATTCGGTCGGCCCCAAAGACGTGTTCCCCGAAACCTTTGGCCCCTTCTTGCTGGGCAACCCCGCGGTGCGGGGTGTGTTCATGAAACACCATGCCGACCTGCTGGACGCCGCCTTTTGGCAAAGCCACAAAGACCGCATTGCTGCCGGCCATGTGCACGACGTTTTCCCGTACGACCGCGAGAAGCGGTTCCCCCGCGCCTAAGCGCATCACATCCAAATCTTAGTTTTAGGAGGCTTTATGCAAGACCCCATCGTTATCGTCAGCGCCGCCCGCACGCCCATGGGCGCATTCCAAGGCGACTTTTCCGGCCTCGCCGCCCATGACCTGGGTGGCGCTGCCATCAAGGCCGCGATGGAGCGCGCAGGCGTCAAGCCCGAGCAGGTGGACGAAGTGATTTTTGGCAACTGCCTCATGGCAGGCCAGGGCCAAGCCCCGGCGCGCCAGGCGGCGTTCAAGGGCGGCCTGCCCATCAGCGCAGGCGCGGTGACCTTGTCCAAGATGTGTGGCTCGGGCATGCGTGCCGCCATGTTTGCGCACGACATGCTGGCCGCAGGCAGCGCCGATGTGCTGGTGGCCGGTGGCATGGAGAGCATGACCAACGCGCCCTACCTGCTGCCCAAAGCGCGCGGCGGGTACCGCATTGGGCACGACCGCATTTTTGACCACATGATGCTCGACGGCCTGGAAGACGCCTACGAAGCCGGCCGCTCCATGGGCACCTTTGGCGAAGACTGCGCCGCCAAATACGGCTTCACCCGCGCCCAGCAAGACGCCTTTGCCACCACCAGTGTGCAGCGCGCGCAGGCCGCCACGCAGTCCGGCGCGTTTACCGCCGAGATCACCCCCGTGGCCATCAAAACCCGCGCGGGCGAGAGCGTCATCTCCATCGACGAAGGCCCCGGCAAGGTCAAGCTCGACAAGATTCCTACGCTCAAGGCGGCGTTCAAAAAAGACGGCACCATTACTGCCGCCAGCAGTTCCAGCATCAACGACGGCGCTGCGGCGCTGGTCATGATGCGCGCCTCGACTGCCGCCAAGCTGGGCTGCAAGCCCCTGGCCAAAATCGTGAGCCACGCGGTGCACGCGCAAGAGCCCAACTGGTTTGCCACCGCCCCCGTGGGCGCGGTGAACAAAGCGTTGGCCAAAGCAGGCTGGGCCATCAAAGACGTGGACCTGTGGGAAGTGAACGAAGCTTTTGCCGTGGTGCCCATGGCCTTGATGCACGACCTGCAACTCAGCCACGACATCGTCAACGTCAACGGCGGCGCTTGCGCCCTGGGCCACCCCATTGGCGCGTCTGGCGCACGCATCATGGTCACGCTCATCCATGCCCTCAAAGCCCGTGGCAAAACAAAAGGCCTGGCCACTTTGTGCATTGGCGGTGGTGAGGCCACTGCTGTGGCGCTCGAACTTTTGTAAACCCCTTTCACTCAACGGCCAGCCATGCTCCTGACATCCGACCAAGAATCCGTGCGCGACGCGGTGCGCGCTTTTGCCCAGGCCGAACTCTGGCCGCATGCCGCGCGCTGGGACAAGGAACACACCTTCCCGAAGGACGTACACAAGGGCTTGGCGGCGCTGGGCGCGTATGGCATTTGCGTGCCCGAGGAGTGGGGCGGCGCGCAGATGGACTACCTCACGCTGGCCGTGGTGCTGGAAGAAATTGCCGCGGGCGACGGCGGCACCAGCACGGTGATCAGTGTGACCAACTGCCCGGTCAACGCCATCTTGCTGCGCTATGGCAATGACGCGCAAAAAAAGCAGTGGCTCACGCCCCTGGCGCAGGGCGAGATGCTGGGCGCGTTTTGCCTGACCGAGCCGCATGTGGGGTCGGACGCGTCCAGCCTGCGCACCACGGCCGTGCGCGAGGGCGATGAGTATGTGATCAACGGCGTGAAGCAGTTCATCACCAGCGGCAAAAACGGCGACGTGGCGGTGGTGATTGCGGTGACCGACAAAGGCGCAGGCAAGCGCGGCATGAGCGCGTTTTTGGTGCCCACCACCACACCGGGCTATGTGGTGGCGCGGCTGGAAGACAAGCTGGGCCAGCACTCCAGCGACACAGCGCAAATCAATTTTGACAACTGCCGCATTCCGGCCGAGAACCTGATCGGCAAAGAGGGCGAGGGCTACGGCATTGCCCTGGGCGGCCTGGAGGGCGGGCGCATCGGCATTGCCGCGCAAAGCGTGGGCATGGCGCGCAGCGCGCTGGACGTGGCCATTGCCTATTCCAAAGACCGCCAAAGCTTTGGCCAACCCATCTTCAACCACCAGGCCGTGGGCTTTCGGCTGGCCGACTGCGCCACGCAGCTCGAGGCAGCACGCCAGCTGATTTGGCACGCCGCCGCCCTGCGCGACGCCGGCCGCCCCTGCCTGAAAGAAGCCGCCATGGCCAAACTGTTTGCCAGCGAAATGGCCGAAAAAGTCTGCAGCGCCGCCATACAAACCCTGGGCGGCTACGGCTATGTGAGCGACTTCCCCGTAGAGCGCATCTACCGCGACGTGCGCGTGTGCCAAATCTACGAAGGCACGAGCGACGTGCAGAAGATCATTATTCAGCGGGGGATTTAGGGCGGGGCGCGGAGTTTGCGCGGTGTGTCACCGCATAGTGCTGATCGCATCCGGGAAGGCCTGTGGCGCCTTCAGCAGCGACTTTGAGCAGCGCTGCATCCAAACTTCACGCAACGTTATCACCGCCCTCGCTTAATAAATATTGCTTAAAGCAATTAATAAAATAAAGATAAGGGTTGGTGTTTTTGAAGCTATAGTGAAAATACTCACTACGCTGCCACGCTTCGTCCGGAAAACGCATTGTTGCAACTACTGGGGTTCCGATTTTTGTACCCGTACCGTCGTACTTTCCCATAGGTTTAGCTTTTGATGTCGAAAGATCCTTTGAAGTTTTTGCAATTGTGTTGTCTGCTTGTACGCCAGAGATATCCGGTGGTTTGCGGGCTGCATCAAAGTTAGATCTCACATGCGTCGCACGGTGCCCGCGTGGCTGTTGCAACTTGTATGGTTCCTGGCCGGAGTTTTCGCAACGGGCGCCGTCTGGTTCTTCCTGTCCAAGGACGAGTACGTTTCGGCTTGGCTTTCTGTCGGCGCGACCTTCGCTTTGGTATTGGTTGCCGTTCAGTTACATCGGCTAAACGATCGAACCGCGCGCTTCCGCGGTATTCGCGAGGCATTAGCTGCATTTGCTATCGAGGCAAGCGCCTTACTTGCGAGGGCGTTTGAGGAACCCCTGCCAGTCGAGGCGCACGATGAGTGGGTTTCTCGAGTGGAAGCGTACCTTCGTACAGAATTGGACTCTTCGTTCGCAGCTCGCTTCGGAAACTTCAGTGGCATGACTTTCTACGGCGATGGATCAACGCGATCCCAATTCAAGATCTCACTAGACGGTCACACTCAGAGACTGCATGAGTTCATCCGAGAGTTCGCCGAGTGAGGCCTAACGCCTCGTATATGGACTCCCCCACAAGTACAAGAAACTGATCGATAGTTTGGCTGTTGGGGATGCGCCTGCAGTCGTACAGCCGGCGTTTAAAGTCGACTCCGGGTGTCCTTCGTGCCGACATGGTATCTGCGTCACTGATGCGCCAATCGATACAAGCGGCAGGCAAGCAGCCGGAAAAGCTATCGGCGTCTGGCAGTATGTGGTGAACCCGTTTGGCCATGAGGGTCGATCAATCTCACAGCAACGCGTGATGGTTGTTTAGCTGCTCTTTCATAAACGTAATGAACAGCATAAACCTGCCTCCTCTATTGCCCACCGCCACCCTGCGCGACGCCGGACGCCCCTGCCTGAAAGAAGCCGCCATGGCCAAATTGTTTACCAGCGAAATGGCCGAAAAAGTCCGCAGCGCCGCCATTCAAACCCTGGGCGGCTACGGCTATGTGAGCGACTTCCCCGTGGAGCGCATCTACCGCGACGTGCGCGTTTGCCAAATCTACGAAGGCACGAGCGACGTGCAGAAAATCATCATTCAGCGGGTGATTTAGGGCTTCGCTGCACGGCTGCTGCATGCAGTCGCGCGGCACTCATGTGACCGAAAAGAGAACCTATTACCGGTAGCGTTCTCCTTTTTTGCGGCTATAGTTAACTTGTCAAATTAGCAATAGAAATATATTTTTTAGTTGTTTGATAGTTGGCCGATTAAATTTCGACCATAGCGGGTATTGATTGAAGTGAAAAAATTTAATTTTGAATGTCCGGGCTTTATGGCAACGCAATCTGAGAAATATCACCTCGCAATGTCTGGCGAATTTTTCGTTGCAGCGCAGCTGCAACGACTGGGCATTTCAGCATCCGTCACATATGGGAATGCCAAGAGCGCTGATGTCGTGGCATTCACAGGTAACTCGAATCGCGTTGTGGTAGTCGAAGTAAAGGCGACCCGCCACCCGCAATGGGTTGTTGGCGGGCGCTTGCCCTGTAAGTCAGAAAAGCCTTGGGTGTTCGTTTACCTGCCAGTCAAAAGCGAAGAGTCGCCGCAGTTTTTTGTACTTACCCAGTCCCAACTTCACGATCTCATTGCACCGCGAGAGGCTGCATATTACGAGCGTTACGAAAGACGGCATGGTGAAAAATACGGGGAAAAGGCAGGCGTAGTGAATGTGAGCCGGCGAGCGCTCACAGCGTATGAGAACAAGTGGGAGTCAATTGTTTCGCAACTCAGCGTCTGATCAAACAATCAATCAGATCTACCAATAACTGTGGTCTCCAAAAACGTGGAACCTGAACGTGCAGCGCCTCGGCTGACCATCCTGAAAACAAAACCCTGCCCCATCTGTGGCCAGGCCCATGGCAACAGTGCATGGGCTGTTGTCAAATCTTCGACCCTTCGTCCACGAACCTGCAAGTCGTGTGGAGAAAAATTTCATCAGACTGGCTTACTCATCTGGGGCATCGTATTTGTGCTTTTCCAGAGCAGCATGCTCGAGTCAGTAGTTGCTGAGCTGGCCTTCAAAGTGCTACCTGATGTCACTCCCATGCCCATCAAAATATTCGCTTTTTTTGTCACCGTGTACGTTCAAGTTTTTGTAGCGGCAATTTGCATAAATCGTACGCAGCCACTCGCGCCGGAGCCGCAGTATGGGTGAGGATTACTGGACATAGGAGAATCTGACTTCATTTAAAAGTGATTGTGAGAACAACCATGACCGAAAACCCCATCACCACTTGGCACCGCATGATCCACGACCGCAGCCCCCTCGGGCTGGACGCGCTGCTGGACGAGAACGCCGTTTTTCTGTCGCCAGTTGTGCATGCGCCGCAAGTAGGCCGCAAGCTCACGGCCAAGTACCTGTCTGCCGCATTGCACGTGTTCGTGAACCCCACGTTTCACTACGTGCGCGAGATCATCGGCACCAACGAAGCGATGCTCGAATTTGAGACAGAGATTGACGGCATTGTGGTCAACGGTGTGGACATCATCAAATGGAACGAGGCGGGCAAGATCACAGAGTTCAAAGTGATGCTGCGCCCGCTCAAGGCGGTCAACCTCATCCACCAGATGATGGGTGCCATGCTGCAGGCGAGGTGACTATGTCCAAAACGCACAAAAACACCATTTGCCTGTGGTACGACGGCGACGCCGAATCGGCCGCCGCTTTCTACGCAGCCACTTTCCCCGATTCGTCGGTGGACTCTGTGCACCGCGCGCCGGGGGACTACCCCTCAGGCAAGCAAGGTCAGGTGCTGACGGTGCAATTCACGGTGCTGGGCATTCCCTGCCTGGGCATCAACGGCGGCCCCATGTTCAAACACTCCGAGGCGTTTTCTTTCCAGGTGTCCACCGCCGACCAAGCCGAGACCGACCGCTACTGGGATGCCATTGTCGGTAACGGTGGCCAGGAGAGCGCCTGTGGCTGGTGCAAAGACAAGTGGGGCGTCTCGTGGCAAATCACGCCCGCCGCATTGATGCAAGCCATCAGCGACCCAGACCGCGCCGCTGCCAAGCGCGCGTTTGAAGCGATGATGAAGATGCGCAAGATCGACATTGCGGCCATTGAGGCAGCTCGGCTGGGGGGTGGACCGGCTGCTGTCTGATCGAACATTTTGTATATACAATAAAATATGCTCACCTGGGACGAAACAAAGCGTAAAGTGAACATCAAGGTTCATGGGCTTGACTTCGTTGGATGCGACGCAATTTGGGATCACTTCACCGTAACACGGGAAGATAAGCGGCAAGACTATGGCGAGGAGCGCTTGGTTTGCTTCGGTCTCCTTGGTGTGGATGTGGTCGTGATGGTTTACACCGAACGCCCGAGAGGGCCACACGTAATTTCGCTGCGAAAGGCAGAAAAACATGAAGCTCGCTACTACCGCCAAGTTGCCAAAGAAAACTTCAGCTAAGGTCAACGACCCGGATAATCCTGCGTGGACGGAAAACATGCTGGGTGCTCCAGTCCTCAGGCGTGGCCGCGGCCCTCAGTCGGCGCCAACCAAGGTGTTGACTTCTGTGCGTCTTGACGCGGACATCTTGGAGTTTTTTAAGTCAACAGGCGCAGGGTATCAATCCAGAATCAACGCGGCACTTCGTCAGGAAGTGGAGCGGAATTTGGCCGCACGGCTTCGCGCGTCGACGCGCAAAGGCGTTGCGGTTTAGCTTAAGCTGAGGCCACTTCGTAATCCTTACCCATGGCCTCCGACCTCTCGACCATCGAATACATCGTTGACCAAAGCCTGCTGGGTGCCCGGCTGAGCTACCGGCGCATGTTTGGCGAATATGCGCTGTACCTGAACACCAAAGTGGTGGCCTTGGTCTGCAACAACCAGCTTTTTTTGAAGCCAACGGACGCCGCGCGAGCGCTGTTGGGCGCGCCCATCGAAGCGCCACCCTACCCCGGTGCCAAGAACTATCTTGTACTCGACGAAGCCCTGGAAGACCCGCAGCTGCTGCGTCAGGTGCTGGAGGTGACCGAGGAGGCCTTGCCATTCCCCAAGCCAAAGCCTGCGGCCAAGAAAAAGGCGGCTGCCTCGAAAAAGCTATCCTCCCGCTGAACTACATCACCCGCACCCCACAGCCAAGGACCCCGCCCATGCCCATCACCAAAGGATTTCGCCAGCTCATTGACGAGGCCAACGCCCAAATCACCACTTACAGCGTGGCGCAGGTGGTGGCGCGCTTGCAGGACCCCAAAGTGCAGCTGGTGGACATTCGCGATATGCGCGAGCTGGAGCGTGAGGGCACGATTGAGGGTTCGGTACTGGCGCCCCGCGGCATGCTGGAGTTTTGGGTGGACCCGGCCTCGCCCTATTTCAAGCCGGTGTTTGGCGACGAGGGCAAGGAGTTCATTTTGTTTTGCGCCGCGAGCTGGCGCAGCGCATTGGCCACCAAGGCCTTGCAAGACATGGGCATGACCAATGTGGCCCACCTGGACGGCGGCTTTGCGCAGTGGGTCAAAGAGGGCGCGCCCACCCTCACGCTGGAAGAGGCCAAAGCCAAGCGCCACGCCAAGGCATGAAACGACTGGCGCCCGCGCAGCCCTGCCCCTGCGGCGGTGTGTCCGCGTCGCACACGGCATCCAAAGTCTCCAAGCCGCCCAGCTACGGCCAGTGCTGTGGCCGATGGCTGGAGGGCGATGCCATCCACGGTCCCTTCGCCCCCGACGCCCACCACCTCATGCGTTCGCGCTACACGGCTTTTGTGCTGGAGCGCGAGGACTATTTGCGGGCCACCTGGCAGGCGGGCCATCGCCCCGCAACTATCGAGTTCGACCCCGGCGTGAAGTGGCTGGGGCTGGAGGTGCGCGACTTTTGTTCGACCGGCGCAGACACGGCTGAAGTCGAATTTGTAGCGCG
>CAIYRQ010000110.1 GCA_903928635.1 uncultured beta proteobacterium | reverse complement strand
TGGGTGTGTCAGCCCAGCAGCCGCATCGCCACCGGCGCAAAGCCGTGGTTGAGCGGCCCGCTGCCATGGCCGGTGCGCACGGTGGCGCCATGCTCCAGCGCGCCACGCACATAGGTGCGCGCCGCTTCTACAGCCGGTACCAATTCCAAGCCCAGCGCTAGGTGCGCGGCAATAGCCGAGGACAAGGTGCAGCCGGTGCCGTGCGTGTTGGCGCTGGCAATGCGCGACGCGTGCATCCAGTGGCGCAGGCCCTGTTGGGTCAGCAGCAGATCGTGCACCTGCTCGCCCGCCAGATGCCCTCCCTTGAGCAGCACGGCTTGGGCGCCCATGGCCAGCAGTTCCTGCGCGGCGCGTTCCATATCGTCCTGGCTGGCGAGCGGACGGCCCACGAGCAATGCGGCCTCGTCCAAGTTGGGCGTGACCACCGCCACGCGGCCAAAGAGGTGTTGGATCAAGGCCTGTACTGCAGGCTGCTCAATCAGCACCGCGCCGCTGGTGGCCACCATGACCGGGTCGAGCACGACGTGGGGCAGTTGGTGGCGGTCTATGGCTTCGGCCACGGTAGTCACGACTTCAGCCGAATGCAGCATGCCAATCTTGACGGCATGCACGCCGATGTCTTGCACCACGGCGTCAATCTGCTGGCGCAGCATCTCGGGCGGCACAGCGTGGATGGCGCTGACGCCGCAGGTGTTTTGGGCGGTGAGCGCGGTGATGGTGCTCATGCCAAAGCAGCCCAGGGCGGAAAAGGTTTTCAGGTCGGCCTGAATGCCCGCGCCGCCGCCGCTGTCTGACCCGGCAATGGTCAAGACGCGGGGGTACTGCTGGGTCAATGCTGGAATGGATTTACTTGTGGTCATGGTGTTGTTCCCACAGGGTGCGCAGTTCTCGTGTTGCCAGGGCCGGCTCGGCAGCGGCGCAAATGGCACTGACCACCGCGAGTCCATCGGCACCCGCAGCCAACACCTGGGCGGCGTTGCCTGCGTGAATGCCGCCAATCGCCACCAGCGGCAGCGCAGTCGCGGCGCGCACCTGGCGCAGGCCCTGCAATCCCCAGGGTGTGCTGGTGTCGGTCTTTGTCGGTGTGGCAAACACCGGGCTCACGCCCAGGTAGTCCACCCCGGCAAATTCTGCTTGGCTGGCTTGGGCCACGTGGTCCAGGGTCTCCACCGACCAGCCCAAAAAAACATGGGGCGGCAGCAGCTTGCGGGCCGTGGCCACAGGCATATCGGACTGGCCCAGGTGCACGCCGGGCGCACCGCAGGCCAGGGCCACATCGACCCGGTCGTTGATGACCAATGGAATGCCCAGGGGCTCCAGCAGCGTTTGCAGCGTGGTGGCTTTGGCGCAAAAGTCGCGGGTGCTCAGGTTTTTTTCGCGCAGCTGCACGCAGCTCACCCCGCCCTGCACCGCGGCCATGACCACATCGGTCAGGCTGCGCCCGGCGCAACTGGCTTCGTCGGTCACCAAGTACACGCCCAGCACCGAGCGCATGCGGTCCCGGTAGCCGGGCAGAGTCGGGCTGCTTACCACGCTGCCACTTCGAGCTTGAGGCGCTGGGTAAAGGTGTCGGCGTTCATGAGCTGCAGTGCGTCCAGCATATAGGCTTGCATGCTGCCCACGCCTTGACCGGCGGCCTGCGCTTGCTCTGCAGCCACTTCTCCCACCACGCCCCACAAGGCCATGGCAGCCACGGTGGCACGCCACAGGTCCGGCTGCACCACACAAAACGCGCCAATCAAACTGGTGGCCGAACAGCCGATGCCGGTGATCTTGGTCATCCAGGCGTGGCCATTGGACAGGCGGGCCCAGCGGTGGCCGGCGTCCAGCACGTGGTCGGTCACTCCGCTCACACACACCACGCCCTTGGTTTCTTGCGTCAAAGCCTGGGCGGCGCCCAACGCATCGTCTGCGGCAGCGCTGCTGTCCACACCGCGCGTTTTGATGGCCGAGCCCGCAAGGCTCATGACCTCGGAGCCATTGCCACGAATCACGCTGGGTGAGGCGGTGGCCATCAGCATGGCCAGGCTTTGGTTGCGATACGCGGTAGCGCCCGCCCCCACCGGGTCCAGCACCACCGGAATGCCGCGCCCATGGGCGGTGAGCAGCGCAAGGCGCATGCTCTCAATCCAATAGGGTTCCAGCGTACCAATGTTGAGTACCAGCGCTTGGGCGATTGCAGCCATGTCGGCCACTTCTTCGTGGGCATGGGCCATGACGGGCGACGCGCCGGCTGCCAGCAAGACATTGGCGTTGAGGTTCATCACCACGTGGTTGGTGATGCTGTGCACAAAGGGCGCACTGGCACGCACCTGTTCCACGTCGGACCAGAGCTGGGCGGGGGTGAGGGCGGGAGTTTGCGTATGGGCCATGTTCGTCCTTTGTGGTTGCGAACCGGGCCGCGCAGGCATAGGCGAAAGCGGACTTGCTTCCCTACGCTGGTACGACCCAGATCAGGTTCAAAGAGTATTTCTCAGTCACCGGCGGTGACACCTCTAGCAGGCGCGATTCTAGGCGCAAAGGCGGCATTGGCTGCGGCCTTGGCGCTTGGGGAGCTTAGTGGTGGTGGCCGTGCGCGCCGTGCACATGGCCGTGGGCCACTTCTTCTTCGGACGCTGCACGCAC
>CAIYRQ010000109.1 GCA_903928635.1 uncultured beta proteobacterium | reverse complement strand
ACCTGGCCCGCATGTACACCCGCTACTGCGACGCCCAGGGCTGGAAAACCGAGATCGTGAGCGAATCGGGCAGCGAACTCGGCGGCTACAAAGAGGTGGTGCTGCGGGTCGAAGGCCACAACGTGTATGGCGCGCTCAAGTTCGAGTCGGGTGGCCACCGCGTGCAGCGCGTACCCGTCACCGAGACACAGGGCCGCATCCACACCAGTGCCTGCACCGTGGCCGTGTTGGCCGAGCCGGACGAGCAAGAAACGATCAAGATCAACCCTGCCGACTTGCGCATTGACACCTACCGCGCCAGCGGCGCCGGGGGCCAGCACATCAACAAAACTGACTCGGCAGTGCGCATCACCCACTTGCCCACCGGCATCGTGGCCGAATGCCAGGACGGGCGCAGCCAGCACAGCAACAAGGCCCAGGCCCTGCGGGTGCTGACCGCGCGCATCCACGAGAAAGACCGCTCAGAGCGCGCCGCCAATGACGCCGCGGAACGCAAAGGCCTGATTGGCACCGGCGACCGCAGCGACCGCATCCGCACCTACAACTTCCCCCAAGGCCGTCTGACCGACCACCGCATCAACCTCACGCTGTACAAGCTGCTGAGCATCATGGAAGGCGACCTGGGCGATGTGGTCGAAGCCCTGCAAGCCTACGAGGCCGCGCAGCAAATGGCGGCGCTGGAAGTGGGCCAGTCTTGACCCCACCATTGCCAGCCCAAAGCACCATCGCCATCGCCAGCGCACTGCGCGACGCGGCAAGCCGTGGCGCGGACCGTTTGGACGCCCACATGCTGCTGCTGCATGCCCTGGGCCGCACCCCGCACGACCGCGCCTGGCTGCTGGCACACGACGCCGACCCGCTAGATGCGCAGACCCAAGCGCGCTTTGAAGCGGCCTTGCACCGCCGTCTGCAAGGCGAACCGCTGGCCTACATCACCGGCCAACAGGAGTTTTATGGCCTGGACTTGCAAGTGGACGCCCGTGTGCTCTGCCCACGCGCCGACACCGAAACCCTGGTGGACTGGGCTTTGCAGTTGCTGCCCCCTGCCGCGCAGGTCGTGGACCTGGGCACTGGCAGCGGTGCGATTGCACTGGCCATCCAACACCAGCGGTCGGATGCACAAGTGCATGCCCGTGACATCAGCGCCGACGCCTTAGAAGTCGCGCAGGCCAACGCCCGGCGCCTGGGTTTGAAAGTGGTGTTCTCGCAGGGCGCTTGGCTGCAAGGCCTGGACGGCCCGTGGGACGCCATCGTCTCCAACCCACCCTATATTGCCGCTGCCGACCCGCACCTCGCAGCCCTGTTCCACGAGCCTCTCCAAGCCCTGGCTAGCGGTGCCGATGGGCTGGACGACCTGCGCACCATCATTGGCCAGTCGTGCGAACGCCTGAAGCCGGGCGGCTGGCTGCTACTGGAGCATGGCTACGACCAAGCGGATGCGGTGTGCGCCCTGTTGCGAAGCGCCGGGATTGCCGAGGTGCAGTCGCGCCACGACTTGGCAGGCATTGCGCGCTGCAGTGGCGGGCGCCGGCCCAGTTAAGGCACCGATTCACACAACACAAATTTTTGACATTCAACTGGAAGCACCATGCCCCACACCCTGCCCGCCTGCCCCCAATGCACTTTGGAAAACACCTATGCCGATGGCGCCAACTTCGTCTGCGCCGATTGCGGTTTTGAATGGCCCGCCCAGGCCGAGGCGGCGCAAGAGGAGCCGGACGCAGTGGTCAAAGACGTCAACGGCCAGGTGCTGCAAGACGGAGACGCCGTGGTGCTGATCAAAGACCTGAAGGTCAAAGGCTCATCCACGGTGCTGAAAATGGGTACCAAGGTCAAAAGCATCCGCCTGGTCGGCGGCGACCACGAGGTCGATTGCAAGATGGACGGCGGCAGCTTCATGCTCAAGGCCTGCTTTTTGAAGAAGGCTTGAGCGAGGGTTCTGGTGCGTGACCAAGGCTGCCCTAGACCTCAAATATCTCTTGCAGCGTCTGTAACGCTTTTTTCAAAGTTGAGGGCTGAACAGTGCCCAGTTTTTTTGCAAGACGAACCTTATCAACACTACGGATCTGGTCCAGCACCAACAATCCCGATGTGCCCTGAAATTTGAGGGGAACCCGAAACGGCGCTGGGAAGCCTTGCGACGTCATGGGCGCCACGATGACCGTCTTGAGGTGGTCGTGCAACTCGGGCGGTGACACCACCACACAGGGACGCGATTTGCGAATTTCGCTACCCACGGTGGGGTCCAAGTTCACCAGCCAAACGTCCCCGCGCGCTACCACGTGAGGTCCTCATCACTTTCGTTGGCAAATTCGCCCATCACCAGACCGTCGTCTTTGGCCAGTGCGACTGCTTTGGCCGCATCAGCCCACCCGGCTCGAGCGGGCATTGCAGGCCTGCGGATCACCAATGCGCCGTTTTCAACGGTCAGGTCTGCGCCGTCCTCCAAACCCAACTGAGCGAGCATAGGTTTCGGAATAACGATTCCGCGAGAGTTGCCAATGGGGCGGATGGAGACGTGCATGAGACAAGCTAAGTGAGTTGTTTGGGGGATTTAATGTTATTACTATGTGATAACAATGTCAATGCTTTCCGACCTTTTTGGAATTGCCGAATTGCGGAAAAAACAGCATCATTTTTGCCATTTTCATTACAATTTCAAAAAGCTTAATTTGGTACTAAAACTCAAGATGCTCACACCCCAAATCCGCGAGTCAGCCAGTCGCAGCGTGCTTTGCTGGCTGGCAACGTCTGACGAATCCGGTCAACCCAATGTCTCGCCAAAGGAAATATTCGCTGTCGTCGATTCAATGCACATCGCCATCGCGAACATTGCGTCGCCGACCAGCGTCAGAAACGTCAAATCCAATGCCCGCGTGTGTGTCAGCTTCATCGACGTATTCGTCCAAAAGGGATACAAGGTCATCGGGATTGCACGCAATGTCAGTCAGCAAGACGTCGAGTTTTCACGTTGGGTAGCACCATTGCAAGCCATGGCGGGCCCACGCTTTCTAATTCACAGCGTCGTCTTGGTCCAAGCGGTTGCAGTCGAACCGATTGTGGCGCCGAGCAAACCGTCAGACTACCGCTACTTCCCGCTCCGCCGTCATCACCGCCTGCGGCACCAGCCCCAACCGGTTCACCCCACTCACCAGCGCCTTGATGGACGCGGTCACGATGTTGTGGTCCAGGCCGACGCCGAAGCGGTCGGGGGAGTCGGTGGCGTCGGAGCTGAGCTCCATGAAGGCGCAGGCCTGGGCGTCGCCGCCATGGGCACTGCCTTTGGTGGAGCGCTCTTCAAAGCTGCGCACCTGCACATCCACGCCCAGGGTTTGCAGGGCGTGCACTGCAGCGTCGATGGGGCCGTTGCCGTAGCCCTGCAGCGTGTGGGTAGCGCCGGCCACTTCCACGGTCAAGCGGATGCCTTGGCCGGTCGCGTCCTGCGGGTGGTCCGTCAGCTGGTAGCCCACATAGCGCAGCGGCGTGGCGGTGTGCAGGTAGGTGGCGGCAAACAGGTCCCAAATAGCTTGCGCGCTCATCTCGCCACCGTGCGTGTCGGTGTAGCTTTGCACCTCGCCTGAAAACTCCACCTGCAAGCGCCGGGGCATGACCACACCAAACTCAGCCTCCATCAAGTACGCCACGCCACCTTTGCCGGACTGGCTGTTGACGCGAATGATGGAGTCGTAGGTGCGGCCCAAGTCAGCCGGGTCGATGGGCAGGTAGGGCACGTTCCACAGGCCGTTTTTGTCGAGCGCGGAAAAGCCCTTTTTGATGGCGTCCTGGTGCGAGCCGCTGAAGGCGGTAAACACCAAATCACCCACATAGGGGTGGCGCGGGTGAATGGGCAGCTGGTTGCAATGCTCCACGGTGCGGGCCACGGCGTTGATGTCCGAGAAGTCCAGGCCCGGGTTCACGCCCTGGGTATAGAGGTTGAGCGCCAAGGTGACGATGTCCACATTGCCGGTGCGCTCGCCATTGCCAAACAGGCAGCCTTCCACGCGGTCGGCACCGGCCATGATGCCCAGCTCGGCGGCGGCCACGGCGGTGCCCCGGTCGTTGTGCGGGTGCAGGCTCAAAATAATGCTGTCGCGCCGCGCCAGGTTGCGGTGCATCCACTCCACCTGGTCGGCGTAGATGTTGGGTGTGGCCACTTCCACAGTGGCGGGCAGGTTCAAGATCACTTTGTTGTCGGGCGTGGCGCCCCACACAGCGGTCACGGCGTCGCACACCTCTTTGGCAAATTCCAGCTCGGTGCTGGTGAAAAGCTCGGGGCTGTACTGCAAGACCCACTCGGTCTCGGGGTGCTGGGCGGCGAGGTTCTTGATCAAGGTGACCGACTCCACCGCCAGCTGCACCACCTCGGGCTTGCTCATGTTGAACACCACGTCTCTGAAAAGCGGCGCAGTGGCGTTGTACACATGCATGATGACGCGCCGCGCGCCCACCACCGACTCAAAGGTGCGGCGAATCAGGTGTTCGCGCGCTTGGGTGAGCACCTCAATCGTCACGTCCGGCGGCACATGGCCTTCGTCCACCAGGGCGCGCACAAAGTCAAAGTCGGTTTGCGAAGCGCTGGGAAAGCCGACCTCAATCTCCTTGAACCCCACGGCGCATGCGGTGCGGAACATGCGCATCTTGCGCTCCAGGTTCATGGGCTCAAACAGGCTCTGGTTGCCATCGCGCAGGTCGGTGCTCATCCAAATCGGGGGCGCGGTAATGGTGCGGTTGGGCCACTGGCGGTCGGGCAAATGGATTGCGGGGAAAGCCTGGTATTTGGTAGCGGGTTGCGAGAGCATGGGAGCCTTTAGATCGAAATAGCGGAAACGATGCCCATCGTAACCAATTCCACGCGGCAGGGGATTGCGAAGTTTGCAGGTTTTTTTGGGGGGGGCGCAATTTGCTTGCGCGGATATACGGTTTCTTGGTGTGTAGCCAGGGAACCGGACGGTCATCATAAATTATCCATTCTTTGTACAAGAAAGTCGGGTGCCAAATGGCACCCGCTTTTCCAAGCGCAATGAACAGAAGGCGTTAAACCTTGATATCAACTTTGCTTCCAGTTCCAGACAACATACTCAATATAGATTGAATTTGTGTGTCTTTAGCACTCGCCACTGGCTGCGGTGCCGGAGCAGCAGCTGGAGCTGGAGCGGGCGCTGCTGCTCTTTGGGCTGACTGCATCTGTGCCATCGCGGCACTATTGCCACCGGATCCAACGCGCATTCCCATAAAAATACCTCCAATTTACGCACAGGCCTTGATCGGGATGATCAAGCGAAAAGCCTCTGACGTCTCTACATCGGCCCTCCATGTTTAAAGCTGAGCACATTCAAAGTAAAGTTCAAGTAACCACAACCCTAGAGTCGGTGATGAATCGCTCCGCCAATTCCTCCGCCTCGACCCTGCTCTCAGCGCTAGTCATTACGTAGCCTAAGCGCTGTGCGTTTTCATACGGGTACGCCACTTGGTCACCGGTATTTTTTAGCATCTCCACACACTTAATGCCAGCGTGTTCCCAGTTCGGTAGCTCCACTTGCTGAAGCACGCCGTTTGTCGGAGAAATCAACCAACGCGTCGCTGAAGGTCGCATCTCCTGCAAATTCAAATCGTCCAAGGGCCAAACGCCAAGATGCAGATCAATCAAGGCTTCGTGAATCGAGCGATTGAGCGCATAGCTAATAAGACGGGGAATTTTTGCGCCAACCAAACGGGGATTAATTTCCACCAGACGCGGGCCCGAAGCAGTAACTATCAACTCAATATGCGTTGCACCGCAGTCAAAACCAACGGCGTCAAGAATGCTGAACAGATAGCTTTCAAATTCGGCCCACTCACCTCGATTGGGAACAAAACAGCCTCCTCGAATGGCAAACGAAGGTGGACTAAACATCAGTTTTTCGTTGATTCCTAAGAGCTTGTGCTTACCGTCAAGGGTCAAGACATCACAGCCGATCAGCGTGCCACGCATATACCGTTCAAGTAGCAAACGGTCATTACTCCGAACACCCAAACCATAGTCGGCTGAAATTGGTAACAAAGAGCCAAGCACCTCTTTTGCAAGCACCAGGTCCTCCTGTGTCTCCAACGTGAGAATGTTTTGTGAGCCATAGCCATCCGAGGGCTTAATCAGCAGAGGCAACCCCAACGTTTCAATTTGCTCGATGACCTCTTGGTTGGTAGTCGCCAATGCGAAATCGGGTTGCTCTATTCCCGACCGCCTGAGGCGCTCACGAACACTGAACTTGTCGCGCAACAAAACAGCAGACTCAACGTTGAGATACCTAACGTGGAGACGTTTCGCCAGCTTAGACGCTTCTATCAGACGTATATCAAGTAAACACAACAGCCCGTCAATCTTATTTCTTTGATTGGTATTCAGTACCAACGCCTCAATATCTTCGTATGAAAATGAAGCAGATTCGATAATTTCTACCGCATGATCAACCCATTGTTTTACTTTGGGATATTTTTGATACACCGATAAATCTTGGGTTAAAAACGAAAAAGTGTGCCCTCTGCGCAGTGCCGCCTCCAGAATATCGGTGTCGTTGCCGCCGGGCAGTTCAATAATAAGTAAATGAGACATCAATTATGGAAGTTAAGTATTTTTATGAAATCTCGTTTT
>CAIYRQ010000108.1 GCA_903928635.1 uncultured beta proteobacterium | reverse complement strand
TTCAACGCTGGCTTCCAACAAGCCGGCTAAGGCTTCCAAAATTGCCGGGCTTGGTGTAGCCAAGACACCATTGGCAAAAGCTTCCACTAGGCGACGGATGTCCTGCGCCGCATCAGACAACAACACTTTGTCATCGAGAGCGGGGCGAGCACGCAACAAAATATGTTCCAGGGCACGCTCCATTGACTGTGCCAATGTCGCCAAACCTGTAAACCGTCCACCACCATCACTCCACCCGTTGAGTCAGTAGCGCTCTTCATTTTCACTTTCATTCCGTTTTCAGTAATGTTGCTGAACTGTACTTCATTTTGTTAACTAAAATGTAAATGTTAATGGTGATTGTTAATTTAAATAAATGATCCTGATTTAGTCAAGGGGCGGTGAGGACCGAGTCTGAGCCAACGCTTCGTCGTTGGCGGCACTGAGGTGGGCGACCTGGTCTTCAAGCTTTTGGCGTAGGTTTTTTATCTGCTGCTCTCGTTCCAAGATGTCGCGAAGCCGCTGGTCAAAGCCGCCAGCCGCACGCTCAATTTTTTCAATCGATTCCAAACGGCTTGCAAAGTGAGAGCGTCGCAGCACTGTCTGCGCCTCAATTTGTGCCAGCACGGATAGGCGCCACTGATGCGCATCGGCCCGCACGGCTGTCTGCAATGCGTTCAAGCGGTGGAAAAGTGCCCGCACAATCTGGCCGACGAAGTCGGCACGCTGTAAACGCAAGGAGTGACGCAAACCGACATAAGCCAAGTGGCTGCGTTTGGCCAACTCCAGATCCATGTCGTAGGCCGAAAAATCTGGCAGTTTCAGGGGCTGCAGCATGAATCCATACTCGGCGTTGAGCTGAGTGAACGCGCTGGACTGCAGTGCTTGCAGATCCTGCGTGATGGTTTGGAGCGATTGAGCGCGCTTTTGCAGACGCTCAAACGTGTCACCATAGATTTTTTTGACGTCCCATTTCAGCCCCGGTCGGCTGAGGGCGTCCGCCAGTGTCTGCATCTCCCGAATCAAGTCTTGGGGTTGCACTTGCTCAAGAATGTTGTTAAACAACTTCCTGTAAACCGCTTTGATAGCCGACATCTTGGTACTGGCTTCCTCGAATCGGTGCTGCTCGCGGGTGATTCGACCACGCATTTGGCACAAGACGAAGTGGCTCTTTCCGTGCAGTGAATTTAATTCCAACCGCTGCGCCTGCAGATCGCGGTCCTGTGCGTCGAGTGTCCCCAATAGGGAAGCCCTTAAGTCCGAGATGTCGAATTTGAGCCCTTCGCGCACCATCCGCTGGCGTTCTCCCAACACGCCTTGTGCCAGGATTGCTTCAAGCTGTAAAAGCCCACTTTTTTCAAGCAATTCAGGGTTGTTGCCGATTTTGGCAATCAGCCCCTTTTTCGCAGACACCGTAACAACGCTTTCGTTTTCCAGGCCCAGTGCTTGCGCCGTGCGAGCTTTTTGCTGACTGATTTGCTGCGCTATTTGGGCCGCACTGCTGAGCTCATCCCACAGCGTGTCGATCTTGTTCAAAACCACCAATGTCGGTATCGCCTGGCGCATGTGGGGTGCCATGTGTTCACGCCAAATTGCCAGGTCGGACTTGCTGACGCCACTGTCGGCACTCAGCATAAATACATGTGCCTGTGCTTGCTCTAGCAATCCGATCGTGAGCTCGGGCTCCGCACCCAGTGCATTGAGTCCTGGAGTGTCCAAGATGACTAATCCTTGCTTTAACAAAGGATGTTCAATGTTCATGAGGGCATGGCGCCACTTGGGGACTTGCACCAGGCCTTGTGCATCGATGACCCATTGCCCTTGCGGAGTTTGCGCATGCCAAAGGCCTAGGGCCTGAGCGTCTTGCTCTGTCACCTGAATCGTTTCGGTGACCCGCTCCATACTTCTAGCCAGATGGTCTGCGTCGTTCACGTCGAGTTCTAGGCATGTCCAGGCTTCGGGCGTTTGGCGCCAGTCGTCCAGGGCCAGTGGCTGCAATCGGGTTTGGATGGGAAGAAGACGCAAGCTGGGGGCAGCGTCAGGATCATAGGCAATTTCCGTAGGACACATCGTGGTGCGCCCAGCGCCTGTCGGCATGATGCGCCGCCCAAAATCAGCAAAAAATATCGCGTTGATCAATTCTGACTTTCCACGCGAATACTCTGCAACAAAGGCGACCGTGAGTTTTTCAGTGCGCACACGCTGCTCTAGAAGCTTGATACGGTCTTGCGCGGCGGCGTCTAGCAACGCGTTGTCCTTGAGCCATTGCGCGAAAAGGCGCAGCAAGAAACAGAAATCGCGTCGCCACGCGCCGTGTTCTGCCCACTGGGCCTTGAATGTTGCTGTCAAGCTTCGCTCCCTTGGTCAGGTCAATGCGCTCTTTTAAATATTTAATTTAAAGATATTCATCTTAATAGATAAAAATCTTAATTTGATTTTTAATCGGTGTGCTATTTCGCCCGAGGTCAGGGCGCGTGCGATTTGCTTACACTTGTCCGCAGAACCTCCATCCCGGCCTCACGCCATCTGTACCGCACGACTTTGATGAATTCAACGACCGCCCCCGCATCGAATGACGCGCTCAACGCAACATTCACCTCTGTACAAAACGACACTTTTTTGCGCGCCTGCCTTCGACAAGCCACCCCTTACACGCCCCTGTGGCTGATGCGTCAAGCGGGGCGCTATTTGCCGGAGTACCGCGCCACGCGTGCACAGGCGGGCAGTTTTATGGGCCTGGCGACCGATCGCGACTACGCAACCGAGGTCACCCTGCAACCCTTGGAGCGCTTTCCGCTGGACGCCGCCATTCTGTTCAGCGACATCTTGACCGTGCCCGACGCCATGGGCCTGGGCCTGAGTTTTGCGCTTGGCGAGGGTCCGCGCTTTGCCCACCCCGTGCGCGAGGAAGCGGATGTCGCGCGCTTGGAAGTGCCCGACATGGACAAGCTGCGCTATGTGTTTGACGCCGTGAGCTCCATACGAAGCGCCTTGACCCAGCCCGACGGCAAAAGCCGGGTGCCTTTGATCGGGTTTTCAGGCAGTCCGTGGACGCTGGCGTGCTACATGGTCGAGGGCGCAGGCTCCGACGACTACCGCTTGGTCAAAACCATGCTCTATGCGCGGCCCGACCTGATGCACAGCATTCTGGCGGTTAACGCAGACTCGGTGGCGGCCTACTTGAACGCGCAAATCGACGCAGGCGCGCAGGCCGTTATGGTGTTTGACAGCTGGGGCGGGGTTCTTGCGGACAGCGCGTTTCAGACCTTCAGCCTGGCCTACACCGCTCGGGTACTGGCCCAACTCAAACGCCACGGACCACAGGGCCAAATCATCCCGCGCATCGTGTTTACCAAAGGGGGCGGACTGTGGCTCAAAGACATGGCAGCGCTGGACTGCGATGTGCTGGGCTTGGACTGGACGGTCAACCTGGGTGCCGCCCGAACGGAAGTAGGCGGTGCGGCGGGCGGTCCAGGCAAAGCTTTGCAAGGAAACATTGATCCCAACGTACTCTTTGCCCCGCCCGCGCAGATTGAGGCGGAGGTTCAAAGGGTACTTCACAGTTTTGGCCCTCCCCACCGAGGTCCTGGGATCGGCCCCACCCATATCTTCAACCTGGGTCATGGCATCAGCCAGCACACGCCCCCAGAGCATGTGGCCGCATTGGTCGAGGCCGTGCACCAGCATTCGCGGGCTATGCGCGCCTGAGTCCGGCGTATCCCAAAAGGTCAAAACAACGTACGCCGACTTAGCCGCCGTTCGTCGAACAACTGCTTAGCACTTTTTTCGCCTTTTTCGCATATTTTTTCGCACTTGTGCACAAAATTATGCGACTGTCATGAAACCAAGGCAGGACCTGAATTACCTCGTACCTTGGTGATCGGGATTGGCTAAGCTAATGATTTATAAGCCTTTTATTTTTTGCCCATTTTTTTAGCACTTTAAGAAAATGCGCAATTTCCCCAGTAAGCGGAGCCCGACCTCGAAGATGTCAACAAAGTTATCCACAGAATTGATGGGTAATTGCGGGAATCCATGAAAATCAACGACTTAGCGTCATTTCGAACAGTTCACTTGAGCCATGAGATGTAAGTGAATTTGAGGTTTTTCTTGGGCGTCAAACCCTGTTGATGCGCACAGCAGCGGCACAATGCAGCAGCACGCCCGGCAGGGATCCCATTTTTCGCCGAAATTACGCACATTTGAGCTCCCTGCCCACCCGCCTCCTGCAGTTATGCACAAAATGAGGCTCGCCTTTGCTAGGACGCTTTTGAAGTGCCAGAGCACTGTCTATTCACGGGAAATTTACCTAAGTGATTGATTTAAAACAACTTTACAAAAATGCTGAATTTGTAGGCAAAGTGGCAAACCGGTCTGTTTACAGAGGCAAACTCTGCACATTGCAGATATATCAACAAAGTTGTCCACAGTTTTTGGGGGTAAAACCAAGCGCCTTTAAAAATCAAGGACTTAGCGCTGTTTTTAGCTCCAAATTATGCAGTTTGTGTGCTGGCGCACACAAAACCATCGCCCCCCAGCCAACGCACATGCCACGGCCATGACCGCTTGGATTTCCGTTTTGGTTCACACACCGGCCCATGCCCGCATGGAACCGGTGCTCACCTACCGCCACACAACGCGCTTGCCCAATGGCACACTGGTTCGCGTGCCATTGGGCAAGCGCGAAACACTGGGTGTCGTCTGGCAGGACGAGGCCACAGATTCCGCAGGGGAGCTCGACGGCGACAAAGTGCGCGACATTGCCGGTGTGCTCGACACCGTGGCACCGCTGGGCGAGGCCTGGCAGCAATTGATGCGGTTTACCGCCCAGTATTACCAACGGTCCTTGGGCGAAGTGGCTCTGGCGGCGCTGCCGCCCCAACTGCGCGATCTCTCGCCGGTTCAAATGCACCGCAGACAGCGCAAAAGTGAGCGCGATGCCGCTAAGGCGACCGCGACCGTCACCGCGGCGGCCGCACAGCCAGGCCAAGTTCCCACACTCACCGCCGAGCAAACCGCAGCAGTTGCCCAAATTTCTGCCCATGAGGGGCCCTTTTTGCTGTTTGGCGCCACCGGCAGCGGCAAAACCGAGGTGTATTTGCACTGCGTACAAACCTTGCTGGCGCAGGATCCGCAGGCCCAGGCCTTGGTGATGGTGCCCGAGATCAACCTCACGCCGCAATTGGAAGCACGATTTCGGGAGCGGTTTGCGCCGCTGCTGGGATCGAGCGCCGTCGTCAGCCTGCACAGCGGCATGACCAACCCTCAGCGGCTGTCGGCCTGGCTGTCCGCCCATGAAGGCAGTGCACGCATTGTTCTGGGCACGCGCATGGCGGTGTTTGCCTCTATGCCGCGACTGCGCTTGATCGTCGTGGACGAAGAACACGACCCCAGCTACAAAAGCAGCGAGGGTGCCCGCTATTCCGCGCGCGATCTCGCGGTGTACCGCGGTCGCTTGCAAGGCGCCAAAGTGGTACTCGGTTCGGCCACGCCCTCGCTGGAGAGCTGGTACCAGAGCCGACCCAGCGACGCGGGTGGGCGGTACCAGCGCCTGCTGATGCCTGCCCGAATAGGCGCACAAGCCCTGGAACTGCCCTTGGTGCGGCGGGTGGACATGAAGCACCAGGCCAGAGGGGCTGTATTTTCTGTGCCTTTGCTTGACGCCATCCGGGCCTGCGTGGCGCGCGGTGAGCAAAGCATGGTGTTTTTGAACAGGCGCGGCTATGCACCGGTGCTGCACTGCGCCGATTGCGGCTGGAAGAGCGAATGCGGACATTGCAGCGCCTACCGGGTGTTCCACAAGCAGGACCGCACCCTGCGCTGCCACCACTGCGGTTTTACCGAACGCGTACCGCGCGCCTGCCCCAGCTGCGGCAACCTGGACATTGCGCCATTGGGCAAGGGCACGGAACAGATCGAAGAGCAACTCGAAGCCTTGCTGGCCGATGTGCGCCGCCCCCACTCGGTCAGCGCCGAGTATCCAGAAGGCGCGCCTGTGCGGGTGGCGCGCATTGATGCGGACACCACCCGGCTCAAGGGCAGCTTGCAATCGCAGCTGGCTGCCGTGCATGCCGGTGAGGTGGATGTACTGGTGGGCACGCAAATGATTGCCAAAGGCCATGACTTTCGGCGTATCACGCTGGTGGCGGCCATCAACCCGGACGGCGCCCTGTTCTCCAGCGACTTTCGGGCGCCCGAGCGCTTGTTCAGCTTGCTGATGCAGGCCGC
>CAIYRQ010000107.1 GCA_903928635.1 uncultured beta proteobacterium | reverse complement strand
TGAGCCCCAGGTAGCTGCCGATTTCTTCACGCGTCATGCGCAGCACCAGTTCCGACTGCGAAAAGCCCCGCGCGTGCAGACGGTCTACCAAATTCAGCAAAAAGGCCGCCAGACGCTCTTCCGCGCGCATGCTGCCCAGCAGCAACATGATGCCGTTCTCCCGCACGATTTCCCGGCTCATGATTTTGTGCACATGGCGCTGCATGGACGGAATGTCGCGCGAGAGTTCTTCAATGCGGTCAAAGGGCATCAGGCAGACCTCGGAGTCCTCCAAGGCGATGGCATTGCAGGTATGGCTGTCGCTGGCAATACCGTCCAGGCCCAGCACTTCGCCTGCCATCTGAAAACCGGTCACTTGCTCGTGGCCGTCTTCTGATGCCACGAAGGACTTGAAGAAACCAATGCGAATGGCGTACAGGCTGGTGAATTTGTCGCCGTTGTGAAACAACAAACTGCCTTTTTTGACCTTGCGCCGCATATTGACCACGGAGTCGATCTTGTCCAATTCGTCGTGGTTCAGGCCCAGTGGCATGCACAACTCACGTAAATTGCAGTTGGAACAGGCGATTTTGATGTTGTGGCTGTTGATCGGGATGACGTTGGCGGTGTGGGATGTCGAAGGCGCGTTTGATGCGGGGTTTGCAAAGCTCTTTTGTGCGGGATCGAACATGGGGGGCTACTCCTGGTGAACCAATTTTCGGGCGTCTGTGCCTATGTTGACACACGTCAAACCCCCGAACTGTGGGCTAACGCACATTATCGAGCTTGAACAAAACACTACCCTGACGAGTCGCCATGTCCATTCCGGTCACCCTGGAGCTGCTCCAAAAATTCGATGTAGCGGGCCCGCGTTACACCTCCTACCCCACGGCAGACCGGTTTGTCGAGGCTTTTGGCGACGAGGACTACAAGCGCACTTTGGCCCAGCGCTTTAACGAGGAGGGCGCGCGGCCGCAGCCACTTTCGCTGTATGTGCATATCCCTTTTTGCGCGTCCCTGTGCTACTACTGCGCTTGCAACAAGGTCATTACTAAGCACCACAGCCGCTCTGCCGAGTACCTGCGCTACCTGGCGTTGGAGCTAGCGCTGCACACCGACTTGATTGGCAAAGGCCGTATCGTCAGCCAGTTGCACCTGGGCGGTGGCAGCCCCACCTTCATGAACGACGAAGAGCTGCGCGAGCTCATGGGCTTGTTGAAGCAACACTTTCAGCTGGCTGCAGGTGCGGAGTTGTCGATTGAGGTGGACCCCCGCACGGTGGACGTGGCGCGGATTGACGCCTTGGCAAGCATGGGCTTTAACCGCCTGAGCTTTGGCGTGCAAGATTTTGACCCTGCCGTGCAGGCCGCAGTGCACCGCGTGCAGCCGGCAGAGCAGGTTTTCGCACTGGTTCAGGCCGCCCGCGACCGGGGGTTTGAGTCCATCAATGTCGATTTGATTTACGGTCTGCCACTGCAAAGCGCCGCCTCGTTTGACCGCACGCTGGAGCAGATCACCCAACTGCGCCCGGACCGCATCGCCTTGTACGGCTACGCGCACCTGCCGCTGCGCTTCAAGCCCCAGCGTCGTATCCACGAAGTGGACCTGCCCAAAGCGGGTGACAAAGTGGCCATGCTGGCGCGCTCCCTCGAAGCCCTGCAGGGCGCAGGCTATGTCTATGTGGGCATGGACCACTTTGCGCTGCCCAACGACCCCCTGGCCATCGCCAAGCGCCAGGGCCGTCTGCACCGCAACTTCCAGGGTTACAGCACGCAACCCGACTGTGACCTGATTGCCCTGGGCGTGTCCTCCATCGGGCGCGTCGGCCCGAGCTACAGCCAGAACGCCAAGACCCTGGACGAGTACTACGACGCGCTCAACCACGGACGCTTTCCGGTGGTGCGCGGCCTGGCGCTCACGCGCGAGGACTTGCTGCGCCGTGCCGTCATCATGGCCCTCATGTGCCAGGGCGCGGTGCACTTTGAGTCCATCTCGTTGGCCTATTTGGTGGACTTCCGCCGCCATTTCGCCGCCGAGTTGGAGGCACTCGCGCCATTGGCGGATCAGGGCCTGGTGGTGCTGGGCGACGACAGCATTGAAGTGACGGAGACCGGCTGGTTCTTTGTGCGGGCCGTGGCTATGGTGTTTGACCGCCATTTGCAGGTCAATCGCAATCTGAACCGCTTTTCGAAGATTCTTTAGGCGCCGCTACCATCGCTGGGTGAGCAACCCACTTTATTCCCTGGCTGGCACCGCCCTTTTGATGGGCTTGGTGGGCGGCCCACATTGCGTGGCCATGTGTGGCGCGGCCTGCGCGGGGCTGGGCCAAGCGGCAGGCCCGCGCAAAAACCAAGCCATTTTTTCATTCCAAGGCGGGCGTGTGTTGGGCTATTCGGCCCTGGGAGCGCTGGCTGCGGCGTCTATGCAGGGCCTTGGTTGGCTCACCGTGCAGTCCGCCGCTTTGCGCCCCGTGTGGAGCCTGCTGCACGTGGCCGCACTGGTGCTTGGTTTGCTGCTGCTGTTCAAAGCCGAGCAACCCATCTGGCTGGAGCGCATGGGCCGCAGACTGTGGCAGGCGGCACGCCAATGGAGTCTGCGCAGTGCCAGCGCGCCCTTGGTCTTGGGTGTCGTCTGGGCGCTGTTGCCC
>CAIYRQ010000106.1 GCA_903928635.1 uncultured beta proteobacterium | reverse complement strand
TTTCATTGCCGGTGACGAATACACGATTGCCGACATGGCCATCTGGCCCTGGTACGGCGGCATGTCCAAGGGGCAGCTGTATGAAGCGGGCGAGTTCTTGCAGGTGCAGGAATACACCCACGTCATCCGCTGGGCCGACGAAATTGCCAAGCGCCCCGCCGTACGCCGCGGCCGCATGGTCAACCGGGTCATGGGACCGCTGGAAAACCAGTTGCACGAGCGCCACGACGCCAGTGACTTCGACACCCAAACGCAGGACAAACTGCAGGCCCAAGCCAAGGACTGAGTGAGCGCCACCGCGGTTTACCGCCAGGGCGACGCGCTGCGCAGCCGCAGCGTAAGCGATGTGGTGGTGCATGGGCAAGTGACTGTGCCGGCCCCACCAGAGCGCTTGCGCCAGGACTGGCAGCACGAGGTGAACCGCAATCTGCAGCTTCAAGCGGGTGACGTGGAGGTGTTGCCACTGGCGCGCGCCCGTGCCCGTTGGGCGGACTACAGGCACTGCGTTCAAGCGGCGGCGGATTGGACGCAAAGTGTCGGCCTGAACGATCTTTTGAACCACAGCGATATCGCCCTCATGGCCTGTCGTGGCGCCGCACCACACCATGACGGAGCCCAATACGGCGCATTTGCGTTTTGCAATTTGTTCCTGAGCGACGACAAGGGCTTGGACCTGCACTTTGTGAATCTGGGCCTGCGCATTCCCTTGCAACGAGGCACGGTGGTGATTTTTGACACCTGGCAGGCCCACGAGGTAGTGGCGCGCGGCAGCGCCTGCTTTGACGCCAGCGACTTCCCTGAAGAGCGCGACCTCACGCAGGTGTTTCTGACCTGGGAGTTGCCCATCGACAATTCGCAACTGGCGAAATTGCTGTGCGTCCAATTCGATACGCCCTCCCCGTTGAACGCGGACTGCTAAGCTCAAACCCATGCTGCCCCACTCCGACTCTCCCACCCTGCTCCAGCAAACGCCTTTTGTCAGGTTTTGGATGGCACGCGTGAGCGGCATTTTGTCCAACCAGATGCTCATGCTGGCCGTGGCCTGGCAAATGTACGACCTCACCTCCAGCGCCTGGGACCTGGGGCTGGTGGGACTCTTTCAGTTCGTCCCCGCCCTGCTGATGACCCTGCCCGCGGGCCACCTTGCCGACCGCCTGCACCGCGCCCGCATCTTTGCGGCCTGCATGGCGACCCAGGCCGCGGTGGCGCTAGTGCTACTGGTGAGCACCGAATTTTCGTGGACCACACGGGAATTGATATTGGCCCTTTCGGTGGTGCTGGGCATGGTGCGCGCATTTCAGATGCCAGCGCAGCAAGCGCTCACACCGCTCTTGGTGCCGCCGTCTTTGCTCCAGCGTGCCATTTCGGTGGGCTCGGTCGGCATGCAGATCGCGATTGTGGGCGGCCCGGCTTTGGGGGGCTTGCTGTATGGCGCAGGCCCGGCCACTGTGTACGGGGCCTGCCTGGGCTTGTCACTGGTGTCGGCCGCCTTCACCTCCACCGTCCACTACCACCACATCCCCGCACAGAGGGCTGCGACCTTAGCCTCCGTGTTTGCGGGCGTGGCTTTTGTCTGGCGGCGCCAGGTGTTGATGGGTGCGATTTCGCTGGATTTGTTTGCCGTGCTGCTGGGCGGAGCCACGGCCTTGTTGCCGATTTATGCGCGCGATATTTTGCACACCGGCCCCCGGGGCCTGGGTCTGCTGCGGGCCGCTCCTGCTGTTGGCGCCCTGCTCATGACACTGGTGCTGGTGCGTTTTCCATTGCAGCGCCATGCCGGCTACAAACTGCTGGGCGCGGTGGGTGTTTTTGGTCTGGCCACCTTGGTGTTTGGCGTGTCCACCCATTTCGGCCTGTCCATGCTGGCCTTGGCCGTGACGGGCGCGGCAGACAGCATCAGCGTGGTGACGCGCCAAACCCTGATGCAATTGGACACCCCTGACGAGATGCGCGGGCGGGTGTCGGCCGTCAACTCCATCTTCATCGGTGCGTCCAACCAGCTGGGCGAGTTTGAGTCCGGCGCCACCGCAGCCCTGTGGGGGCCTGTGGGATCCGTCGTCGTCGGTGGCCTTGGCACCTTGGTCATCGCGCTGGCCTGGCTCAGGCTTTTTCCGGACCTGGCCAAGCGCGACCGCCTGTCTGCCTAATTTCCACACAAGACCGTTGCCATGAAAAAAATCACCCGCCGCCTGTCATTGTTGGGCCTTGCACTGGCTGCCGTGAGCCCTTGGGCCTCTGCGCAGCCCGTGAGTGAGGCAACGTTCGAAGCGCTTCTGTCCGGCACCCACCGCTCTGCGGGCAATGTCGCGCGCGACCCCTACCGTCACCCGTCACAAACGCTGGCCTTTTTTGGCATACGCCCCACCAGCACGGTGATAGAGATACTGCCCGGCAGCGGCGGCTACTACATGGAAATCCTGGCGCCCTGGCTCAAAGACCAAGGCCTGTACATTGCCGCCAACCGTGACGGGTCCCAGCCCCAGTACCAGGCAGATCACCAAAAATTGCTACAACGTCTGAAAGACGAGCCTGCGCTGTACGGAAAGGTCCTGGTGACCGAATTCCGCGCAGATAGGCATCCGATTGCGCCGCCTGGCAGCGCCGATGTGGTGATCAGCTTTCGCAATCTGCACAACTGGATGGACCAAAACGAATTGGAGGGTTCTCTGCTGGCGTTTCACCGCGCCTTGAAACCCGGCGGCGTGCTGGGCATCGTGGACCACCGCGGCCGCACAGACAAAACGCAAGCCGAGCAAATGGGTTCGGGCTATGTGCGCCAGGACGTGGCGATTGCGCTGATCGAAAAAGCGGGGTTCTCGTTGGACGGCAGCTCCGAGGTCAATGCCAACCTCAAAGACACCAAGGACTACCCCGAAGGGGTGTGGACCTTGCCGCCCACCTACCGCATGAAGGACCAGGACCGCGAAAAATACCGGGCTATCGGGGAAAGCGACCGTTTCACGCTGCGGTTCGTGAAGCAGTAAGCGCTGATTGAAAGTGGGTCAGCCCGCTTTGAGCAAGATGTCCAAAGACTGCGCTTTCAAAAGCAAATAGAGGCCAGATCCACTGACGGTCCACAGGCTCGCCACGGCACCCGCAGTGAGCACAGAGCGCAGTCTTAGCCACGGTTTGGCATAGGCAAGCGCGCCTTGGAGCAAATAGTCCATCGCCAGGGCGGCGATGGCGATGACGCCAAGCGCAAAGGGGCGGCACCAACCGGGCAGAAACAGCGCCGCGCAGGCCAACAAAGACGGGCAGACCGACCATATCAGCCACCTCACACGCAATCGCTCATCGGCTTGCGGGTCGGCCAGTGCCAAACCAAACGATATGGCGCCCACAAAGGTGACGATGGACAGGCCGTAGACGAAGATCCAATCTTCCGCCATAAGCTGCTGCTCGGGCGTAGCGCTCAA
Source organism: uncultured beta proteobacterium (assembly GCA_903928635.1). Taxonomy (GTDB): domain Bacteria; phylum Pseudomonadota; class Gammaproteobacteria; order Burkholderiales; family Burkholderiaceae_C; genus Allorhodoferax. Next base: position 14,741 of record CAIYRQ010000106.1, on the reverse strand, counting down.
CACGGACAACGCAGCCAAAGCAAAAAAGGGCAGCAAGCCGCCCAAGCCCAAACCAGCGATCCATGTCCACAGACGGGGACTGACATGTGCGTTCATAGAAAACCTTTTAGAAGCTCGTGATTAACATCACCAGCACCGCCACGGCCATCACGCCTGTCGCTGCCCATCCGAAGATACGGTGCCGGGTGCTGATGGTGTAGTGTCCCATCAGTTCCTCCGATTGCCCCACCAGCATCATTGCGGCCATGATGGGCACCGAGATCACACCATTGACGATGGCACTCCAAACCAGTGCCTTGATCGGATCAAGTTCGAAATAGCCCATCAAAGTGCCAATTCCAGTCGCAGCAACGATGATCAGGTAAAAGCCGCGTGCCTCGCTCAAACGGTCGGACAAACTGGCGCGCCAGCCCATCATTTCACTGACCGCATAGGCGGCCGAACCGGCCAGTACGGGCACCGCAAGCAGGCCGGTTCCGATAATACCAAGTGAAAAAATAAGAAAGGCAAACTCCCCCGCCACAGGTCGCAGTGCCTGCGCGGCTTGCGATGATGTCTGGATATCGCTCACCCCCTGCATATTGAGCGTGACCGCCGTGGCAAGCACGATGCACAGCGCAATGACGTTGGAAAACGTCATGCCCACAGAGGTGTCTTGCTGGATGCGCGAGAGGTGCTCTGCGGCATACAGCGGATCGGATTTCAAGGCCTGGGCTCCCGGTCTGCGGTTGCCATCTTCCACTTCTTGCGCCGCCTGCCAAAAAAAGAGGTAAGGGCTGATCGTCGTGCCCATCACCGCCACCACCATGGCGGCATAGTCTTTGACCGATCCCATGCCGGCAACAAAATTCCAAGGGTGCAGTGATTGGTCAATGGCCTGGCGCCAGGGAACATGCACCGTCAAAATCACGGCCACGTAGGCAAACAAGGCCAGGGTGAGCCACTTCAGAATGCGAACCGTGCGCTCGTAAGAAAACAAGATTTGGGCGGCGATGGACAGTGCGCCGAATCCGAGCACGTAGAGAGCCAAGGGTCCTCCAACAATCAAGCGCAGCGCCTCGCCCATGGCGCCAATGTCCGCGGCAATATTGATGGTGTTGGCCACCACAAGCAAACCAACCAGACTGCGGGTGAGCCAGCGTGGAAACTTTTTGTTGATGTTGGCCGCAAGCCCCTCGCCCGTCACCCAACCGATGCGCGCAGAAAGCATCTGGATGCCGATCATGAGCGGCGTCGTGAGCAACAAGGTCCACACCAGCCCAAAGCGAAATTGCGAGCCTGCCTGCGAATACGTCGCAATGCCGCTGGGGTCGTCGTCGGCTGCACCGGTAATGAGGCCAGGACCTAAGCGGTTGACGAATTTTTTGGCAGACTGGTTCATGGTTGATGGAGTTTCAAAGCCCAAGCATTGCAAACCCGGTGGGCATGCCCCATGTTAGGACACAGTACCCTGCCTCTGTGTCTGCTGTGTAACTGTTCATCACACCCTTTCGCCTCACTATGCTTCGTCCTTTCGACACAAACCAAACGACCACGCTGCACCTGATCGCCTTGTTTGAGGCGCTCAAAGGCGTGGCGGCCATCGCGGCCAGTCTGGGCTTGCTCAGCCTGGCGCACCACGATATGCAAGCCCTGGCCCACGCACTGATTGGGCATTTCCACTGGGATCCGGAAGCACATTACCCCCGCATGCTGCTGGACCAGGCAGCCCTTTTGGCCAATACCGATATGCGCCAGCCGGTGGTGCTATTGGGGGCCTATTCCGCCATCCGTTTGGCCGAAGCCTATGGACTGTGGCGTGACCGGGCCTGGGCTGAATGGCTGGCGGCCGTTTCGGGTGCGGTCTATCTGCCGCTGGAAATCAGCCACCTGCTGCACCGCACCACCTGGATCAACGCCGGGGTGCTGGCATTGAACCTGGCCGTGGTGGCCTACATGGTTGTTTGTTTACGCCGTCGCAGAGCGCCTGCACCGACCGTCTCAGAGGCTTAGGCGCCGCGCCGGGCCATCCAAGCCCGGTATTTTTTGGTCTGCTGGCCGGTCATCACTTGCTGCGATACCAGCGCCCACAAAGGTGAGATGGCCGGGCGCGTGGCTTGACCTTCACTCACACGCTTGAGTTGGTACTTCACGCGCGCCATGGTGGCCAGCGAGGCCATCATTTTGTTTTTCCAGGTGATGGGAGTCAGCGCCGGCTGCACGTCGTGGCCTATGCGCCATGCCTGCGGCAGTGCGGGGTCTATGGCCAAGGCCGTCGCGATGCCGACCAAGGCCACGCCGCTGGCCACCACGTTCTCGGCGACCGCTTTGCGGCGGATACCGCCGGTGACCATGAGCGGCATACGGGCCACACGCATCATGCTTTGTGCAAACTCCAGAAAATACGCTTCGCGCGCCAGCGTACGGCCGTCGCGGGCCTGGCCTTGCATGGCCGGCGCCTCGTAGCTGCCGCCAGAGAGTTCCACTACGTCCACCTGCAAGTCGTTGAGCATGCGCACCACCTGCTGTGCATCCTCCGGGCTGAAGCCGCCGCGCTGAAAGTCGGCCGAATTCAATTTGACAGCGACTGCAAAACCCGGCGCCACTGCGGCACGGATCGCTTTCACGATGTCCACCAGCAGCCGCGCCCGGTTCTCAATGCTGCCGCCCCAGGCGTCGTGCCGTTGGTTGCTAATCGGCGAGAGGAATTGGCTGAGCAAATAGCCATGTGCGCCGTGGATTTGCACGCCGTTGAACCCCGCCTGTTCGGCCAGCTGGGCGGTGCGGACGAAACGCTGCTGAATCTCTTCGATGTCTGCCACCGTCATGGCTTTGGGCACCGAGAACTTGTTCGACAAATTGCCCATGTCCAAGGGCACGGCAGACGCAGACCAGGTTTCCTGCCCCAGAGCCGCCATCATTTGCCGCCCTGGATGGCTGATTTGCATCCACACCTGTGCGCCACCGCTGCGCGCCAGGTGCGCCCACTGTTTGAAGCGGTCCATGTGGCGGTCGTCTTCGAGCACCACGCCCCCCGGGCCGGTCATGGCGCGACGGTCGACCATGACGTTACCGGTCAAGATCAGACCCACCCCGCCCTGCGCCCAGGCCTGGTACAGGCGCAAAAGCGCGTCTGAGGGTGCGTGGTCGGCATCGCACATGTTTTCCTCCATGGCAGCCTTGGCGATGCGGTTGGGAAGAATGGTGTGATTCGGGAGTGTGAGGGGCGTGAAAAGAGTCATGACAAGGAAAAAGACAAGGGGCCTTGCGGCCCCGTTTACGGCGCTGGATGGAGATGCAACCAAATTTCGTTGCGACGCATAAACCAAGGGGTGAAAGGTGCGTTGTAGCGGGAATACACGGGCTCGCCCACGGAGCGCAGCCCATTAGCGGCCAGGGTGTTTTGCAACTCTTGCAGATGCTTCTGGTAATTCTCATCCGACCAAAAGCCGGAATAGCGCACGACGGCCACCCTACTGCCTACAACATCTCTCACCATGACCCTGGCGTCCAAGGGCACCGGGGCGTTGGCACTGCTCACCCCTTTGGGCAGCACAAATTGCACCAGATAGCCACCCGGCGCGGCCGCTTGCGTCACCGGCGCCGTCATCTCCAGCTTCACAGGCACTGCCGCTTGGGTGACCGGCGCGGTCATCTCCAATTTGCGCTCGCCCTTGTTTTTGCCAAAGATATAGCCCGCCAGAATCGGGAACGCGGTGTTGCCCGCGTCCTCCGCGGGGCCCGGCACCACCACTTCCGCCACGGCGTAGCCTGCGTATTGGCGTATTTCGATCTTGTTCAGGGTTTGGAGGACCGTGTAATCAGGTTCTTCGGTGGCGTGGCTGGACATGGGAAGGGCAAGCAGCATCAGATAGGCAAAGTACAGACAAATCTTCAACATGCTCGGTGCTCCGGTAGTGGTGGACTGCCCAGTATGGTGCACGGCGTCACCGCCTTGTGTACGTCCGCACACCCAAGCTCGATGGACTTCATTGCAAGGGCGCGACTGACAGCTCGCTGATCAGGCGGTGGTAGAAGCGAATGCCATCTGCGTAGTTGTCCACACCCAAGCGTTCGTTGGTCCCGTGAAAGCGCTTCAGGTCTTCCGCGTTGGCCCGCACCGGCGAGAACTTGAAAATGTGATCGCTGATCGGCCCGTAGTGGATCGAGTCGGTACCTGCCACCATAAGGCCTGGCGCGACCAGGGCATCCGGAAATACTTCGCGGATCGTCTTGTTCAACATGGCGTATTGCGGCGAGTTGGTGGGTGCCACTTTGGACGAATTCACCGCGCCGGGCAATGCAATCAACTCAAAGGATGACGAGCCAGTGGCTTGCGTTACTTTGCTGCGCATGTGCTCCAGCACCTGCTCTTTGGTATCGCCCGGCAGAATGCGGAAATTCACCGTAGCTTCCGCGCGCCCCGGCAAGACATTTTCTTTGTTACCGGCATTCACAATGGTCAGCGCCGTGGTGGTACGCAGCATGGCGTTGGTGCTCCCCGCGCCTTCCAATTGTTTTTGTACCACCGGGCCAAACAGCCACAGGTTGGACAGCGCCACGCGGGAGAACCCGCTCATCTCGGGTGCCAAGGTGTCAAACAACTCGCCCGCCACGCCGCGAATGCCGCCCGGCAGCTGTTCGTCGTCCAGCCGCTTCAAGGCGGCGCTCATCATGGCAATGGCACTGGTACCGGCCTTGGGTGGCATCGATGCGTGGCCCGGTGTGGCCGACATCTTCAGCACCACCGACATGTATCCTTTTTCTGCCACGCCAATGAGTGCCGCAGGTTGTTTCAAACCGGGCATCACGCCGTCGAGCACCAGCAAGCCCTCGTCAATCACAAAGTCGAGGTGCACTTTGCGCTCGGCCAAGAGCGCGGCAATCTTGGCCGCACCGCGCAAGCCGCCGACCTCTTCGTCCGCACCAAAAGCCAGGTACACCGTGCGCTTGGGCTTGAAGCCGCTGGCCAGCAGCATCTCTACCGCCTCCATTTGTGACATCAGGTTGCCCTTGTCGTCCCAGGAGCCACGGCCCCACACAAAGCCGTCCTTCACCAGACCTGCGAAAGGCGCGACTTGCCAGTCACCTTCGGTGCCCGGCGCGATGGGCACCACGTCCTGGTGGGCCATCAGCATGATGGGTTGGGCTTGCGCATCGCTGCCCTGCCAGGTGTACAAAAGACTCAGGTCGGCGACCACTTCGCGCTTCAAGTTGGCGTGGATCAGGGGGAACTTGGCCTGCAAAAACGCATGCAGCTGGTGGAATTGTTCGGTATTGAGCTTGGCGTCATCTCGCGAGGACACCGTTGCGAGCTGAACAATTTGCCCCAGACGTTCAGCCGCCGCCGCTTTATCTACCGCCAAAGGCGCCAATGCAGGCACTTGCATTTGGTGTGAGGTTTTGCGCAGCGTATTGACAGCGACGGCTGCCACGAGCAGAACCAACAAGCCGACTACTGCAAGGAGAAATTTTTTGATCATGTGGGTTACCTGGTGTGTGGCGGGTGCTAAACGCAGTGCGGGGATGATGCGATGTTGCTTTTTTGTCACAGAGCGGTATATCAGGGGCAAACCCGCTGTGAAGTTTCCAAATAAACGGTATAAACGGTATGTATCGTTTCAACAGAGGTGACCATGGAACAAATTACCGTCATTTTTTCAAAATGCTACCGCGCATTTTTTCACCGCTATGCCCTGCATGCGCCCGAGCACGTGGGGCAATTCGCGGGATCTTTGTTGCCACTGAACGACTGGCAGCACTGATGGTCCGCGGATGCTTGCAGCAGCGAGGCTTGTCAGAACTTCGCAATTCCACCGGGCTCTAGCGACAGCACCTTGGTGTTGCTCTGCCCCAGCGCGTCGGTGTATTCCTTCGGAGTGCCACGCAGCAGCGCGTTGGTTCCATAGTGGACCGGAATCGCGAACTTCGGCTTGATCAGCTCGCGGGTCGCAAACGCCGCATCCTGCGGTGGCATCACGAAGTGGCTGCCAATAGGAATGAAGATCAAGTCCGGCTTGTACAAATCGCCAATCAGCTTCATGTCGCCAAACAGCGCCGTGTCACCCAGGTGGTAAATCGTGAAGCCGTTTTCCAGCTGAATAATGAATCCCATGGGCTCGCCGCCAGGGCGCATTTCGTCTTTGCCGGTCTCGGGGTTTTTCCAGCGGTACTCCGAGCTGTGCTCAGCGTGGGTAGCAATGATTTTGATACCGCCCTCGGCACCAAAGGGAAGCACCACGCCGCCCTTGTTAAAACGTGGCGCCAGTTCCGGCGGAAGCACACCCAGCGTGGTGAAGGAATCGGCCAGGCCTGCAGGGGCATAAACCGGCGCTTTGTTCATCAGCGCCAGCGCGGGTGCATCGGCCATGTGGTCCGCGTGCGCGTGGCTGACCAAAATCAGGTCGACCTTGCCCAGGGCGTCGAGTTTTTTGAATTCTGGTGGTGTCTTGGGGTTGGCGATCAACCAAGGGTCGATCACGATCACTTTGCCGCCGGGTGTGGTGATTTTCATGGCGGATTGGCCCAACCATTGCACTTGAACTGCGCCGTTTTGCGCCCAGGCGCTGTGGCCAAGGGCAGCAATCAAGGCCAAGGCCAAGGCCTGCAGCAGTTTGCGGATCGAAAAAATCGTCATGGTTCGAGTCTCCTGGTTGGTAATTCTTCAAAAATTGTCCCATAGATTGGCCACCGCTCCTTGGCAGCACGCCATTCACCCACAGAACGCATAATCGACCGCGCTGCCTTGAGCACTCAGAACCATTCCGCAGGAGAACCGCCATGTTGCACCAACTCACTATTTACTCCCTTCGCAGGCTGACAGCTGCGACGTGCGCGGCCCTGCTGGGCCTAACCGCCCACGCCGCAGACATCGTCGTGTGGAGTGCCGGTGCGGCACAGACGCCGCTGTCCAGCCTGATTCAGGACTACCAAAAAGCATCGGGCAACACCGTCAAAGTGGAATTTGCACCGGTGGGTGTTTTGGTCAAACGACTGGCCGATGGCGGGCGACCTGACGTGATCATCCTCAGCCAGGACGTCGTGGCCAACGTCGAAAAAAATGGCTGGTCTGCACCCCAGGCAGCAAAACCGATTGGCCGTGTGGGCGTGGGCCTTGCCATCAAAGAGGGCGCACCGGCGCCGGACATTTCCACACCCGCCGCTTTGCGCCAGACTTTGCTCAACGCCAAGTCTTTGACCTATATGGACCCGAACAAAGGCACGAGTGGCAAGCACTTTGCCTCGGTACTGGAACAGCTGGGAATTGCGGAGCAGGTCAAGGCCAAAACAACCCTGGGCGATGTTGGCTTGGTCGTTGAGCCCGTGGCCCGCGGGGACATTGAACTGGGCGTGCAGCAAATCACCGAAATACTGCCGGTCAAAGGCGCCAGGTTGGTGGGCCCACTGCCCGAAGCGCTGCAAAAAATTACCACCTACGTCATCACCCTAGGCTCACAACCGCGCGACGCTGCAACCGCGAACGATTTGATCGGTTTTGTGACGGGTCCGCGCGCCCAAGCCGTGTTTGTCGCAGCCGGGTTTATCGCACCTTAATCCGGTTTGACCTCGCCGGCAAAGGCTTTGGCCGCCTTGCGATAGTCCAGCGGTGTGGTGTTTTTCCAGCGGCGAAAACTCCGGCTGAAGTTGGTGTCGTCGACAAAACCCAGCTTTTCAGCAATGCCGCTCATGGGCAAAGTGGTGTTGGTGAGGTACCAGCAGGCCAACTCACTTTTGACCTCATCTTGCAAAGCTTGGTAGGTAATACCTTCGTGGCTCAAACGCCGCATCAAGGTGCGGCTGGACATTGCGAACTGCGCAGCTGCCTCCTTCAGGCTGGGCCAGTGCTGCTGGGCGTCGGGCATCAGCGTGCGCAAGCGTTGCACCATGCTGCCGTCAAGAATACGTAACTCTTCCTCGCAGCTGCGACAGGCATTGGCGAACAGCTTGGCATCGGCGGTGGTTGACACCAAGTTTGAAATTTCGGTCGGCACGCGCAGGGCAGTCACCGCTTGGGCCAGTCGTACCTGCATGGGCACTCCCAAATCGAGTGCAGCCGACCAACGGGCGTCAAACCGCATCTGGCTGGCGGCCCCGTCGCCCGCCACGGACTGAATCATTTTGAACACAGACACCGCTGTCCCGATTTCGCAAAACTCGCCAAACGGGCCCAGCGCGATGCGGGGCTTGATGGACAACACCGTCTCGGTCGGCAAGCGGGTGCACTCATAGCTGAACATGCGGTTGCGCATGGGCGTGAACCGCGCCAGGGTGTCCAGGGCGTGGCCAATGGTCTGGCTCGATACCACGGCATACCCCATGGCGCCGTGCGCCGAAGCGGGAATCATGGTGCCCAAGGCCACGCCCAGACCGGGGTTTTGCGCGACGCCCAAAACCTCGAGCAAAGGCACCACGTCGAGCAAAGTCATCAGCCGACCGCCTTCGGGCTTGTGGATGGGACTGCGCAGCCCCAACCCTTCAGTCAGCGCAATGGCCATGCGCACATAGGCCGAATGAATAATGCCTTCACGCCAGGCCAGGGGGACGGACACCTCAGTCAATTCAATTTAAGCTCCACCAGAATGTGAACAATATGCAGCAACCCTCATTGTCACCTAATGAGGAAAATGTGTCACTTGGGGAGCTTTCAGAATAGCGGGGACTCTTGAAAATGCGGTTTCCCCTATAAAAGCACCGCGCTCCAGCGGCGGGTGCGCCAGAAAGAGACGGCCTCCGTATGTCCTCCAACGCGTCCTCCAAATCGCCGGTGAGCGTTCCACCCGAAAAGCGCGCCGAGTTGTACCGCTTGACCAATCCGCCGCCCATTGCCTGGCCTACGCTAGCGGTGCTGCTATTTATCCTGACCGGCGTGATCGGCACCGACATCCTGGCACTGCACCATCAGCTGCCGCTGTGGGGCGCCTGCCTGCTCAATATCGTATTCATGTACCCGGTGTTTCATGTGGCCCATGACGCCACTCACCGCAGCGCGTCGTCCAACGTCCACATCAACGATTGGATGGGCCGTTTGGCTTTGCTGGTGATTGCGCCGCAGGTCTCGCTAAGCACCTTTCGCTACTCCCACATGATCCACCACCGCTTCACCAACGAAGCGAAAGACCCCGACCATTACACCCACGGCCCTTGGTGGAACATCGTGCTGCGCTGGATGACATTTGACCTGTCCTATGTGGTCTACAACCTGCGCTCCGGTGACCCGCGCGGCATTAAGACGCTCAAGGACACGCTACCGCTGGCGTTTGCCACCCTCGTGGTCGCAGGAATTTTGACCTATGCCGGGTATGGACTGGAGGTGCTCATACTCTGGCTGATTCCGGCGCGCATCACCACCGCACTGATTGGCTTTGTGTTTCTCTGGCTACCCCACCTCGATGGCGGCGAACACGGCCAGTTGCAGCACATTACCACCGCCACCTCCAGCCATGACAACCTCACGGCGGGCACGACGGTGCGTATCGGCTACGAGCCGGTGCTCGACGTGCTGATGCAATGGCACAACTACCATTTAATTCACCATCTCTGGCCCACCACACCCTCCTATCAGCACCGACAGGTCTGGAGTTTGATGGAGCCCGAACTGCGTGCAAGGGACCTTCGTATCCAGCATGGGTTTGCGGTGATTCCCACCATGCATCCCGGCGGCACGACTGCGCTGGGCTCCCCTTGAGCCATTCAAAAAGGTCCGTATGAAAAAGTACCGCTGCGCCTACTGTGCCCATGTTTACGATGAAGCCCTGGGTGATCCGGACACGGGCATCGCGCCGAACACGAAATTCGACGATCTGCCAGACGACTGGTCGTGCCCCGAGTGCGGCGCCATGAAGTCAGACTTTCACTTGATTGAAGACTGAACCCCCGCTCGCATTGACACCCCACATAACGAAGAGACCTGCCCATGAAAAAACTACTGAAAATCGCCGGTGTGCTGTTGCTGGCCCTCATTGCATTGTTGGCCGTAGCCGTGTGGTGGGCGACAAACCGGTTAGCCAAAGACGACGCCAGCATCGTGCGCCCGCACTACAGCCACTTTGAAATGGGCCAAGGCGCAGCCGACGGCAGCCCCAAGCCCAGCGACACGGGCTATGTGGTCGACAGCGCGGGGCGGGGCCGGATTGCGCCACCCATGCCGCCTGAAAAACCCATGGACATTCACACCGCGGTCAACCAAAAAAGCAACCTGGCACTGCGCTCTTGCTTTTGGCCCGGGCCACGCGCGCGCAGCGGTGTGTTCACCAACGACGCCAATTCGTTTTCCTGGGAAAACCAGTTTCCCGATACCGCCACGACGTATGTGCCGACTGCGCTCAAGATCGCCGAAGGCGCCAAAGTCATCATCAAGGGTGAATTTCCGCACATGCGGCATTGGAACTTCAATACTTACAACCCGCGAGGCGAACCGCAGGACTCGCTCAACGATGTAGAGATTCAGCCCGATGCGGGCTCGGTCAATCCCTTTCTGCCTGGTGTGACGCGCGACGCCAAAAACCGCCGCTACACCTTCACCATTGTCAACGGCAAGCCGGCCAGCCCGCGCCCGCCCAACACCCTTTACACCAACGCCGACGCTGGTAACGAGGTCTACCTCTGGATGCGCAACTATGTGCCCGACCTGAGTGCCGATTACCTCGGCGGGGTCGCCCTGCCGGCCGTGTCCTACCAAACGGCGGGGGGCACCACAGTGGAAGGCGACGCCGCTTGCGAGGCCACCATGGCACCCATGCGCGGCAAGCAGTTACCCAGTTCGGTCGATTCACGCGCCTGGGTGTTGCTCACCCACTTGCCCTGGATTGACACCGCCAATGTGGGCGCTAGAGACGTCGATGTGCGCCCTTTGGAATCCTTTTTCAACCGCAAGCAGGTGGTGGCTGACATGTTCTTCCCCGCGCTCTCCAGCAATAACCCGGAGATGGTGGGCGGCTGGTGGAGCAACAAGGTCACGCGCTACGGCTATGTCACGCTCAGCCGCAACTTTGGCGAAGTCTATGTGCTCACCGCCAAGCTGCCCAAAAGCCCGAAAACCTGGCATGGCGACAAAGACAACGTGGCGGACTACGACATGCGTTATTCGTCCATTTGCACCGCGGGCTCTTTGACCGCCGCAACCACCCCCGACTGCATTTACGATGAGCAATTGGCAGCCAGCGCAGACGCGGACGGCCGCTATACGCTCGTGATCGCAAGCCAACAAGACCGCCCCAGCAATGCGACCACGCAGTGTGGCGTGGCGTGGATTGACATGGGCAATGGCGACGGCATGGTCGGCGGATCGCCCAACTACGCCTCCGTAATCAACCGCCACACCCAGGTGCATGACAACTTCAAACACAGCTGGTTTGCTGTGACAAAGCCCGGCACCGAAAAAGAGGTGATGGGCGACTACCTGCCCTATGTGCTCAACCTCAAAACCAAAGCCCGCTTTGAGGCCTTGGGCTGCCCGGTGGACAAATCCAAACTCCGGGCGATGCTGCCGAAGTAGGGTTCTAGGTCTTGGCGCCCGTCGCCGCAAGTCCCGCCACGTCCACTTCCAGTGCGGCGTTCATAGCAGCAAGCGTGGCTTCGTTGACGCGGCGCTTGTTGGACGTAAAAGTGGCGGTGTCTAAGCTCGCCAGGTCGGCACTCCATCGGGCCACCGTCGCGGCCAGAGCATCGGCGGCTACGACCTCTTCAAAGAAACCGGCCACCAGCGCGGACTCGGGTGTGAAGGGAATACCCAGGGTGGTGGCCGCCTGAAAGTGGGCGGGTGCCAGCTTACGGCGCATTGCCTCCAGGGACGAAAGCGGCAGCGTCATGCCGATGCGCACTTCGTTGACCTGGATGCGGGCGGTGCCCAGGGTGCCGATGCGCGCATCGCAGCAATTGAGCAATATCGCGCCCAGCGCCAACGCATGTCCGGTGCAGACCGCAATGACGGGCAGTGGATAGCCCACCAGGCGCGCGCACAGCCGCAAGCCCGCGTCCAGCATGGTGGCGACATCGGGGCCGCCCCGCGCAAACACCTTGAGGTCAAAGCCCGCAGAAAAAACGCCATCGCGTCCATGCAGCACCACGACTTTGGCTTCTTTTTCGGCGCGGTCCAGCGCCTCATTGATGGCGGCCAGCATGTCGATGCCCATGGCGTTCGCCTTGCCGTCGTCCAAGTGCAGTGTGGCAACGCCGTCTGCCAGTGTGTATGTCACCCGGGTATTCATAGGATTTCCTTTTGTTAATGTGCGGCTCGGCACGTTGAGGGGATCCTACTGTGTGCCCGAATCCATCGACAATCACCCAGATGACTCGACCCCTTCATGTCCTAGAGGCCAGCCGCCTGAAGTCCCTTCCCAAAGCGGAAGTCCATCTGCATCTGGAAGGCTGCTTTGACGCAGCGACCATCGCGCGCTGGGCCCACGCAGAGGGCATTGCCCTGCCCAGACCGCAGGAAGACTTGTTCAAGTTCTCAGGGCTGACCGACTTTCTGGGGTTTCTGGATCTGACTTGCAGCCTTGCCGGCACCGCGGAGCGTCTGGCGCAACTCAGCTACGACCTGGCGCAGCGCCTGGCCGACAACGGCACAGGCTATGCCGATGTGATCTTCAACCCGACCCACTGGCACGCCTGGCATGGCCGGTTGGGCGCCATGCTGGATGCCATCGACGCCGGCTTCAAGGCGGCCGAGCAAGACGGCTTGCCGGGCGTAGGCTTGTGTGTCAGCCTGCTGCGTACCCAGTCCGCCGATGAGGCCATCGAGCTGGTGGAACTCTTGCACACGCTGCGCCACCCCAGGGTGGTCGCCTTGTCGGTGGACGGCAATGAGGCCACTGCCGGACGCACCGGAGCGCGGTTTGCAGAGGCGTTTCGGCGGGCGGGGCAGCACGGCCTGGGCAGAACCGTTCACGCGGGTGAGTCCAGTGGACCCGAAGGCGTTTGGGACGCTATCAACCTGCTGGGGGCCGACCGCATCGACCATGGTGTGCGCGCCATTGAAGACCCGGCCTTGGTCAGCCTGCTGGCCGAGCGGCGCATTCCGCTTGGCATCTGTCCCACATCCAACGTGGTGTTGGGCGTCTACCCCTCGGTAGAGCAGCACCCCATTGAGAAGTTGCGATTGGCGGGCGTCCGGGTCAGCGTCAACACCGACGACCCCGCACTGCTTGGCGCCAGTCTGATCGGCGAATATGCCTTGTGCCGCCAGGCGTTCGGCTGGACAGACCAGGTGACCCGGTCTGTCGCACGAACCTCGATCGAGGCCAGTTTCGCCAGCGCGGACATCAAAAATGAATTGCTGGACGCGCTAGTCCGGTGGTAGCGGCGAACCTTACATCGCAGGCTGAACACGCTTCCAGCTGAAGGGACCAAAGGCGTCCAGACCATGGGGCGCGTTGGCCTTCGGGTCAATATGCAACTTCAGCCATTCCAAGGGCTGAGTTTCGCCGTGAACCACCACACGGTGAAAGTTGGGCACGTTATAGCCATGGTTTTGTGCCATGAAGGCATCCACCGGGCTCTTGCGCGAGGTGATCATGGCCTCTGCACGGCTGTCGGTACAGGCCACGGCGGGTTTGCCGGACTCGACTTCTACAGCGCAAGGTGCGCCTTTGAGCAACGGGTTGTCGGTGCGGAAAGTGTGCGAGTCACCCATGAACATGAGTACCGGCATGCCATAGGCTTTACTGCCTTCGGCAATTTTGTCGAGGTACTGTTTGTAGCCTGAGAGGTGGGCAGTGCCTTGAGATGATTCATCGACGTCCCACATATCAGCCTGGGTCAGGATCACCATGCCGATATAGCCTTTGGTCGTCGCTTGGTTATAAGCCGTGTCAATCCAGCGCAAAGTAGCGGCCGACCGTTCAGCCACTTCTTTTTGCTGTTCAGCCGACATAGCAGGCACGCCGTACCAGGGGTCCAAACCGTTGTTGGAACCACCGGGAATGTTAAGGGTCACAAAAAGCACGCCCGACTTTTCAAACCACACGTTTTCTACAAAGGCTTTGTCGGTGGGATGGGCGGGATTGAATTCCACGCCTTGTGAATGCACCGCCATGGGCGCGCCCAGGGTTACACCTGGCTTGGCGAAGAACATGGAACGCACCAGCGCCAGATTGGCGAGGGGATCGCCCTTGGCGTAATCCACAAACTTGCCACTGGCGTCCACCACATAGTCAATTTGTCCGGTGGCTTTGTTGTAGCTTCCACCGCCCTCTTTGGCCTTGTGGCAGTCCATCCATTCATTGTCGCCAGGGGTGTAGACCAATGGCTTTTTAAAGGCCGTCCATTGCTCAAAAATGGTTTTGTTGTAGTCCTCAGTGCAGTACTGCTTGCCTGCATGGGTGTCGCCGATGTGCGCCACAAAGGAAACGTCGACATCCGTGTTGATCGCACTGATAAAGCGAGGATGCAACACCAACTGGCGGGTGTCAGTAGGCGATGCGCCGTAGGGAACATCCCCGATCACGGCCACGTCAAATGCCGCGGCGGGATCGGTTTGGGCCTTGGTGCCCATCGAAGAACAACCCGTCAGGGCCAAGCCCAATGCAATAAGCAAGGCAGATATTTTGTAAGTCGTGCGTGTTTTCATGGCCGTGTGGGGGTAGTCGGTAGTGGGTGGATACATAGGGACAGACCCTATTTACCCACACTGGCATTTCATTCACGTGACAGAACTTGTCACCCCACAAGCCCGCCCTAGCGCATGAATTTCCCGTTGCCATTGACCATCGACAAATCGCTGAACTCCAAACCCGTGTGGTTTTGCTTGCTGTAGCTGATGG
>CAIYRQ010000105.1 GCA_903928635.1 uncultured beta proteobacterium | reverse complement strand
TTGACCGTGGCCAGCAGCAGCTCCAGGTCGCCACCGGGGTCAATGATGGCCGCCCGCCGCTCCTCATCGCACCAGACGATGGAGCAGTTTTGTTGAAAAGCGGTGACCGGAACGGTTTCGTAGTGCAGCATGTGGAGGGCAGTGAAGTGGGGTGTCCTAGTTTAGAACCCAATGAACCCCAGGCGCCTGCGCTAAGCTCAAGCCACTAACCCCCCACCTAGATGCAACACCCCCCGACCTTCGACTGGCGCACCATCAGCGCGCTCAATGCCGTCTCGGCCCTGGCCCAGGTGGGGCAGTTTGGTGTGGCCTACGTCATGCTGCCGGTGTGGTTGGTGGAGCAGGGCTTCGATGCCTCGCAGGTGGGCTTGTTTGCCGCATCGCTGTGGCTGGGTCAGCTGCCGGGGCTGGGCCTGGCGCCGCGCTTGTGCCAGATGCTGGGCGAGCGGCGGGTGGTGGTGCTGGGCCTGCTGTGCACCCTGTGCGCGTTTGCGTGGATTCCATGGGCGGGCTGGCCCTGGAGCTGGCTTGGCGGATGCCTGGCCGGGTTCGGGCTGGGGCTTCGATGGATTGGTGTGGAGCCTTGGCTGTACGGCATTGCACCGGCACACTCGCGCGGCAGGTTGGTGGGTTTTCATGAAACCTTGATTGCCTTTGCGCCCATCGTTGCGCCCCTCCTGGTCGGCTATTTCGGGGTGCACGGCAATGCCCTGTTTTGGATCGGGGGTCTGTTCGCTGTGGCGTCCCTGTTACCTTTGGCCTTGACGCGCGCGCCTGTGCGGCCGCTTGCCGCGCCGCTGTCCCAAGCCAGTTGGCTCAGTCGTCTGCGATCGGCCCATGAGCCCTTGTTCAAACAAGGCCTGGTGATCGCGCTGGTGGGCGGCATGATGGAAGCCACCGTGTCGGGCCTGTTTGCGGTGTTCACTCAGGACCATGGCATGTCGGTCAGCCAAACGGCCGAGTTGCTTGCGGTGTTTGGTGTGGGTGGCCTGCTGCTGCAGTACGGCGTGGGCTGGTTTGCCGACCACCGGGGTGTGGCCCAAACCGCGCTCTGGTGCGCACTGGGCACCATGGCCATGTGCATGGCACTGCTGAGCCCCATGCCCTACCCTTTGGTCATTGCAGCAGTGTTTTTGCTGGGCGGCTTCATCACCGCCTTCCTCACGCTGGCGCTGGTGGCCGCCACCATGTCAAGCACCGGCACTATGGCGGGCAATGTGAGCACCATGTCCATGGTCTACACCCTCAGCGCAGTGGGCGGCCCCTTGGCTGCGGGCGCCATCATCCAAGCCAGCAACGGCGATGCGCTGATGTGGATCACCGCGGGTGCTGCGGTGTTGATGGTGTGTCTGTTGCTGCGGTTGAAGCCCCTGCACCAGCAATCGACGGGCTCAGAGCCGCAATGAGCCACTCCACCCTGGCCTAGCGGTTCAACTCTGCCAGTCTCTCAGGCGTGCCCACATCGGTCCACGCACCTTGGTAAAGCGTGGCACCCACTTGGCCCGCGTCCATGCCCGCGCGCAACATGGCGGCCAGCGGGGCTTTGATGCCGTTGGGGTTGCCGGGCGCAATGCCGCACCATGCGGCCTCAAAAAATGCGCGTTTGTACAAAGCAATGGTGCTGAAGGTGTAGCGAGGCGCACCGTCGCTCGAAGCGTTTTGCTTGGGCAGATTCAAGGCCAGCCCATCGGCAGACAAGCCAAAGTCGCCGCCCGGGTTGTGCGCGGGGTTGGGCACCAGCCACAGGTGGGCCAGCTCTGCGCTGTGGGCAAAGCGCTCCATGGCATCTGCGGCAAACACAAAGTCCGGCACAAACACATCACCCGCTGCGACCCAAAAGACATCGGCCAAGTGAGGCAGCGCACGAACAATGCCGCCTGCGGTTTCCAGGGCGCCGCCAAAGTCCCGCCCCTCATGCGAATAGTGCAGTTGCAGCGTGCCCTCGCCCTGAAACCTGTTACCAAAGCGTGCCTCGATCTGCTCGCCCAGCCACGCGGTGTTGACCATGGCGGCTTGGCAGCCTTCGTGGGCCAGCGCTTCTATGTGCCACAGCAAGAGCGGTTTGCCACGCACTTCCAGCAAAGGTTTGGGGCAGCTGTCGGTCAGCGGGCGCATGCGCTCACCGCGCCCGGCGGCCAGAAGCAGGGCAGTGATGGGCGCGTCGTGGTTCACGATGGACTAGCGCGTGCCCACACTGGCACCGCTAAATGCCGCTTGCGCTCCGCGGGGCAGGCAGCGCCAATAGGCGGGGTGTGCCTCCACCTGACCGCCCATTGCCACTGCCGCTTGCCAGCCCCAGCGCGGCTGGTACAAAAATGCGCGCGCCAGCGCTACCAGATCGGCGTCGCCCGCTTGCAAAATCGCCTCCGCTTCTGCGGGTTCGGTAATCAATCCCACGGCCGTGGTGGCCATGCCCGTGGCGGCGCGGATGCCGCGTGCAAAAGGCACTTGGTAGCCGGTGGCCAAAGGAATCTTTTGCTGTGGCGATACGCCGCCTGAAGACACATGAATGAAGTCGCAGCCTGCCGCCTTGAGCGCTTGCGAAAACGCAATGCTTTGCTCCAGGTCCCAGCCGCCTTCGACCCAGTCGGACGCCGACAGACGCAGCCCCAAGCAGCCCTGGTAGGCCTTGCGCACTGCGGCAAACAGCTCCAGCGGAAAACGCATGCGGTTTTCCAGGCTGCCGCCATAGGCGTCATTGCGCTGGTTGGAAATGGGCGACAAAAACTCATGGATCAAATAGCCGTGGGCGGCGTGCACCTCGATGGCATCCACGCCAATGCGCACGGCCCGCAGGGCGGCAGCCACAAACGCATCGCGCACCCGGGCCATGTCGTCTGTGGTCATGGCATGGGGCGCTGTCTCGTGGGGCAGTTGCGGCAGGGCCGAGGGTCCCTCGGTTTGCCAGCCGCCTTCATTGGGCGCCAGCAACTGTCCACCCTTCCATGGCAGTGCGCTGGACGCCTTGCGGCCTGCATGCGCCAGCTGTATGCACACTGCGGTGTGCGGCGCCAGTGCGCGGGCGCGGTGGAGGTGGCTGGTCAAGGCGGCTTCGGTCGCGTCGTCCCACAGGCCCAGACAGGCAGGCGTGATGCGGCCTTCGGGCAGCACGGCTGTGGCTTCAATCGTGAACAGACCGGCACCGCTGTTGAGCAAATTGCCCCAGTGCATCAAATGCCAGTCGGTGGCGTGGCCCTCCACCGCCGCGTACTGGCACATGGGTGCTACCACGATGCGGTTGGGAAGCGCCAGACCGCCTTGGGGCGAAGGCAGGGTCAGGGGGGAGAACAGCAGGCTCATGGGGTAGGGCTTGGTTAAGGAGAAAGGGGTGATTTTGCCGCCAATGGCGTCGACGTTTTGGCCATCCTGTCACATAGGCCAGAGTCTGCTGGAAGGGGCATCGTTAAAATGCGCAAAACCGCGCCGGCACCTGCCTGCTGGCGTACCGCACATCAGCCCACCCCAACCCGGAGTCGATTCCCCATGGCCCATTCCCAGCAAATGGCAAGCGCAATCCGCGCGCTTGCCATGGACGCAGTTCAACACGCCAACTCCGGTCACCCCGGCGCGCCCATGGGCATGGCCGATATGGCAGTGGCCCTGTGGGGCGAGCACCTGCAGCACAACCCCACCAACCCGCATTGGCTCAACCGTGACCGTTTTGTGCTGTCCAACGGCCACGGCTCCATGCTGATTTATGCGCTGTTGCACCTCACCGGCTACAAGCTGCCCATGGAAGAGCTGAAAAACTTCCGTCAGTTGCACAGCAAAACCGCAGGCCACCCCGAAGTGGGTGTCACGCCCGGCGTGGAAACCACCACCGGCCCGCTGGGCCAGGGCATCACCAATGCGGTGGGCATGGCGCTGGCAGAAAAGCTGCTGGCCAGTGAGTTCAACCGCGAAGGCCACGCCGTGGTGGACCACCACACCTATGTGTTCCTGGGCGACGGCTGCCTGATGGAAGGCATCAGCCACGAAGCATGCTCACTGGCAGGCGCCTGGAAGCTCAACAAGCTCATCGCCCTGTACGACGACAACGGCATTTCCATCGATGGCCAGGTCGCGCCCTGGTTTATTGACAACACCGCCCAGCGCTTTGCCGCCTATGGCTGGAACGTGATTGCCGCGGTAGATGGCCATGACGCCGCCGCTGTGTCAGCCGCCATTGCCAGTGCCAAAACCAGCAGCGACAAGCCCACGCTGATTATTTGCAAAACCGCCATCGGCAAAGGCAGCCCCAACCGCGCCAACACCGCCAAAGCCCACGGCGAGCCCCTGGGCGCCGAGGAAATCAAGCTCACCCGCGAAGCCATTGGCTGGACATCGCCACCTTTCGTCATCCCCAAAGCGGTGTACGCCGACTGGGACGCCAAAGCGGCTGGCAAAGCGCGCGAAAAAGCCTGGAACAGCCAATTCGCTGCCTACAAAAAAGCCCATCCCGCACTGGCCAAAGAACTGCTGCGCCGCGTGAGTGGCGAGCTTCCCAAGCACTTTGTGCAAACCGCGGTGGACACCGTGATCGCTGCCCACACCAAGGCCCAAACCGTGGCCTCGCGCAAGGCCTCGCAGCTGGCGCTGGAGTCCTTCACTGCCGCCTTGCCCGAGCTGCTGGGCGGCTCGGCCGACTTGACCGGCTCCAACCTGACCAACACCCCTTCCACCCCCAGCTTCCGCGTCGATGCGCACGGCGCCGTGGTCAAAAACGAAGCCGGCCAAGGTGGACGCCACATCAACTACGGCGTGCGCGAATTCGGCATGGCCGCCATCATGAACGGCGTGGCGCTGCATGGTGGCTTTATTCCCTACGGCGGCACCTTCTTGACCTTCAGCGACTACAGCCGCAACGCCATCCGCATGGCGGCGCTGATGAAGCAGCGCGTGATCCATGTGTTCACCCACGACAGCATCGGCTTGGGTGAAGACGGCCCCACACACCAGTCGATTGAGCATGCTGCCTCGCTGCGCATGATCCCCAACTTGGACGTTTGGCGCCCGGGCGATACGGCCGAGACGGCCGTGGCATGGACCGTGGCGCTGCAAAATGCCCACAAGCCCACCGCCTTGCTGCTCTCGCGCCAAAACATCAGCTACGCGCCCAAGGCGGATTCCGCTGCTGCGCCCAACGCCAGCGGCCTGGATGCGATCAGCAAAGGCGCATATGTGCTGGCCGAGCCCGCCGAAGTGGGCCTGAAAAAGAAAGCACAGGCAGTCATCATCGCCACCGGTTCTGAGGTTCAGCTCGCCCTCAAGGCGCAGGAGCTGCTGGCCGCCCGCAAGATT
>CAIYRQ010000104.1 GCA_903928635.1 uncultured beta proteobacterium | reverse complement strand
TTGACCGTGGCCAGCAGCAGCTCCAGGTCGCCACCGGGGTCAATGATGGCCGCCCGCCGCTCCTCATCGCACCAGACGATGGAGCAGTTTTGTTGAAAAGCGGTGACCGGAACGGTTTCGTAGTGCAGCATGTGGAGGGCATTGAAGTGGGGTGTCCTAGTTTAGAACCCAATGAACCCCAGGCGCCTGCGCTAAGCTCAAGCCACACAACGCCCCCCACCTTGATGCAAGACAAACCGACCTTCGACTGGCGCACCATCAGTGCGCTCAATGCCGTCTCGGCCCTGGCCCAGGTGGGGCAGTTTGGTGTGGCCTATGTCATGCTGCCGGTGTGGTTGGTGGAGCAGGGCTTCGATGCCTCTCAGGTGGGCTTGTTTGCAGCATCGCTGTGGCTGGGTCAGCTGCCGGGGCTGGGGCTGGCGCCGCGCTTGTGCCAGATGCTGGGCGAGCGGCGGGTGGTGGTGCTGGGCCTGATGTGCACTCTGTGCGCGTTTGCTTGGATTCCATGGGCGGGCTGGCCCTGGAGCTGGCTGGGCGGATGCCTGGCCGGGTTCGGGCTGGGGCTTCGATGGATTGGTGTGGAGCCTTGGTTGTATGGCATTGCGCCTGCACACTCCCGCGGCAGGCTGGTGGGTTTTCACGAAACCTTGATTGCCTTTGCGCCCATCGTTGCGCCCCTCTTGGTTGGCTATTTCGGGGTGCACGGCAATGCCCTGTTTTGGATTGGGGGCCTGTTTATGGTGGCGTCCCTGTTGCCTTTGGCCCTCACACGTGCGCCTGTGCGGCCGCTTGCCGCGCCGCTGTCCCCATCCAGTTGGTTCAGTCGTCTGCGATCGGCCCGCGAGCCCTTGTTCAAGCAAGGCCTGGTGATCGCACTGGTGGGCGGCATGATGGAAGCCACCGTGTCGGGCCTGTTTGCGGTGTTTACCCAAGACCACGGCATGTCGGTCAGCCAAACGGCCGAGTTGCTCGCGGTGTTTGGTGTGGGTGGCCTGCTGCTGCAGTATGGCGTGGGCTGGTTTGCCGACCACCGGGGGGTGGCTCCAACCGCGCTCTGGTGCGCTCTGGGCACCGTGGCCGTGTGCATGGCACTGCTAAGCCCCATGCCCTATCCCCTGGTCATGGCAGCGGTGTTTTTGCTGGGCGGCTTCATCACCGCCTTCCTCACGCTGGCGCTGGTGGCCGCCACCATGTCAAGCACCGGCACCATGGCGGGCAATGTGAGCACCATGTCCATGGTCTACACCCTCAGCGCAGTGGGCGGCCCCTTGGCTGCGGGCGCCATCATCAAAGCCAGCAATGGCGACGCGCTGATGTGGTTGACTGCGGGTGCGGCGGTGTTGATGGTGTGCCTGTTGCTGCGGTTGAAGCCCCTGTACCAGCAATCGACGGGCTCAGAGCCGCAATGAGCCACTCCACCCTGGCCTAGCGGTTCAACTCTGCCAATCTCTCAGGCGTGCCCACATCGGTCCACGCACCTTGGTACAGCGTGGCTCCTACCTTGCCCGCGTCCATGCCCGCGCGCAGCATGGCGGCCAGCGGGGCTTTGACGCCGCTGGGGTTGCCGGGCGCAATGCCGCACCATGCGGCCTCAAAAAAAGCGCGTTTGTACAAAGCAATGGTGCTGAAGGTGTAGCGCGGCGCACCGTCGCTCGTCGCGCTGTGCTTGGGCAGATTCAAGGCCAGCCCATCGGCAGACAAGCCAAAGTCGCCGCCCAAGTTGTGCGCGGGGTTGGGCACCAGCCACAGGTGGGCCAGCTCGGCGCTGTGGGCAAAGCGCGTTAGCGCGTCTTGCGCAAACACAAAGTCAGGCACAAACACATCACCCGCCGCAACCCAAAACACATCGGCCAAGTGGGGCAGTGCGCGAACAATGCCGCCTGCGGTTTCCAGCGCAGCGCCAAAGTCCCGCCCCTCATGCGAATAGTGCAGTTGCAGCGTGCCCTCGCCCTGAAACGTGCTACCAAAGCGTGCCTCGATCTGCTCGCCCAGCCACGCGGTGTTGACCATCGCTGCGTGGCAGCCTTCGCGGGCCAGCGCTTCTATGTGCCACTGCAAGAGCGGTTTGCCCCGCACTTCCAGCAAAGGTTTGGGGCAGCTGTCGGTCAGCGGGCGCATGCGCTCGCCGCGCCCGGCGGCCAGAAGCAGGGCAGTGATGG
>CAIYRQ010000103.1 GCA_903928635.1 uncultured beta proteobacterium | reverse complement strand
TTTGCTGATGTATTTGGGGTTAAAAAAGAGTTCCCAAACATTGTCAGGCATAGGCTCGCTACCCAACGCGGCCTTCACCTTGGCGGTGTTGATGCCAATGGTGGTGTAGCCCCATAACCAGTTGACCAGATGCTGATTGCCTGGATCGATGGTTGCGATCTGAGCTTGTACTGCGGGGTCGTAATTCCTCAAATTGGGGAGCAAGTTCTTGTCCAATTTGGCCAACAATCCACCACCAATTTGCAGGGGCGCGAATGTGGACGACGGCACCACGATGTCGTAGCCCGTTTTGCCTGCCACCAACTTGGCATGCAAAATCTCGTTGTTGTCGTAGGTGTCGTAGCGCACCTTGATGCCGGTTTCCTTTTCGAAATTGGCAATGGTGTCGTCAGCAATGTAGTCCGACCAGTTGTAGATATTGAGGACTTTCTCCTCATCGGCCACGGCAGGGGCCGCGCCCGAAACAAGAATCAGCCCTGTTGCCAGGGTACCGAGGATTTCGCGCCAGCGCTTGAAGGGGTGGGTGGTGGTCAATTTCATCTCCTGAGAAAACGATGCAGACAAAAAGAATTTCAAAACCGCACTAAAACAGCGCGCGGACAGCGCCTACATCCTAAGCGATTCGGGTCACGTTCGGCATCCACGCAATCCCTATGCCAACTTACTCCTTTGGCACCACTTCAAGCCGCCTGAACCGCAATCCGGGCATCACGTACACGCCTGCGTGCATCCCGAGCCACCCACACGCTGTAAGCAATCACGCCGATGCTGACCACGACAATCAAAAGACTGGCAGCGGCATAAATGGTGGGATTGATACCGCGGCGGGCATAGCCAAAAATCACCTGCGGCAGGGTGTTAACCCCGGGGCCCGACAAAAATTCGGAAATCACCACGTCGTCGAAAGACAGCGTGAATGAGAGCAGAAACGCTGCCACGATGGCTTGTGCAATATTGGGCAGCGTGACCAGAAAAAACACCTGGATTGGCCTCGCACCCAAATCCATGGCCGCCTCTTCCAGTGCCCGGTCAAAGGCCAGCAGGCGGGACTGCACCACGACCATGGCATAGGCCAGGCCCAGCAGGGTGTGCCCCAAGACAATGGTCACCAAGCCGCGTTCGGGCCAGCCCACTGCACGCTGAACGCCCACCATGAGCAGTAGCAAGGACAGGCCAATCACGACCTCTGGCATGACCAGCGGCGCATTGACCATGCCCGAAAACACCGTTCGCCCGGCAAAGCGGTGGTAGCGCACCAACACGAAAGCAGCGAAGGTTCCCAATACTGCCGACAACACACCGGTCAGACCGGCAATTTGCAGAGAGAGCCAAAATCCTTCCACGATCTTGACATCGCGCCCCAAGGCCTCGTACCAGCGCCATGAAAAGCCGGTAAATACCGCGTCTTGACGGGTGCTATTGAAGGAGAACACCACCATGAATAGCAGTGGCAGGTACAAAAACAAAAAAATGGTGGAGAGCCAAATTTTGCCGACATGCTGGGAAACAAAGCGCTGCATAGGTGGTGATGCTTAATCGTCAGCGCGCAAGGCAGGTGCCGGGGACGAAGGATCGGCAGCATTTCCCACCCGCCGGTAGTACAGCGCCAGCGGGAGCACCACCAGCGCGATCATGGACACGGCCAAGGCACTGGCGCGCGGCCAGTTGTTGCTGCTGAACATCTCGTCCCACACCACGCGTCCGACCATTAGGTTTTCCGGCCCGCCCAGCAGCGAAGGAATGACGAACTCTCCGACTGCGGGAATAAATACCAACATGAAACCCGCGACGATGCCCGCCTTGGAAAGCGGCACCGTCACCAGCCAGAACGCCTTCCATGGCGTGGCGCCCAGGTCTTTGGCCGCCTCCAAGAGGCGTAAATCCAGTTTGACCAAATTGGCATACAGCGGAAGCACCATGAAGGGCAGATAGACGTAGGTCATGCCCACCAGCATGGAAAAGCGGGTGTAGAGCATTTGCACCGGCTCACTGGTGAGGCCGAGCAGCATCAACAACTGGTTCAGCACACCCTGGTCCGCCAAAATGCCCTTCCAAGCATAGACCCGCAGCAAAAAAGAGGTCCAAAAAGGCAGCATCACCATCATCAGGAGCGCGGGTCGAATACTGGGGTTGGCCCGGGCAATGAAATAAGCAAAGGGGTATCCCAGCACCAGACACAGCAGTCCGGTGCACAACGCGTAGCCAATCGAGCGCAGGTAGGCGTCTACATAGACCGTCTGAAACAGCGCCCCGCCCTCTGTAGGACGAAAAATAGAAAAGTAGTTTTCGTATTTCAGCCGCAGCACACCCGCGTCACTGTCCCACAGAGCCTTGAAAGGATGGATGTCGCTGCCCATGTCCACAAAGCTGATGTACAGCAGAATGAAAAAGGGCAGCAGAAAAAACACCGCCAACCACGCAAACGGCAGGCCGATCACAAAGCGACGCCCCGGCACCCAGAGGTCGGCGAGCGGACGCGCCACTTTGTTCATGTTGACTGCCGTATCAAACAAGCATCAAGCGATTACTTGCCCTTTTTGAAGGCGGTGTAGGCATTGGCCATGGCTTCACGACCTTCGTTGGTGAACTTGCCAGGGGGAACCATTTTGGCTGCCACGGCAGCCTCAATAAAGATGGTCTTGTTGCCGGACACTTCGGGCTTGATCTGCGCCAGGGCCGCCTTGTTGGCGGTGGGGTAGCTCATTTCATTGGAGACTGCTGCGCCACTCTCGGCACGCAAGTAGTAGTCAATGAACGCATGGGCGTTGGCCGGGTGCTTGGCGTCTTTGGTAATCGCCATGGAGTCGAAGAAGATCATGCCACCGGTGCTGGGCAACAGTGCCTCAATGACGTCTTTGCTGCCATTGTCTTTGGCGCGACCCGCGGCGATGTTGATGTCGCCAGACCAACCAACAACTGCACACGCCTTGCCGCCGGCGATATCGTCAATCATGGTGGAGCTGAAGATGCGGATGTCTTTACGCACTTTGCCCAGCATGTCTGCCGCGGCCTTGTGGTCTGCCGGATCATTGGAATACGCATCTTTGCCGATGTAATGCAGCGCAGGCGGCATGATTTCTGTGGGTGAATCCAGGTAGGCGATACCGCAGGACTTCAGCTTGGACGTGTATTCAGGCTTGAACACCAGGTCCCAGGCGTTCTCAGGCATGGGCAGCTTGCCCAGGGCTTTTTCAACTTTGTTGCGGTTGATACCTACGGTGGTGAAGCCCCATGCCCAGGGCACCAGGTGCTTGTTGCCGGGGTCGGCTTTGCTCAAGGCTTGCATGATGGCTTCGTCCAAGTTGCCATAGTTCTTGAGTTTGGCGCGGTCCAAGGGCTGGAAGAAACCTGCCTCGACCTGCGCCGGGCTGAAAGCGGTGCCGGGCACCACGATGTCGTAGCCCGTGTTACCTGCCACCAGCTTGGCATTGAGCGCCTCATTGGTCTCGAAGGTGTCGTAATTGACCTTGATGCCGGTCTCTTTTTCAAAAGCCGCAATCATTCCCTCGGGAATGTAGTCTGGCCAGTTGTAAATGTTGAGTACTTTTTCTTCGGTGACCGCCGCAGAAACCGGGGCGCTGACCGCAGGTGCCGCCGCCTCTTCTTTTTTGCCACAGGCAACCAATGCCAAAACCGTCAAAGCGGCAGGCAACACGTATTTGTTCATCATGGAAATCTCCAAAGAAATAGGGAGGGATTGATCAAAAAAGCAGGCGCTGCGCGCAAGTCCAAGCAAAAATTATAAAAGTCAATCCATCCAGAGCGCCGCCCGGGCATCTGCCAGCGTCAAATCCAGCACTTTGTGGATCAGACCCATCAACTCGTCGATCTGCGCGTGGGTAATGGTCAGCGGCGGCGCAATAATCATGCGGTCGCCCACGGCGCGCATGATCAAGCCGTTGGCAAAACAATGTGCCCGGCAGCGCATACCCACTTCAAGCTCAGACGGGAACGGTGTCTTGTGTGCCTTGTTTTTGACCAGAACCAGGCCCGCCATCAGGCCACACGTCTCTGCCACGCCCACCAGGGGATGGTCGCTGAGCTTGGCAAACTGCTGGGCCAGGTACGGCCCCACGTCGTCACGCACCCGGCCGACCAGGTTCTCCCGCTCCATGATCTCGAGATTGGCCAACGCCACGGCACAGGCCACAGGGTGGCCGCTGTAGGTGTAGCCGTGGTTGAACTCACCGCCCTGCTCTATCAGCACCTTGGCAACGCGGTTACCCACCATCACGCCGCCCAATGGGATGTAACCACTGGTAATGGCCTTAGCGAATGTCACTAGGTCGGGCTTGTAGCCGAATTTTTCGTAGGCGAACCAGTGCCCCACCCGCCCGAAAGCGCAAATGACTTCGTCGCTGACCAGCAAGATGCCGTACTTGTCGACGATGCGCTGAATCTCCGGCCAATAGGTGGCGGGCGGGATGATGACGCCGCCAGCCCCTTGCACTGGCTCGCCAATGAATGCGGCAACTTTCTCCGGACCGATTTCCAGAATTTTTTGCTCCAGCCAGCCTGCAGCACGCAGCCCGAACGCATCGCTGGACTCACCCGGAAGCGCATTTTCAAAGTAGTAGGGCTGCTCAATGTGCGTGATGTTGGGAATCGGCAGGTCGCCCTGGGCATGCATGCCGCTCATGCCGCCCAGCGACGCACCCGCCATGGTGCTGCCGTGGTAGCCGTTGACGCGACCGATGATGACTTTGCGCTCGGGTTGTCCCAACAGATCCCAGTAGCGCCGCACCATGCGCACATTGGAGTCATTGCTCTCACTGCCGCTGGACGAATAAAACACATGATCAAAACTGCGGTCACCCACCGTGGGTGCCAAGGAAGCCAACTTGGCCGCCAAGGTAGCGGCGGGCACGTTGGTCGTCTGGAAAAAGCTGTTGTAGTAGGGCAACTGCATCATTTGGGTGTGTGCAGCGTCGGCAAGCTCTTTGCGGCCATAACCCACATTGACGCACCACAGGCCGCTCATAGCGTCAAGCATGCGCCGGCCCTCGGAGTCCCAAACGTAGATGTCTTTGGCCTCGGTGATGACGCGAGCGCCGCGGCTATTGAGGTCTTTGAAATCCGTAAAAGGATGCAAGAAGTGCGCGCTGTCCATGGCTTGGATGTGCTGGGTATTGACGGCGGTAGTGGTCATAAGCGTATGGGGTGATAAACGAGAAAACAACGATGGGGTGGGCTTATACGTGCAGCAGCAAGTGCTCACGTTCCCATGGGGAGATCACTTTCATGAACTCATCGAACTCCAGTTCCTTGATCTCCGAGTAGACCGTGATGAATTCTTTGCCCAGCACCTCGTGCAAATCGGACTCCCGACGCAGCCAGTCCAGGGCCTCGCCCAGGCTTCTTGGGAGCGCATAGGGCGCCAAATAGGCGTCGCCCTTCATCTCAGGCTTGGGCATGATCTTGTTCTTGATGCCCAGGTAGCCACAGGCCAAGGTCATGGCCATGGCCACGTAGGGGTTGGCGTCTGAGCCAATCACCCGGTTTTCCACACGCCGCGCTGCAGGGCTGGAAATCGGGGAGCGGATGCCGACTGTGCGGTTGTCGTAGCCCCACTCAATATTGATGGGTGCGGCTGAATTGCGGCTTAAGCGGCGATAACTGTTCACGTAGGGGGCCACCAGCACCATGGCTGCAGGGATATAGCGCTGGAGGCCGCCGATGTAGTGCATAAACATCTCTGACGGTGTGCCATCTGGATTGCTGAATACGTTTTGCCCACTCGCAATATCCACCAGGCTTTGGTGCACATGCATGGCGCTGCCCGGCTCGCCCGCAATGGGCTTGGCCATGAAAGTTGCGTACATGTCGTGGCGCAGTGCCGCCTCGCGTACGGTGCGCTTGAAGAAGAACACTTCGTCCGCCAAACCGAGCGGCTTGTTGTGAAAGAAGTTGATCTCCATCTGGCCGGCGCCCACCTCGTGGATGAGCGTGTCCACGTTGAGCTCCATCTTGTCACTGTAGTCGTAGATTTCCTCGAACAGCGGATCGAACTCGTTGACCGCATCGATGCTGTAGGCCTGGCGCGATGTTTCCGCCCGGCCGCTGCGGCCAATAGGCGCCTTCAGTAAGGTGTTGGGGTCAGTATTGCGCGCCGTCAGATAGAACTCCAGCTCAGGCGCGACGATGGGCTGCAGGCCCTCGGCCGCAAACAGGTCGCACACCTTGCGCAAAACGCTGCGCGGCGCAAAAGGCACCAGATTGCCCGCGTGGTCAAAGCAGTCGTGGATCACCTGCGCCGTCGGGTCCGTAGCCCATGGCACGATGCGCACCGAAGACGGATCCGGGCGCAGCTGCATGTCCTTGTCGGTGGGATCAATCACATCGTAGTAGGGCCCGCTTTCCGGAAACTCGCCGGTCACGCCCATAGCCACAATGGCCTGGGGCAAGCGCATGCCCCGGTCTTCGGTGAATTTGGCACGTGGCAAAATTTTTCCGCGCGCCACCCCGGTCAAGTCGGGCACCAGGCATTCGACCTCGGTTACGCGGCGTTCGTTGAGCCACTGCTCTAAGTCATTGAAATTCATGTTTTTTTGTTCAGACATGGTTTGCCTCTTCTCTCTTTTTCGTGTGTTTTTTCAGCTTCGTTTCATGGTGGGATCGGCGTAAGGCCATTGTGCACCGGGTCTAAAAATGGTCTCGCAGCCGGTGGTACAGAGTGCCGAGCACCAAACTGGGGGTCCGCAGCAAGGCACCTCCCGGAAACTTGCGGTGTTTGAGCCGACTGAAAATCTCAAACTGCTCCGCCTCGCCGGCCATCGCGTTTGCCACTAATTTGCCCGCCAAACCGGTGAGCGCAACCCCGTGACCGCTGAATCCTTGCAAGTAATAAATGTTGTCCCCCAGGCGGCCAAAATCCGGCGCGCGGTTCATGCTGATATCGACAAAACCGCCCCACACAAACTCAATCGGCACGCCTTTGAGCGTCGGAAAAACCTTTGCCATGCGTTGGGCCATGGTTTCTTGCAAGTTGCGCGGTGTACTGGTGGTGTAGCTCACCCGCCCCCCGAACAACATGCGGTAGTCCGCGCTCAACCGGAAGTAGTCGAGCACGAAGTTGTTGTCGCACACCGCGGCGTTTTGAGGTAACAAAGCTGCGGCACGCTCGGCATCCATGGGCGCGGTGCCCACGATGTAAGTGCCGACCGGCATGGCGCGCGCAGCCAGTTCCGGCGCAATCGCGGGGCCATAGGCAGGCAAGGTGCAGTTGCCAGACAAGAGCGCAAACTTTGCCCGCACCTGACCCTGCGCCGTTCGCGCGGTCACGGTCGCGCCCCGCTCCATGGCAAGTACCGCCGATTTCTCGAAAATTTGCACCCCCAGCATCTGCGCTGCGCGTGCCAGGCCTAAGCCATATTTCAGGGGATGCAGGTGGCCGGAACGCGTCTCGTAGGCACACGCGTGGTAGCGCTCGCTGCCGATGTGCTTTTGAACGTCTGCGCCCTCGGCCCAGGTACTCACAAACCCGTAATCGCGCTCCATGGATCGGACGTCAGCCTCCAACTCCCGGGCTTTGCGCGGCGAGTCCGCCACATACATATAGCCATGAACACGGTCACATTCGACGGCGAATTCAGCAATCCGCTGATCGACCAGGTCAATCGCCTCCAGCGACATGCCCCACACCTGGCGGGCAAGCTCCCTACCCAACTGCTCCTCAAAAGGACCCTGGCCGCTTGCATAGCCCACAATAGTCTGGCCGCCGTTGCGTCCCGAAGCCCCACTGCAGACCCGATCGGCCTCCAGCACCACCACCTTGAAGCCACGTTTGGCAAGCTCTATGGCGGCAGAGAGCCCCGAAAAGCCGGCGCCAACGACCACCACGTCGGCCACCAGATCGGTTTGCAGTGAAGCCAACAGCAGAGGGCGCACCACACTCGCTTCGTAGTAGCTTTGTTGGTTGAGTTGGGTGTCTGATTGCAGCAGCGATGCCATGGCTTACTCCTGTAACTTAGGCCATTCGTCCATCAAGCCGCATGGCGGGCAGCTTTAGCGACCTGAGAGCACAGGTAGGTCCACACAAACTGTGCCGCAGCATTGCTGGTGAGTTCCGCGTGGTCATAGGCCGGGGCGACCTCCACACAGTCCATGCCAATAAAGTTCAGTGGCGCGAGCTCTTCCAAAAAGGTCATCACCTGCGAGCTCGTCATGCCACCAGGCTCTGGCGTACCGGTACCGGGCGCAAAAGCCGGGTCCAGGCAGTCAATATCCAGGGTGAGATAACAGGGCTGGTCGCCGATGCGGGCGCGAATGTCCTTGAGGATGTCGCCCAGCTGTGCGCCGTCTTTTCCGCGCAGCTCACGCGCCGTGTAAATCTCACCACCCTGGTCCTTGACGTATTCACGCGCCGCGCGTTCGCCACTGGAGCGGATGCCGATCTGCACGGTTTTGCTGCGGTCCACCAATCCTTCTTGAATCGCCTCGTAGGTCCAGGTGCCGTGGCCCGAGGGTTCTCCAAAGTGGTCGCTCCAAGTGTCGCAATGTGCATCGAAATGGATCAGCGCCACCGGGCCATGTTGGGCCTTGGCGGCGCGCAATAGCGGCAACGTCACAGAATGGTCGCCACCCATGAAAACACAGTGATGGCGCGCCATGAGTGCGGCTGCCTGACTTTGAATGTCGGCGCGAACTTCGGGCAAGGCCGAGGCGTTGGGCAGGCGCATATCGCCCGCGTCACCCAACTGTCCGAGCGGTGACACATTGAAATAGGGGTGAATTCCGTCGCACAGCATCAGGCTGGCACGGCGAATCTCTTGCGGCCCAAAGCGCGCACCAGGGCGGTTGGTCACGGCCCCGTCAAAGGGAATGCCAGCGATCGCAAAGGGCTGCTCCTGCAACGGATCGGTGGCGAGAAAACGGTTGCTGTTGTTGGCGTAGGCGAAGTGGGCGCTGCTCATGGTGTAACCTCCAAGCACCGCATGGTAATCGCTGACGCCGTTCGTATCGCCGGTGCACTTTGCGCCACCCACCCCCTCATTTTTTCGTTTTGAACCACCGTTTTCAACGCCCTCTGGCTTACCTTTGCCTGGCCCTGAGCATGAGCTTGGTGGGTGTGTACGTGGCGCTGTCCAAACCTTTGGTGGCGGCGATGCCCGTGTTTTTGCTGGGTTGGATGCGCTTTGGCATTGCCGCCATCGCCATGGCGCCCTGGCTGAAGAAACCCTCGACAGAGTTAGCGCTGGACCGCCGCACCCAGGTGCTGCTGTTTTTCGAGTCCTTTTTGGGCAACTTCCTGTTTTCTATATGCATGCTCTACGGCGTGAGCATGACCAGCACCGTCTCTGCGGGGGTGATATTGGCGGCCATTCCGGCAGTGGCTGCGCTGATGAGCGGGATGTTTCTGAAAGAGCGTCTGGGTTTGCGCATTTGGCTGGCCGTTGCCTGCGGAGCAGCCGGCATGGCCTTGTTGTCTTGGGGCAAGCACGCACAATCGATCTTTATTGAACCAGCCGATTCCGAGCGCGCCCTTTGGGGCAACCTGCTGGTGTTTGGCGCAGTGCTGTGCG
>CAIYRQ010000102.1 GCA_903928635.1 uncultured beta proteobacterium | reverse complement strand
GGGATTCCAACTCCAAACGCTTCAGGCCTGCGGCCGCGAGAACGATGCCGTCGTATTGCCCCTCGTCGAGTTTTTTCAAACGCGTATCGAGGTTGCCGCGCAGAGGTTCAATCCGCAAGTCAGGCCGCAATGCGCGCAGCAACGCGACCCGGCGCAAACTGGACGTGCCGACTACCGCCCCTTGCGGCAGATCAGAAAAGTTCGGGTAACGGGTAGACACCCAGGCATCGCGTGGGTCTTCGCGCTCCATCACACAGGCCAAGGAAAACCCGGCGGGCAGCTCCATCGGAACGTCTTTGAGCGAATGCACCGCCAAATCGGCGCGCCCTTCTTCCAAGGCAGTTTCCAGCTCTTTGACAAACAGGCCTTTGCCGCCGACTTTGCTTAATGATCGGTCCAGGATCTGGTCGCCCTTGGTCGTCATGCCCAACAGGCTGACCTGGTGGCCTTGGCTTTGAAGCAGTGACTGCACATGGTGGGCTTGCCAAAGCGCCAAACGGCTCTCGCGGGTGGCTATGGTGAAGTGTTGCAAAGTTGTTCGCCGTTGGTAATTGTGAGAAGGGCCAAGGGCCCGTTGGAATGCTAGCATGGCCTGCACCCCCCTCTACCTGCCCAGAGAGCCCATGAAAACCGCTGCCAAAGCCACTCCAACCAAGCACACCAAAAACAGCGAACGCCCTTTGGTGGAAGACATTCGGTTGCTGGGGCGCATGCTGGGTGACGTGATCCGCGAGCAAGATGGTGAGGCCGCGTTCTCTTTGGTGGAACAAATTCGCACCCTGTCGGTGGCGTTTCGGCGTGACGCAGACCAGGACGCTGACAAAGCCCTGAAAAAACTGCTCAAAGGCCTGAGCGCGGACCAGACAGTCAGCGTGATTCGCGCATTTACCTATTTCAGCCATCTGGCCAACCTGGCCGAAGACCGCCACCACATCCGTCGTCGTGCCGTTCACGAGCGTGCAGGCGATTCGCAAGAAGGCAGCATCGATGTGGCGGTGTCGCGCTTGCGCTGGGCGGGGATCACGCCGCAGGCCATATCGCAATCTTTGGCGCACAGCTTTGTTTCCCCGGTGCTCACCGCCCACCCTACCGAGGTCCAACGCAAAAGCATCTTGGATGCAGAGCGTGCGATTGCCCAGTTGCTGGGCGCGCGCGATGACGTGGTGTACCGAGGCGAAGCGCAACCCCGCAACGCCTTGACCCAACGTGAACTCGCGGCAATCGATGCGCAAATCCGTGCGCGCGTGGCCCAGCTGTGGCAAACCCGCTTGCTGCGCTACAACAAGCTCACAGTTGCCGATGAGGTGGAAAACGCCCTGAGCTATTACGAGTCCACGTTTTTGCGTGAGATCCCGAAGCTGTATGGCGACCTGGAGCAACGACTGGGCTCGCTGCCGGTGCACTCGTTTTTGCGCATGGGCCAGTGGATCGGCGGAGACCGCGATGGCAACCCCAACGTCAGCGCGCAGACCTTGGAGTACGCCTTGCGCCGCCAGAGCGAAGTGGCACTGCGCCATTACCTCACCGAGGTGCATTTGCTGGGTGGCGAGCTGTCCATCTCAACCATGCTGTGCGATTGCAGCCCTGAAATGCAAGCCCTGGCTGCGCGCAGCCCGGACCAAAACCCCCATCGCGAAGATGAGCCTTACCGCCGCGCGCTGATCGGCACCTATGCGCGGCTGGCAGCCACGCTGCACGCACTGACCGGTACCGATGCCGCACGCCATGCGGTGCCACCCCAAAACCCCTACCTCCGGGCCGAAGAGCTGGTGGCGGATTTGCGCACGATCGAAACCTCGCTCATCACCAACCACGGCGAAGCCTTGACCAGCCAAAGGCTGCATCCCTTGATTCGCGCGGTGGAAGTCTTCGGCTTTCATCTGGCCACCGTCGACCTGCGCCAAAGCTCCGACAAGCACGAGGCTGTCGTGGCAGAGCTTCTGCGCACCGCGCGCCTGGAGCCCGACTACAGCGCGCTGGACGAAGACCACAAGCGCGCGCTGTTGCTAAGCCTCCTGAATGACGC
The DNA here is from genome assembly GCA_903928635.1 of uncultured beta proteobacterium. Lineage (GTDB taxonomy): Bacteria > Pseudomonadota > Gammaproteobacteria > Burkholderiales > Burkholderiaceae_C > Allorhodoferax. The sequence continues at coordinate 162 of CAIYRQ010000102.1, read as the reverse complement.
ACGTGCCCTCCAAGTCGCCGGTGCGTCTTACAGCGAGCACGCCCAAAGTGAACTTGCGATTTTTGACATGGCCAAAGTCATGCGCGAACGCTTTGGACAGGAAGCGATTCGCCACTACATCATCAGCCACACCGAATCCGTCAGCGACTTGCTGGAAGTGCT
>CAIYRQ010000101.1 GCA_903928635.1 uncultured beta proteobacterium | reverse complement strand
GCGGCGTTATTGCGCCAGCGTGACGTGCTTCAGGAGTTTGGTTGGGCCGTAGTTCTCGCTAAAGCCGTAGGCTTCGATGTCGACCTTGCCGCTTTTGCGCACGCTGACCGTGGCCCATGCGTAGGCGCGGTCGGTGGCGGGGGCGAGGGTGTCTTCACTGGGAAGGGCATCCCAGGGTGAACCGCCGCTTCCAACCAAGACCTGCCAGGCGCGCCCTTTGGGTTGCGCCATATTGAATTCATGCTCGTGGCCGCAGAAGTAGGTGGCGCCGAACTGCTCGATCACATTCCACATGCCGTCACGTTCCTCTGGGAACTTGTCCAAGCCAGCGATACCGGGCGCGGGCTTGGCGCCTTTGCCGTAGTAGTAGGTGTAGGCGGGCTTGTGGCCGAAGGCGAAAAAGTGCTTGGCGCCACGCGCTTTGGCGTCGCTGAAGTCCTTGGCCAGCCAGGCTGCGGGGGCCACGTTGTCTTTGCCCACCGGGTCGGTATTGACCACGGCAAAGTGGTTGTCTTCGACGTCAAAACTGTAGGACAGCTGAGTTTGGTCGCTGGTCAGACCATCCAAAGCGCCATTGTTGTTGGTGTTGATGTGCTGCGCGTCCTTGCCCACGATGGCTTTGAAGCGCGCGGTGTCGATAATGAGATCGCCCATGTTGGCGCGCCAGGCGTTTTCGTTCTCAACGATGGCTTTTTTGCCCAGTGGCTTGGACTGCACCTCATGGTTGCCAGGCACTGGAACGATGTAGGTGCCGCGCTCCATGGTCGGTGCCACCATGCCACGCCAAAAACCGTACTGGCGGTAAAAGGCCATCAAATCCGACTTGACAACTTCTTCCACGCTGGTGCCAGAGGTCGCACTGGCCGAGCCATAGCCCATGATCATGTCTCCGTTAAAAAACAACATCTTGGACTTCTGGCCCTCAATGTCGTGCAGGATGCGAGCAAAAGCCTTGGAGTTTTGCAGCCAGATCTTGTCCTGCGCCGACAAAGGGCCCATGGTCGGATCAAAAGCCACGGGGTCCTGGCGTGAGTCACCCACGGTAGAAAACTTCAGTACAACGGGGTCGGCGTCAGGAGTTTGGGCCTGCGCTGTGGGCGCAAAGGCTTGGAAGGCCAGCAACAAAGACGCTGCAAGCGCGCAGAGGCGACGGTTCATGGAGGTGTCCTATCAATCGTTGAGTCAAAAAACTAAGCAGCGCGAAGGATATGTCTTGCGTGTGACAAATGCACGACCCTCCACTGGGCCGGTGCTGTCGCCTTAAAGCGGCCAGGTGCGAAAGGTTTCGTAGCTGGCCTTGAGCCAGCGCTTGGCGCGTTTGCGCTACAGCAAACGCAGCCAGTCTCAGCCCGGTTGAAGGATGCCCGACGGTCTAAACAGTATGGTGCGGCAATGCCCTGGGCACGCTAGAGGAGCGTTCGTTAGCTTTTTGGCTCAGATCGTCAGGCCAGCCAGCCAGCCCACACAGCGACCAATAACAGCACGCCCATCGACGCTCGGTAGCCCACAAACACCCAGGTAGAGAACTTTTCCAAGAACTTCATCAACCCCCAAATAGCCACGAAGGCCGACGCACTGCCCACGCTCAACCCAACCAGTAAATGAAGCCAGGCATCGACGGGGAGATGCGCATGTGTCAGCACCCATAGCTCCTTTAAGCCCGCCAAGGTAATGGCGGGCAGACCTAAGAAAAAAGAGAATTTCGCAGCATCATCGCGGCGAAGGTTCAAAAGCAGCGCGGCAGTCAAAGTAGAGCCTGAGCGCGACACACCAGGAATCAGCGCGCCGACCTGGGCGAATCCAACCCACAGCGCATCGCGCAATCGCATGTCGTCTATTTGCCGCACGTGGGTGCAGCGAAGCTCAGACACAGCAAGCAAGGCCGCCATAACAATCGATGAGGCGGCGATAACTGGCAAAGAACGCAGGGGCGTGTTGCAGGCATTGAGCACAGATGACAACGCCAAGCCCGCAATGCCAATCGGGATGGTAGCCAACAAAATGGCCGCCGACATGCGCAGCGCTGGAGACTGCAGGTCACGCCTCACCAAAGCGAGCCGCGTGCCTTGCCAGAGCTTACGAACATCTTTGGCAAAGTATGAAAGTACCGCCGCCAAGGCCGCTAATTGCATGATGGCCGAAAACGCGGAGCCCGGGTCAGTCCATCCCAGCAAAGCCGGCACGATGCGCATATGAGCGGTCGATGAAATCGGCAGCAGCTCGGTGATGCCCTGGACCACCCCCAGAGTTGCGATCTGCGCATAGTCTAAGGAGGCAAAACCAATATCTATTCCGTTGCTACAACCAGCACTCACAGCATGTTCCCTTTCTTTGGATACTGCATGGTACTTTCAATTACCTTATGTCATTCACTTTGATAGCCCGGCGCTCTGCAAGCCAGGCCGGTAATTGGAAGTCAGGGGTGCCACCAGGCGTCAGTGCTGACAACCTTGTTTTGCTCTAGCCGTCGAGTTAGATCGATAAAGCACGCCGATCAAGCGGCGTCATCGCCATCCTCAGGTACAAAGACCATACGCGTCTTGTTGTTGATGTCCATCAGGCCCGCATAACGCCCCCAAGCAATCATTGTCTGGAAAACTTTTTCAGGGTTGTCGTAGGGCAATGCACTAGAAATATCTTTGATGATGCGGTCTGCTTCGACCTCTTCGTTCTCTTGTAACAGCGCTATGATGATGTGAAACAGCCGCAGCTTAAAGACCTGCTCCGAAAATATGGTTCTTCGTCCCACCCGGTCTGAGGCAACAAATTTACGGCCCAAATCCGTGAGCCGGACATCTTGCTTGGGTGTATCCACCAAGTCCAAAATTTCCGCGGCTTTCACAATCGAAATCGTGTCGCCGAACTCTTTTCCGATTTCATCAGAAATGTCATAGATGTTGGACAGCTCTGGTGAATCGTTCAAGATGCTCATCAACCCGAGAATCTGACCTACGGGTACGAAGGGGATCGACTCCATGCGCGAGCGACCGCGTGACATCGGTTGACCAGCCACGGGCACTTCAGCGGGCAGGTCGGGTAAAGCCATGGTGGTAATCGACTCATGAATGATTCCCACCAGCCGCTGAAATTCCGAAGACTTGGTGTCTCTCGGATAGGGGAGTGGGTTGTCCAGCACCAGACCCAAACGTCCGGGGCGTGGGAAAACCACTACGATGCGATTGGCCATTTCCACGGCCTCTTCGATGTTGTGAGTCACCATAAAAATGGAGCTCAGACCATTCTCTTGGTTGCGCCAGAGACTGATCAGTTCTTGGCGCAAGTTTTCAGCCGTAAGCACATCCAGCGCACTGAAGGCTTCGTCCAAGCAGAGCAGCTTGGGTTGGGACACCAGCGCGCGCGCAATACCGACACGCTGGCGCATGCCACCCGAGAGTTCTCGCGGATACGCTGCGTGGTAGTTGCCAAGACCAATCAGCTCTATCGCCTTATCCACGGCTGCATCACGCTCGGCACGGGAAACTTTGTGGGCCATCAGACCAACTGCCACATTTTGCTCGACCGTCAACCAAGGATAGAGAGCGAAAGTTTGAAACACGACGGAAGCATGGGGATTGACGCCGTCCAGTGTTTTGCCATCGGCCATGGCCCTCCCAGAGCTCGGTTCCACCAGTCCCGTCAGGCAGCGCAGGATCGTAGACTTACCCGACCCAGACTGGCCCAAAACAGCCAAAAGTTCTCCTCGATTAACCGCGAGGTCTATGTTCTCCAGAACTTTGAGGTCGTGGCCTCCTGCCGTCTTAAAGGATTTGGAGACGGCACTCAGTTCAGCCACTGGAGGCGCAATTTCATTGGTTTTCATAGAGGTGTTCATGGCTAGTCCAGGCGAAAGCGGCGCTCTGCAAAGGCATAAAGTTTTCGCCACAGAAATTTATTCATCAGCACCACGAAAAGCGACATGACAGCAATGCTCAAAATGATCATTGGGGTGTCGCCTGTCTTTGTGACGTCTGCAATGTAAGCACCCAGGCCATCGGCTTTCAAAGTGGTGTCGCCCCATGTCGCTAATTCGGCCACGATACTGGCATTCCACGCACCACCGGCCGCAGTACAGGCACCCGTGACCCAGAACGGAAAGATGGCGGGAAGAATCAATGTCTTCCAAAGGTTCCAGTTTCGAAGGCCATAGACGCGAGACGCCTCTTTCAAGTCGTTTGGAATTGCCATGGCACCTGCAATCACGTTGAACAAGATGTACCACTGCGTTCCCATAGCAATCAGCAAGATACTGCCCCAGTTCATGGATACGTGAGAGGCCACGAAGAAGCCGACCACAATCGGGAAGGTCATATTCACTGGAAAAGATGCGCCAATTTGTGCCAGCGGCTGCGCGATGCGAGCGACCTTGGGCTGAAACCCAATCCAAACTCCAATCGGAGTCCAGATGAGTGTGGCGAGAACCGTCATAGCAGCAACGCGCAGCAAGGTCAAAAATCCAAGCCAGATGACGTGAAGTACCAGTTCAACCGAAAGTGCTCCGTGCAGTACCTGCACCGCCGCCACCAGTCCAGACAGCACCTCCGAAGCTATCCAAAGTGCGATCACAATACCAAGTGCTCGCAGAAGCAGACGCTGATGGCTTTTGCGCAATTTTGCGGTCTTCACCGGTGCGGGCAGTGAAACTTTAGAAAGTGAAAAGGAAATGGGCTGAATGAGCTTTTCATCCATCCAGGTAAACACATAAGCGCCACGCAGCAGGTTGTAAACCCATGAGGTCGCGGGTGCGGCGGACTCAGTGAGCTCAATCTTGAACTTGTCCGCCCAGGCCAGCAAAGGACGCCACACCAGTTGATCACTCACAATGATCAAAACGACCATGGCCACCACCGCCCAAAGCGCGGCGGAGTTGTCACCTTTTTCCAGGGCAGCCGCCATGTAGGAGCCAAGACCTGGTAATTTGATGTCCTTGTTCATGACGCTGATGGCTTCACTTTGGGCCACAAAAAACCAGCCGCCGCCAAAGGACATCATGGAGTTCCAGATCAGGCTGTGCGCAGACGCGGGCAACTCCACCGTCTTGAATCGCTGCCAGGGCGTTAATCCATAAGTGGATGCAGCCTCCTGCATGTCGGCCGGTATGGTCACCATGGAATGGTAGAAGCCAAACGCCATGTTCCAGACCTGGCCCGTAAAGATGGCAAAGATGGCGGCGCACTCCACGCCCATGAGGCTGCCCGGAAACAGAGCCATAAAACCAACCACTGTGGCTGACAAGAAGCCCAACACCGGCACTGACTGGAGTATGTCCAGTGCGGGAAGAATCAAGGTGCGAGCGAGCTTACTTTTGGCAGCCAGATAGCCTGTCAGTATTGCGAAAGACAAGGAGAACGCAAAGGCTATCCACATCCGCAGCAGAGTTCGTCCTGCATAGTAGGGAATTTGGCCGGGATCGCTGTCGATTTGCAGAACAACAGTGTCATCAAAATGCACCAGCATGCCTTTTCCGAAGTGCAGAGTGCTCCACAAAAGGGATAAAAGAGCCAGCATGACCGCCGCATCTATCCATCCAAGAGAGCGCGGTTCTGATTGGACAGACAGCTGTGGCGAGGTACTTTTCATGCGGAGAGACCCTACCATAAGCGCGTTTCGCCACTGTGAAAGTGACGCCTGTATCGCCCGTCTTTACAAAGCCGTACTCACATTGAATTCATAAAAAAGTACTGACTGATGCTGTGCTTTGCAGGTGCAGGGAGCACTCTCGCCAGGGTTTTCTTTTGCCAACTGGCCAGGATGACCATTTGCAGCAATCAACCAATTTGGGATGCTTGGCGCCTTGGACGCATCACGGTCTGCCTTGCGATTCAAATTGGCAATGCGGTCGAGGTCTGGGAAGCGGTAATGCTTTGCGCTATCAGCATTGGCGCTGTTTAATTGATAAAAAAGAATGATCCCGCTCTCAACCTGCAGTGTCTGTATCGGGGCCGAAGCCTACAGGCGTTCCGCCGAGAGAAAGTCAGATTCGCTTTGATAGTCGCGCTGATGGGTTCATGCCTAAGCAAGCTCTGCGAGTTGAGCGATGCCGAAGCGCTACAAACCTAGCTTTCAGCCCTCAAATATGTAGCGCGGCAAGGCCACCGAGCATCAAGCCTAACAAGCTCACACCATACATGCCTCTTTTGAGCCATTCTTTGCGCGTAAGCAAAGCAATCGCAGCTAGGGCAATAGATATTTGCAACACAGTTGTAGCCTGCGCCCAGCGATGGTGTTGGTGCATTTCTTCGTCGGAACGCTTATCCCATTCGGTTGATTGGGCCTCGAGCTCTTCAGCATTTTTCTTTATTTCGCTTTTTTCAGCCTTGTAGCGTTCCACCTCTGCCAAATAGAAGGCTGATTTAGAGGGCGCAACGACCAGAGCTATCTCAGACAGGTTTTGTTTGGTACTTTTGGACTGATAGAAGTTCCATTGGTTAGCCGCTTCCGTCTTTTTGATGGCCGCGTTGTTTTTGTACAAGCCAGCGTTTGCCTGGGTAGCGCCACCCATATAGCCAAAAAGCGCACCTACTGTCGCAATAATGGCTGTGAACATTGCAATTTGGTTTGTACTGCTCGCACCGTGACCAGCATGCTCGAGTGCGTGATCATGGGGCCCGTGTACTTCAAAACCTTCTTCAGACATTTCTGCATCCTTAACACGCTTGGTTTAAAAATCATCTGCCGCTTGCTATCGAATACTACAGCCTTTACCGGCTAGTTTTCAGCGCTTTGTGTTAATGGCTTCGTAGATCCTCCAAAACTGGACTCAGCCCGATGGTTTGAATTCATTCATGGCGAAAAATCAAGTTTAATTTGCTCTAATTTGGTGTTTGGGCCAAGGAGCAACAGTTCCAAATTGAGCCAAGTTTCCCGCCAAAGGAAACGTATCTGGACAGGCCAAGAGCGGAATTTACTTGTCGTTGTTGCGGCAGGACTGGCATCGATTCCAAAGGCCTCCGCGATACGCATTGAACGGCGCATGTGCAAGGGATCCGTAACCAGCAGTACTGTGGAGATCCCCGCTTGCGCCATGACGGCCCGAGCGTAAAGTAGGTTTTCTATCGTAGTGTGCGACGCGCTGTCAACAAATATTACATTTTCCTTAATTCCAGACTGTATTGCAAAATTCTTGGCCACCAAAGCCTCCGACGGGAAATCAGGATCTTTGGTGCCCCCTGTGAAAATCACTTTTTTCACACGCCCTATTTTGTAAAGTCGGATAGCTTCATTGATGCGCTCTTTGTAAACCGGAGACGGGCGATTGCCCCAGGCAGCAGCACCCAACACCAAGGCAGCGTCTGCCGAACGCTCGCTCACTTGGCAGCCATACCAATAGATGTCGACCGCCAACGCAAGAAACGACACCCAAAATGCCAAGACCGTAAGCGCTAGCCATTTCAACCATCGGGATTGAATTAACACGGATTTCTTAAAAAACATGCTTTGACGTTGGATACCAAAGCGAGACTAACATTTCCTGCGTAGGACAGCCTGCTTGGTCGAACCTGCCCCGCCCCAGCTTGACTCGAGCCGTTAGACTGGGCCATACACCAGGGACAGGTGAGAAACGTACGTGCCTGTTCCAGTCCCTGGCTCGAACGTTCACTTCAACATCAATCTCTTCATGGCATCTTATATCTTTCTAGCAATTTCTCTCACTGTCCTGATAGTCATGTTTGTCTTGGCTTACAGGGAGGGTCAGTCGGCGCGCGAGGCACGGGAGGCTGCTGCCGGCAAGAGCAAGGCTGACTTTTGAGTACGGATTAGCTTTCCGATCTATGGTGTCAGTGTGCGTTTTAGGAGTTTGGTCGGACCCAAGGTATCGTTAAGGCCATGGGCATCAATCTTTACATTGCCGCTTTTCGCATAAAACGAACCATGCGACGCCTTTATGCCATTGCCGCCACCCTCATTTGGCCGCTCGCCATATTGCTCTTTTTACAATGGCCGCTGCGAAATTGGGGAGGTGTTTAGATGACCTGGAGCGTGCAGCCCAAAATGCTTTGGCGGCACTTCGAGCTTTGGGATACCAAGGTCACAGCATCGACTTTGCGGTGCGTGGGGTCTGTGCGGAATGCGTAACCGGAGCAATCCATTGATCAAAACATCGAATCTCGCTTACTGTTATCCAAACAGTTCACCTATCCAATTCCCGGATCTTGATGTCGGACAAGGTAAGGTGGTCCTCTTGAGTGGCCCATCGGGTTACGGAAAATCAACTTGGTTGGCTTTAGTTGCTGGGCTGGTAAAACCCAGCGCAGGATCTTTGACAGTAGCGCATCAAACGTTGGGTAACCTCAACGGCATTGCCGCAGATGCGTGGAGAGCCAAGACGATTGGCTTCCTCCCGCAAAAGCTCCACCTCAGTGCCGCACTAACCGTCGCACAAAATCTTGGCATGGCCCAATGGGCGGCCGGGCAAATCGAAGACTTGGCGCGGGTTGATTTCACTTTGAAGGCTCTCGGTGTGGGCGCTCTGTCCCATAGGAAACCATCACAACTCTCAGGTGGGCAGGCCCAACGTGTGGCCTTGGCTCGTGCTGTTTTGCTCCAACCGAAGGTCATCCTGGCAGATGAACCTACGGCCAGCTTAGATGATGAAGCTGCCGCGTCGGCAATTGAGCTGCTCGTGCAGACAGCAAACAAGCAGGGTGCAACTTTGGTCATCGCCACCCATGATGGCCGGGTAGCACCCGCAATACCTTCAACAAAATCCGGTGAGCCCGGATACACCGCATTGAAGCTCACGCGGCATACCGCAGGAGCAACCGTATGAAAACCATCGCTCTTTCCTGGCGCTATCTGTGGTCACGCCCAATGGGTGCGGCCCTGAACGTACTGTTACTCAGCCTCGGACTTGCCTCGATCACTTTCCTGTTGCTTGTCAGTTTCCAATTGGACAAGGCGTTTGACAAGGACCTGGCCGGTATTGACGTGGTCGTTGGTGCCAAGGGCAGCCCGATGCAACTGATTCTTTGCGGTGTCTTCCACATCGACGTTCCCCCAGGCAACATCCCGCTCAAAGCGGTGAAGGCCCTCAAAAATAACCCAATGGTTGCGTCCGTCATACCGATCAGCCTGGGGGATAACTTTCGGGGTTTTCGCATCGTTGGAACATCGTCTGAATACATCACTCACTATGCGGCAACCCTTGCCCAAGGTGGGTTGTGGGACACACCGATGCAAGTGGTTGTAGGAGCTACGGTTGCCAAGAAGCTGGGCATCCAGGTGGGCAATACCTTCGTGGGCTCCCATGGACTTGGCGCAGGCGGTCATTTGCACGGAGATAACCCGTATACCGTCGTTGGCATTTTGCAGCCCAGCGGCACCGTCATTGATCGACTCATCGTGACCGATACCGCATCGGTCTGGAAAGTTCATGAGGACTACACGGCAGTAGACGATGAAGACCGCAAGATCATGGAAGATGAGCGGGAAGTCACCATGGCGCTGATTCAGTACAAGACACCGTTGGCAGCGATGAGCTTTCCAAGAATGGTGAACACGACGACAGAAATGCAAGCCGCCGCTCCTGCGGTTGAAATTTCCAGACTTTTGAATATGCTGGGTATTGGAACCGATGTACTGCGTGCCTTTGCAGGCGTTCTGCTGTTGACAGCGGGCCTGAGTGTATTCATCGCTCTGTGGAACGCGGTGCGCGAACGGAGAGCAGATCTTGCGCTGCTGCGCATGTTGGGCGCACCACCGGCGAAGATTGCGGCACTACTGATGGGCGAAGCACTCTGGCTGGGCGTGATGTCTGCAATCTTCGGCGTTGCCGGTGGGCAAGCGTTAACCGCTTTGATTGGCTGGATGCTGCAATTGGACAACTCCTTGCTGATCGGCGGATTGATTTGGCCTGCTGAACTTCTCTGGGTGCCTGCAGTAGCCTGTGCAATTTCTCTGGCGGCTGCCATTCTTCCGGCCATCGGCGCTTATCGTGTAAGTGTTTTGGAACTACTTCAATCAAGGTGAATCTATGAAAAAATGGTTTGTGACTTTTGCTTCTCTGGCCCTGACTGCTCTGGTTTTCGCGGCTGATGCCCCGAAGCTGAACCAGGAAACATTGGATGACATTGCCAAGCACGAGAAAATCGCTGCTGCGCACACGGAGGCTGCCAAGTGTTTACGCGCGGGTAAGCCCGACGAAGTGTGCGAGGGCGCGTTACTGCAAGCCTGCAAGGGTGTTGCAATTGGCAAATTCTGCGGAATGAAACATTGACCCAACTATTTACTCAAAGGTGAATGCAATGAAACTTGTCAAGACAATTGGTTCGTTACTGTTACTAGCAACATGTGGTACGGGTCATGCCCAACTGAGTTCACCTGTGGGTGACGGCTCCATTCCAATGGGCACGGGTGCCGGACACTACAGTGCCAACTCGCCGTTTGCACCGATTGAGGCCCGAGCCGATGTCTTGCCCTGGTCGGTTCTGACGAATGTAAAGACCAAGGTTGAGAAGAATGCAGTGATTCCGGTTTACCCCAGCACGATCACGGCCTTGGATCAGAAGAGTCAGCGCGTTCAGGGCTACATGATGCCTTTGGACCCCGGCGAGAAACAAAAGCACTTTTTGTTGAGCTCAGTTCCCTTGACTTGTGCTTTTTGCGTCCCTGGCGGCCCCGAGAGCATGGTG
>CAIYRQ010000100.1 GCA_903928635.1 uncultured beta proteobacterium | reverse complement strand
GCATGGCGTCGCCGGACTGGCGGGCGCCCAAAAACTCGCCGGGGCCTCGTATCTCGAGGTCGCGCCGCGCAATCTCAAAACCGTCATTGGTCTCGGCCATGGCCTTGAGGCGCTCGCGGGCCGCTTCGCCCAGACGCGGTGCGTCACCCGTGGCGTAGAGCAGCACGCAGGCCGATGCCGCCGCCCCGCGCCCCACCCGGCCGCGCAGCTGGTGCAGCTGGCTCAGGCCAAAGCGCTCGGCATGGTCAATCACCATCAAAGACGCGTTGGGCACGTCCACACCCACTTCAATCACGGTGGTGCTCACCAGCACAGCGGTGCGGCCCTGCACAAACTCCGCCATCACCGCCTTTTTCTCGTCGGGCGGCAGGCGCGAATGCAGCAGGCCGACCGTGAATTTTGCGTCGCTTGCTTGCAGGGCGGCGCTGATTTCGGCATGGGTTTGAGTGGCATTGCTCAAATCCAGGGCTTCGCTTTCTTTGATCAGCGGGCACACCCAGTAGACCTGCCGGCCCTGCGCCACCTGGGCCCGGATGCGCTCTATCACCTCGTGGCGCCGTCCTTCGTGAACCACTTTGGTCACGATGGGTGTGCGCCCGGGCGGCAACTCGTCCAGGGTGGAGACATCCAGGTCGGCGTAATAGCTCATGGCCAGCGTGCGCGGAATGGGCGTGGCCGTCATCATCAGCAAATGCGGCTCCATCTTTTCGTGCTGCAGCTTGCTGCGCAGCGCCAGGCGCTGGGCCACGCCAAAGCGGTGTTGTTCGTCAATGATTGCCAGCGCCAGGTTGTGGAACTTCACTTTGGTTTGAATGATGGCGTGCGTGCCCACGACCAGCTTGGCTTCGCCGCTTTCAATCAGGGCCAGCATGGCGCGCCGCTCTTTGGCTTTTTGGGTGCCGGTGAGCCATGCGGTGGTAATGCCCAGCGGCTCCAGCCAGGCCAGCAGTTTGCGGAAATGCTGCTCGGCCAGGATTTCGGTGGGAGCCATCAGCGCGCACTGCCAGCCTGCGTCCATGCACAGAGTGGCAGCCAGCGCGGCCACCACGGTTTTGCCCGCGCCCACATCGCCCTGGAGCAAGCGGTGCATGGGCACGGCGCGGGCCATGTCGGACGCGATCTCGGCGCTCACACGTTGCTGGGCGCCGGTCAGTGCAAAGGGCAGGGTATCCAAGAGACGCTGGTGCAGCGCGCTGGTGCCGCTGGCAGGGGCCAGTACGGGCGCTTTGAGCGCTGCCCGGGCGCGTCGCGCTTGCAGCTGGGAGAGCTGCTGGGCCAGGAGTTCTTCCGCTTTGAGCCGTTGCCATGCCGGGTGGCTATGGTCCATCAGCGCGTCCACCGAGACGTCAGGCCGGGGGTGGTGCAAAAATGCCAAGGCCTCATGCAGCGTCCATAAGCCTTCACGGCTGTTGTGCGACAGCGGACTCAAGTCTCCCGGGGCAAAAGTGTCAGACAAGTCAGCGCGCGCCAAGCCGCTGAGCACCGCCTTGCGCAAATAGCTTTGCGGCAAACCCGCCACGGTCGGGTAAATCGGCGTGAGCGTGGTGGGCAAGTCGCCGCCGCCCGCACGAAAACTGGGGTGCAGCATGGTCCAGCCGAGAAAGCCGCCGCGCACTTCGCCCCGCACCCGCACCAGTTGGCCGACCGCCAGGGCCTTTTGTTGCGCCGGGTAAAAGTTGAAAAAGCGCAAGGTGCAGGTCTCAGACCCGTCATCCACCCGCACGATGAGCTGCTTGCGCGGGCGGTAATTGATTTCACACTCCACCACGCGGGCTTCAATTTGCACCACCTCGCCCTCGCGCGCGTCGCGCAGTTTGACAATGCGGGTTTCGTCCTCGTAGCGCAGCGGCAGATGCAGCGCCAAATCGATGTCGCGGTACAGGCCGAGCTTGTGCAGCGCTTTTTGCGGCGCTGACAGGGGTTTGGCGGCTTGCACAGTGGTGGGCATGGCTTTCATTGTGCCGCCAATGAGGACCATTGCCGCTGCAATGGGACAATCGCGCCACTCCCTTTCCTTGGAACGGGCCCGTCCGGCCCTCAAGCACCATGTCCCATTCTTATTCGTTGAGCGATTTTGACTTTGCGCTGCCCGCGCAGTTGATCGCCCAACACCCCGCACCCGAGCGCTCCGGCGCACGCCTCCTTGACGCCAGTGGCGGCAATGCCGTAGACCGCATCTTTCGCGATCTGCCCGCCCTGTTGCGTGCGGGCGATTTGCTGGTGTTCAACGACACCAAAGTCTTGCAAGCCCGCCTGTTTGGTGAAAAAGCCACCGGCGGCAAGCTGGAGTTGTTGGTGGAGCGTGTGCTGGGCGGCAACCAGGTAGCCGCGCACTTGCGGGTGAGCAAAAAGCCGGCCGTGGGTGAAACAGTCACTCTGCACTGCGCGCCCGGCCATGCGGACGGACTGCGGGCCACGCTGCTGGGGCGTTGGCCCGATGCGCAGGGGCCCTTGTTTCGCTTCGTGCTGTCTAACGATGTGGGGGACGATCCCTACACGCTCATGGAGCGCCACGGCCACATTCCGTTGCCGCCCTACATTGCCCGCGAGCAAGACGGTGACGACCCGGACGCGGCGCAGGACGCGCAGCGCTACCAAACCGTGTTTGCCAAAAATCCGGGTGCCGTGGCTGCGCCCACCGCAGCATTGCACTTTGACGCCTCGCTGCTGGCGCAGTTAGACGCCATGGGTGTGCAGCAAGCGCACGTGACCTTGCACGTGGGCGCGGGTACTTTTCAGCCGGTCAAGACAGAGAATTTGGCGGAACACCGCATGCACAGCGAGTGGTACGACGTGCCGCAAGCCACGCAAGACGCTATTGCCGCCTGCAAAGCGCGTGGCGGGCGGGTGGTCGCCGTGGGTACGACCACGGTGCGCACGCTGGAGAGCTGGGCCGCGACCGGCGTGGCGCGTGGAGATACCACCATCTTTATCACCCCCGGCTTTCAGTTTCAGCGGGTCGATTTACTCATCACCAACTTCCACTTACCCAAGTCGAGTTTGATGATGCTGGTCAGCGCCTTTGCCGGTTATGAGCGTATTCGTGCCCTTTACGAACACGCGATTGCCAAGGAATACCGGTTTTTCAGCTACGGCGACGCCATGCTGCTGGCGCATGACAAATCGACGTCAGCGGTCAGGGCTGTCTGACACACAATGGCTTGATCGGGTCTTCTGCGACCGCGCTGGTTTTTTCCGCACATTGAAGGAGTTTTTATGGGTTCTATGGTCACTTACACACGCCCCGATGGGCAAAGCGCCACCGGCTATCTGGTTCAGCCTTCTGGCGGCAGCACGGCGCCTGCCATTGTGGTTATCCAGGAATGGTGGGGGCTGAACGCGCAGATCAAGCACGTCGCTGCGCGCTTGGCGCAGCAGGGCTACCAGGCCTTTGTGCCTGACCTGTACAAAGGAAAGCTCGCGCTAGAAGAAAACGAGGCCAAGCATTTGATGGATGGTCTCAATTTCGGCGACGCTGCAGGCCAGGACGTGCGTGGCGCGGTGCAATTCCTCAAGGCAGCGGGCGCACCCAAGGTTGGCGTGACCGGCTATTGCATGGGTGGTGCCTTGACATTGTTGTCCAGCGTTTTTGTGCCCGAGGTGGACGCAGCGGCGGTGTGGTACGGCTACCCGCCCTTGGAGTATGTCGATGCCAGCAAGATCAAGGTACCGCTGATGGGCAGCTGGGCCACGCATGACGATGTGTTCCCGATCGCCGGCGTGGATGCCTTGGAGCAAAAGCTCAAGGACGCGGGCGTGGCCTATAGCTTTGACCGCTACGAAGCCAAGCACGCGTTCGCGAATGAAGAGGCCGACAAAAACAATTTAGCGTATTTGAAGTACGACGCCAATGCGGCCGCTAAAGCCTGGGACAAAACGCTGGCGTTCTTCCGCAAAAACTTGGCCTGAAGCTGCGGCTCCCGGCTGGCGCCAAGGCACTGCCAAAATAAACTCCCTTTATGTTGAAATTTGAATTGCTCCACACCGACCCCGCCAGCGCAGATGGCAGCTACCTGGGCAGCCACGCGCGCCGGGGACGCTTGACGCTTAATCACGGGGTGGTGCAGACGCCCATCTTTATGCCGGTGGGAACCTATGGCACGGTCAAGGGCGTGATGCCGCGCAGTCTGCACGAGATGGGGGCGCAAATTATTTTGGGCAACACCTTCCACCTGTGGATGCGGCCGGGCTTGGACGTGGTGCAAAGCTTTGGCGGTCTGCATGCATTTGAAAAATGGGACAAACCCATCCTCACGGACTCGGGTGGCTTTCAGGTCTGGAGCCTGGGCGCCATGCGCAAGATCACCGAAGAGGGGGTGAAGTTCTCGTCACCGGTGAACGGCGACAAGCTGTTTTTGACGCCCGAGATCAGCATGCAGATCCAGACCACGCTGAACTCTGACATCGTCATGCAGTTCGACGAGTGCACGCCCTATTTGTCCGTGGAGTCCAAAACCAAGGGCCAGGTGACTACCGAGCACGAAGCCCGCGCGTCCATGGCGCTGAGCCTGCGCTGGGCCGAGCGCTGCAAAACCGAATTCGCCCGCTTGAACAATCCCAATGCGCTCTTTGGCATCGTGCAAGGAGGCATGTTTGAGCATTTGCGTGACGAGTCGCTGGCGGGCTTGGAGGCGTTTGACTTTCCCGGCATCGCTGTCGGCGGCCTGTCGGTGGGCGAGCCCAAAGAAGACATGCTGCGACTGCTGCGCCATGTGGGCCCGAAGTTGCCTGCCCACAAGCCGCACTACCTGATGGGCGTGGGAACGCCCGAAGACCTGGTGGCCGGCGTGCAAAACGGCATTGACATGTTTGACTGCGTCATGCCCACCCGCAATGCACGCAACGGCACCTTGTTCAGCCGCTATGGCGACCTGAAGATTCGCAACGCCCGCCACAAAAGCGACCCGCAGCCGCTGGACACCACCTGCACCTGTTATGCCTGCGCGGGCAGCAGCGGAGTTTCGTGGGATCAGGGTGGCCGCGAAGGCTTCAGCCGCGCCTACCTGCACCACCTGGACCGCTGCGGCGAGATGCTGGGCCCCATGCTGGCCAGCATTCACAACCTCCATTACTACCTCAACCTCATGCAAGAGGTACGCGACGCGTTGGATATCGGACGATTCGGCGCCTTCGTGGCGCAATTCCACGCCGACCGGGCCCGTGGCGTCTGAACCGGGCCTGTCACGGGGCTTTGCTACACTGAAGGCCATGTTTATTCACCGCATCAGCATTACAGGTTGCAGCGACCGGGGAGCCTGGCCCTGGCGGACCTGCCTGGCCTTGCCAGCGCCTGGTGCGATGCGGGTGGCTTGAAGACCGCGGTCTTCTGCCTTGACCTGGCGGCCCATGCGCAGCGCGCCTGAGCGGCACGGGGTCCACCCACCAGGATCCCGCATTCAGCGCGTACTGAATCCCTATCCGCATTGCGCATGGACTTTGCGTGCCGCACCAGCGAATGCAGGCTCCGCCCCGAATTTTGAAAAGGCATGAACCCGCCGTGACTTCCCAGACCACCGAGACCGAATTTTCCGCCCTGGCCGCCCAGGGTTACAACCGCATCCCCTTGAGCGCCCAGGCCTTTGCCGACCTGGAAACCCCGCTGTCGCTTTACCTCAAGCTCACGGGCAACGCGCCCTACACCTTTTTGTTGGAATCCGTGGTGGGGGGCGAGCGCTTTGGGCGCTACAGCTTTATCGGCCTGCCCGCCCGCACGTTGGTGCGCAGCAGTGGTTTTGGTGCCCAAGCCCGCACCGAGGTGGTGACAGACGGTGTGGTGGTGGAAACCTCGCAGGCCAACCCCTTGGACTTTATTGCCGCCTACCAGCAGCGCTTCAAGGTGGCGGTGAAAGCAGGCATGCCACGCTTTTGTGGCGGCTTGGCCGGATACTTCGGTTACGACGCCGTGCGCTACATCGAGAAAAAGTTGGAATCCAGCTGCCCGCCGGACGAACTCCACTGTCCCGACATCCTGCTCTTGCAGTGCGAAGAATTGGCGGTGATCGACAACCTGTCGGGCAAGCTGCACTTGATGGTGTACGTGGACCCGGCCACGCCTGACGCCTATGCCCAGGGCATGCAACGCCTGCAAACGCTCAAACAGTGCCTGTCCAAGGCCGTGCAAGTGCCTGCCGTGGTGCCAAGTGCCGGGCACGCGCCGCAACGCGACTTTGCCAAGGCCGACTACATCGCAGCCGTATTGCGCGCCAAGGAGCTCATTGCCGGGGGTGACTTCATGCAGGTTCAGGTGGGTCAGCGCATCAAGAAGCGCTACACCGCCTCGCCCTTGAGCCTGTACCGCGCGCTGCGTTCGCTGAATCCCAGCCCTTATATGTACTACTACAACTTCAGTGGTGCGGCGGTGGGTGGCGATGGAGACTTCCATGTCGTGGGTGCCAGCCCCGAAATTCTGGTGCGCCAGGAAACCATGCCGGACCAACAGACCAAGGTCACCATCCGCCCCCTGGCGGGCACCCGTCCCCGTGGCGCTACGCCCGAGCTGGACAAAGCTGCCGAGCTGGAGTTGGTCAACGACCCCAAAGAGCGTGCTGAACACGTGATGCTGATCGACCTGGCGCGCAACGACATTGGCCGCATTGCGCAAATCGGCACGGTCAAAGTGAGCGACGCGTTTTGTATCGAGCGCTACAGCCATGTGATGCACATCGTGAGCAATGTCGAAGGCACCCTCAACCCTGGCATGACCAGCATGGACGTGCTCAAAGCCACCTTCCCGGCGGGCACGCTGACGGGTGCGCCCAAGGTGCACGCCATGGAAATCATTGACCAACTGGAGCCCACCAAGCGCGGAATTTATGGCGGTGCCTGCGGTTACCTGAGCTACGCCGGGGACATGGACGTGGCCATTGCGATTCGCACCGGCATCATCAAAGACCAGACGCTCTATGTCCAAGCCGCTGCGGGGGTGGTGGCCGACAGCGTGCCCGAGCTGGAATGGGCGGAAACCGAACACAAAGCGCGGGCCCTGCTGCGCGCGGCCGAACTCGTAGAAGAAGGATTGGAGTGACTATGAAACTGCTCATGATCGACAACTACGACAGCTTCACCTACAACATCGTGCAGTACTTTGGCGAACTCGGTGCCGAGGTGGAAGTGTTTCGCAACGATGAAATTACGCTGGAGGGCATTGCCCAGCGCGCCCCCGACCGCCTGGTGGTGTCGCCGGGGCCGTGCTCGCCCAAAGAAGCGGGTATCTCGGTGGCAGCGATTCAGCACTTTATGGGCAAGCTGCCGATCCTGGGTGTGTGCCTGGGCCACCAGGCCATTGGTGCGGCGCTGGGTGGCAACATCATCCGCGCGCAAGAACTGATGCACGGCAAAACCAGCGTGATCACCACCACCCAAGAGGGTGTGTTTGCCGGGCTGCCCGCGCAGTTCACCGTCAACCGCTACCACTCGCTGGCCATCGAGCGCGCCACTTGCCCCAAAGAGCTGGCCGTCACTGCCTGGACCGACGATGGTGAAATCATGGGTGTGCGCCACACCGGCCTGCCCTTTGCACAGCGCCTCGAAGGCGTGCAGTTCCATCCCGAGAGCATCCTGACCGAGCACGGTCACGCCATGTTGAAAAACTTTTTGCAGTAAAGGCCGCCCATGAACCGAACAGTTGATCTGCGCAGCGACACCGTGACCCAACCCACCGCCGCAATGCGTGCCGCCATGCAGGCCGCCCCGCTAGGCGATGACGTGTTTGGTGACGACCCCAGCGTCAATGCCTTGCAGGAACGCGTTGCCGGCATGCTGGGATTTGAAGCCGCGCTGTTCATGCCCACCGGCACGCAAAGCAATTTGTGCGGCCTGATGGCGCACTGCGGCCGGGGTGACGAATACATCGTGGGCCAATTGGCGCACACCTACAAATACGAGGGCGGTGGCGCTGCGGTCTTGGGCAGTATTCAGCCTCAGCCACTTGCCCAAAATGCCGCCGGACAAATGGCTCTGGCAGACATTGCAGGCGCCATCAAGCCCGACGATGCGCATTTCGCCCGCACCAAGCTGCTGTGCCTGGAAAACACCTGGAATGGCCACCCCATGCCTATGGACTACCTGGCCCAGGCCAGCGCCTTAGCGCGCGAGCACGGGCTCAGTGTGCATCTCGATGGTGCCCGTTTGTTCAACGCCGCCACGGCGGCGGCACAGCCTGGCGAAACCGTGGCCGATGCCGCGCGGCGCATTTGCAGCCACTTTGACAGCGTGTCCGTGTGTTTCAGCAAAGGGCTGGGCGCGCCCGTGGGGTCTGCTTTGTGCGGAAGCAAAGCCTTGATTGCGCGTGCCCACCGGGTGCGAAAAATGGCGGGTGGGGGCATGCGCCAGTCCGGCATCTTGGCCGCAGCCGCCCTTCACGCCTTGGAGCACCACCTCGAACGCCTCGCAGACGACCATGCGCTGGCGCAGCGCCTGGCTCAGGGCTTGCAGGGATTGGCGGGTTTGCAAGTGCGCTCAGCCCAGACCAACATCGTGTTTGTGGACGTGGCCGATGGACGCGGCCCGGCTTTGTTGGCCTTTCTGAAAGAACAGGGCATTCTGGCCACGGGTCTCATTGGTCTGCGCTTTGTCACCCACTTGGATGTGGATACCGCAGGCATTGACCGCACGGTGCAAGCGGTGCGGGCATTTTTCGACCAAGGCACTAAAGCCGCGGGCACTAGCGCTGCCACCGTCACTTCGGTGTATTGAATTCATTCATGCCGCTCGATCAACTTCTGCTGTTCATTGCGGCGGGTTTGCTGCTCAATCTCACGCCCGGTCCCGATGTGCTTTACATCGTGAGCCAGGCCCTGCGCAGCGGTGCACGCGCAGGCATGGTGGCGGCAGTGGGCATTACGGCAGGTTGCTTTGTGCATATTTTTGCGGCGGCTGTGGGTGTGAGTGCACTCATGGCCACGTCGGCAACCGCATTTTCTGTGCTCAAGTGGGTGGGTGCGGCCTATTTGGTGTACCTGGGTTTGCGAATGTTGAAGCCCGGTGCCCCTACAGCCGCCAACCTGGGTTTTCCGGCGTCTGATGCGCAAAGCTCGGCAAGGTCCTACCGCACCGTTTTCTTGCGCGGCTTTTGGACCAATGCGCTCAATCCCAAGGTGGCTTTGTTTTTCCTGGCCTTCGTGCCGCAGTTCATTGCGCCGGATATGGAAAACAAGCCACTGGCGTTTTTTCTGCTGGGCTTGCTGTTCAATTTCAATGCCCTGTGGGTGAACTTTGGGTGGGCCGCTGTGGCAGCCCATGCAGCAGGCCGCAGTGCACGGATCCAGCGCAGCATGCAATGGATCGACCGGCTGGCAGGCGCTTTGTTTGTAGGATTCGGTATCAAGTTAGCGCTCAGTGCAGCGCCCCAGGCCTAAGGAAGACCATGACCCACGCGTCCAAAATCACACCGCAAGAAGCGCTGCAGCGCACCATTGAACACCGCGAAATTTTTCACGACGAGATGCTGCACCTGATGCGCCAGATCATGTCGGGTGAGATGTCGCCCGTGATGATGGCCGCGCTCATCACCGGTCTGCGTGTCAAGAAGGAAACCATTGGTGAAATCACCGCCGCCGCGCAGGTGATGCGCGAGTTTTCTACCAAGGTGGAGGTGGCCGACACAAGCCATCTGGTGGACATCGTGGGCACCGGCGGTGACGGCGCGCACACCTTCAATATTTCCACTTGTGCCATGTTCGTGGCCGCTGCGGCAGGTGCCAAAGTAAGCAAGCACGGCGGGCGCAGCGTGAGCAGCAAGTCCGGCAGTGCCGATGTGCTGGAAGCGTTGGGTTTGAACATCAACCTCTCGCCTTCGGCCATTGCGCAGTGCATCGCAGAGCAGGGCGTTGGCTTTATGTTCGCCCCCAACCACCACCCGGCCATGAAAAACGTAGGCCCGGTACGCCGCGAGTTGGGCATCAAGACCATCTTCAACATCCTGGGACCGCTGACCAATCCAGCCAGTGCGCCCAACATCCTGATGGGTGTGTTCCATGCGGACCTGGTCGGTATTCAGGTGCGCGCCTTGCAGCGTTTGGGCGCCGAGCATGCGGTCGTGGTCTACGGCCGCGATGGCCTGGATGAGGTGAGTCTGGGTGCCGCCACCTTGGTGGGCGAGCTGAAAAACGGCGAGATCACCGAATACGAAATTCACCCCGAAGACTTTGGCCTGACCATGACCAGCAACCGCGCCTTCAAAGTGGAAACCGCACAAGAGTCCATGGCCATGCTGCGCGGCGTGCTGGACAATCAGTCCGGCCCTGCCAAAGACATCGTGGCCTTGAACGCCGGCGTGGCGCTGTATGCCGCCAACGTGGCACCGACCATGGCCGACGGCCTGGCCTTGGCGCGTTCGGCCATTGAGTCCGGAGCTGCCAAAGCCAAGATGCTGGCGCTGGTAGAGCTGTCCAAATCCCTGGCGGCCTGAGCACGCCGGACTTACCCTGTTTCGTTTTTTGAGTACCTAAAACATGAGTGACATTCTGGACAAAATTGTGGCCGTGAAGCACCAGGAAGTGGCAGCTGCGCAAAAGCGCAAGCCCCTCGACGTGGTGCGTGCCGATGCCGAGTCGCGCATCCTGACCCGCGACTTTGTGGGCGCCATGCGCGCCAAAATTTCCGCCGGTTTGCCTGCCGTGATTGCGGAAGTAAAAAAAGCCAGCCCCTCCAAAGGCGTGTTGCGTGCTGATTTCATTCCAGCTGAT
>CAIYRQ010000099.1 GCA_903928635.1 uncultured beta proteobacterium | reverse complement strand
GGGAGGGAAGCCGTAGCCGAAGATGTAGCAAATGTCGATGTCGCTGGCCTTGTTGGCAATGCCTTCTTCCAGAATGTGGGCGCCTTCGTTGACGAGTGCGAACACCAGACGCTGCACAATTTCTTCATCGCTGATCTTGCGCGGCGTGATGCCCTGGCTGGCGCGGTAGTCTTCAATCATCTTGACGACTTCGGCGTTGGGAATGGCATCGCGCTTGCCCGGCTTGTAGTCGTACCAGCCTGCGCCGGTTTTTTGACCGAACCGGCCCTTTTCGCAGAGCAGGTCCGCGGTCTTGCTGTACTTCATGTTGGCACGCTCGGTCGCGCGACGCTTGCGAATCGCCCAGCCGATGTCATTGCCAGCCAAGTCGCCCATACGGAACGGGCCCATGGCCATGCCGAATTTTTCCATTGCCTTGTCGACCTGCTCGGGCGTACAGCCTTCGTCCAACAAGAAGCCGCCTTGGCGGCCGTATTGCTCAATCATGCGGTTGCCAATAAAGCCGTCGCACACACCCGAGACAACGGCCGTCTTGCGGATCTTTTTAGCCACGGCCATGACAGTCGCCATGACGTCCTTGGCGGTCTTCTCACCGCGCACGACTTCGAGCAGCTTCATCACGTTGGCGGGGCTGAAGAAGTGCAGGCCCACCACGTCTTGAGGACGCTTGGTGAACGAAGCGATTTTGTTCAAGTCCAGCGTGGAGGTGTTGGACGCCAGGATAGAGCCCGGCTTCATCACGCGGTCGAGTTCATTGAACACGGCTTCTTTGACACCGATTTCCTCAAATACAGCCTCAATGACCATGTCGGTACCAGTCAGGTCGTCGTAGCTCAGGGTGGTGGACAACAGCGCCATGCGCTCGTCATACTTGGCCTGCTTGAGCTTGCCTTTTTTGACCTGGGCTTCGTAGTTGCCACGGATAGTGGCCAGGCCACGGTCCAAGGCTTCTTGTTTCATTTCCAGCATCTTGACCGGCACACCAGCGTTCAAGAAATTCATGGCAATGCCGCCACCCATGGTGCCGGCACCAATGATGGCCACGCTATTGATCGCGCGCAGCGGAGTGTCGGAGGGCACGTCCGGAATCTTGGAGGCGGCACGCTCACCCAAGAACAGATGGCGCAACGCACGGCTCTCGGACGTCCACATCAGCTTGATGAATATCTCGCGCTCTTTGGCCATGCCAGCGTCGAAGCGACCTTTGGTCGCAGCTTCCACCGCGTCCACGCATTGCAGGGGCGCAGGGAAGTTCTTGGCCACTGCGCCCACCATATTGCGCACGAATTGGAAGTAAGCATCGCCCAGAGGGTGCTTGCAGGGCAAGTCGCGCACCAAAGGCAAGGGACGGGTCGCGGCCACCGAGCGGGCAAAGGCAAAAGCCTCATCGGCCAAGGAAGCGGGCGACGCGGCGACTTTGTCAAATAATTTTTGACCGGGCAGCATGGCCAGCATTTCGGCCTTGATGGCCTCGCCACTGACGATCATGTTCAGCGCGGGCTCTACACCCAGGGCGCGAGGCAGGCGCTGCGTGCCACCGGCGCCAGGAACCAAACCGAGCTTGACTTCGGGCAAAGCAATGCTGGTGCCCGGTGCGACAACGCGGTAGTGGCATCCGAGTGCCAACTCCAGACCGCCGCCCATGGCCACGGTGTGGATGGCAGCAACAACCGGTTTGGTCGATTTTTCGAGCAAAGTAATCACGCTGTTGAGGTTGGGTTCTTGCATCGCTTTAGGAGAACCAAACTCCCGAATGTCAGCGCCGCCGGAAAAAGCCTTGCCTGCACCGGTGATCACGATGGAGGTGACCGCCGCGTCGGCAAGGGCTTGCTCCATGCCGTGGGCAATGCCCTGGCGGGTGGACAGACCCAAGCCGTTAACCGGCGGGTTGTCGAGGGTAATGACGGCAATATCACCGTGAACCTGGTAGTGGGCAGTCATGCTTTCAATCCTTGAAGTGAATGAACGAAGTTAAAGGCGGGGAACAGGAAATCATCAAAATAGAACGATCGTTCTTTTTTGCAAATTGTAGGGGCATTCTGTGTGCGGCAGGCCCCTTTTGTCACGGCAGGGACTGCTGCGTCAGACTTCCAGCCACTCTTTACGCACCGCGCTGTCGGCACGCAGCGCCTGGGGGCTGCCCTCAAACACGATGCTTCCGTGCCCCATAACCAGGCAGCGGTCAGAAATCTCCATGGCAATCGTGAGTTTTTGCTCAATCAGGAGCACCGACAGCCCGCGCGCGCGCAAGGCCTGCAGGTAGCTAGCCACCAATTCCACAATTTTGGGCGCCAGACCTTCGGTGGGCTCGTCGATGATGATGAGGTCGGGGTCGCCCATCAAGGTGCGGCACAAGGTCAGCATCTGCTGCTCGCCGCCAGACAGCACACCAGCCTCGGTGTGCTCCCGCTCTTTGAGGCGGGGGAAGATCTGGTACATGTCCTCAAAGGACCAACGCGGCTTTTTGTTCGCGCGTTTTTGACCCAGCAAGAGGTTTTGGTGCACCGTGAGCTTAGGGAAAATGTCGCGGTTTTCCGGCACATAGCCCACGCCCAGGTTGGCAATTTCATAGGACTTGCGGCCTTGGATTTGCTGGCCGTTCCACAGCACCGAACCCTGACTTTCCACCATACCCATGATGGCTTTGGCCGTGGTGGAGCGGCCCGACCCGTTGCGGCCGAGCAAGGCCACAATTTCGCCCTCGCCCACCTGCAGGTCAACACCATGGAGCACATGGCTCTTGCCGTAAAACGCTTGTAAATCAGATACTTGCAGCATGTTCAATGTCCTTGTGCCGATTCACCGGCCTGGGCGTCAGCCACCGAAGAGCCTAAATACGCTTCTTGCACCCGGGCGCTGGCGCGCACCGCGTCGGGGGTGTCAAACGCGATCACTTCGCCATACACCAGCACCGCGATGCGGTCGGCCAAGCCAAACACCACGCCCATATCGTGCTCCACCGTGAGCAAGGTTTTTCCCTCAGTCACTTGTTTGATGAGGCTGATGAAACGGGTGGTTTCGCTCTTGCTCATGCCCGCCGTGGGTTCGTCGAGCAAGATGACGTTGGCACCACCGGCAATGGTGATGCCAACCTCCAAGGCGCGCTGTTCGGCATAGGTCAGGTTCAAAGCGACCACGTCGCGCTTTTTGTCCAGACCGATCATTTCCATCAAATCCTGCGCGCGCGCATTGGCGTCGTCCAAATCCACCAAAAACTTCAGGAAGGTGTAGCCGTAGCCGAGGCTCCAGAGCACACTGCAGCGCAGGTTCTCAAACACGCTCAGTTTGGGAAAGATGTTGGTGATCTGAAAGCTGCGCGAGAGACCCAGGCGGTTTATCTCAAATGGCTTTTTGCCGTTGATCAGGTGGTTGTTCAGCAAAATGTCGCCACTGGTGGGCGCCATGCGTCCACTGATCAGATTGAACAAGGTGGATTTGCCAGCGCCGTTGGGACCGATGATGGCCACGCGCTCGCCCTGGCGCACCGCCAGACTGGCACCGCGGATGATTTCGGTCTTGCCAAAACTCTTGCGCACATCGCGCAATTCCAGCGCCACAGGCGCGGCATCTGCCGATGTCTGTGCCTTGTTGCTCATGGTGCAGCTCCTGCGGAAT
The DNA here is from genome assembly GCA_903928635.1 of uncultured beta proteobacterium. Taxonomy (GTDB): domain Bacteria; phylum Pseudomonadota; class Gammaproteobacteria; order Burkholderiales; family Burkholderiaceae_C; genus Allorhodoferax. The sequence continues at coordinate 8,114 of CAIYRQ010000099.1, read as the reverse complement.
GGGATTCTTTTTCAATCATTTCTTGGACGGCGTCCCATTGGGTTGCAAAACGGCGTTGCGCCAGCGAAAACAGCCAGCCACTTCCCAAAATTGCAGCCAAAAGGCCGAGCCAGGTTTGGGCTGATGCCGTGTCCATGGCGACGCCCATAAAACTCACCGCTGACCCCATGGATGCGTTGAGCTGGCGGTGGTACACCACCTCCACCAGCGCAGCCACCGCCACGAGCAGCAGAAGTGAGGCCACCGCGAGTACAGCATAGGAAGGCAGCAAGGTGCGCAATTTGCCGTGCTTTGCCACACGCAGGTTCATCATCAGCAAGCTGGCAATGCCGCCAGGTGCAAACATCACCATGACCATGAACACCAGACCCAAATACAGCAACCAGGCCTGCGTGAACTCGCTCAGCAACACAAAGGCCAACACCATCAACACAGCGCCGATGATGGGACCGAAGAAGAAGGTCGCACCGCCCAAAAAGGTGAAAAGCAAATAGGCACCGGAGCGCGCCGCACCCACCACTTCGGCATTAACAATTTCAAAGTTGAGTGCGCCCAGGCCGCCGGAGATACCTGCAAAAAAGCCTGCGATGATGAAGGCGGTGTAGCGCACTCGCTGCGGGTTGTAGCCGATGAACTCCACACGCTCCGGGTTGTCGCGCACCGCGTTGAGCAAACGGCCCAACGGGGTCTGGGTGAAGGCATACATCAGCATCACGCAGACCAGGGTGTAGACGGCAATCAGGTAGTACACCTGAATGGCGGGGCCGAACGTAATACCCATGACCGGATGGCCCGACATGCGGTTGCCCGAAATGCCGCCCTCTCCGCCAAAGAACTCCGGCACCATGAGCGACATGGCAAACACCAGCTCGGCCAGGCCCAAGGTAATCATGGCAAACGTTGTGCCCGACTTGCGGGTGGTCACATAGCCAAACAGCACGGCAAAGCCCATGCCGGCAAATCCGCCGACCACCGGCACCAGCGATACCGGCAGTCCAGAGCCTGCATACATGTTCAGCGCATGGATGGAGACAAAGGCACCCAGACCGGTGTACACCGCGTGACCAAAGCTCAGCATGCCACCCTGGCCGAGCAACATGTTGTAGGACAGGCAGGCGATGATGGCGATGCCCATTTGGGACAACATCGTGACCGACAAGCCGCTGTTAAAAACCTGGGGCGCCAGCAGCATGACTGCTGCAAAAATCGCCCACATCCAAAGAGACCCGATACGGGCGTTCCACTGATTCATGGCGCTCATCCTTCCCTGTTACCCAAAAGACCCTTGGGTCGGAATATCAAAATCAGCACCAGGAACAGGTACGGCAGGATAGGTGCCACTTGCGAGAGCTTCATGGTCAGCAAGGTGTTGGAGCTGAGAGACGACCCGACCGCCACGCCCACCTGCTGCAAAGCGCCCAACAAGGTGTAGTCAAAGGCCACGGCAAAGGTCTGGATGGTGCCAATCAGCAGTGAGGCCAAAAACGCCCCCGACAAGGAGCCCATACCGCCCACCACCACCACCACAAAAATGATGGAACCCACGGTGGCAGCCATGGACGGCTCGGTCAAAAAGGTGCTGCCGCCAATCACACCGGCCAAGCCAGCCAACGCTGCACCGGCACCAAACACCAGCATCAGCACGCGCGGAACGTTGTGGCCCAGAGCCTCTACCGCTTCCGGATGCGTGAGTGCAGCTTGAATAACCAAGCCGACGCGCGTGCGGGTCAACAACAGCCAGATGGACACCAGCATGGTGAGCGCAACCAGCACCATGAAGCCGCGCGTGGCAGGGAATGGCGAGCACACGACCCGCACGGCCGCATCAGTCGCACTGCACATCTCAGGACTTGCTGCGCCCCAGACCATGCGCAGACCCGACACGGCGTCGTTGATCAGCGTAAAGGCCGGGCCTTGCAGCTCCATGGGAGGTTTGAATTCGATCGCAATGCGGCCCCAGATCAGTTGCACCAGCTCCAGGACCACATAGGTCAGACCGAAGGTGATGAGAAGCTCGGGAACGTGGCCGAATTTGTGAACGCGGCGCAGGCAGTAGCGCTCAAATACCGAGCCCAAGGCACCCACCAAGAGCGGCGCCACCACCAGCGCAGGCCAAAAGCCCAGCACCTGCGACACCGAATACCCGAGGTAAGCACCCAGCATGTAAAAGCTGGCATGCGCGAAATTCAGTACGCCCATCATGCTGAAAATGAGCGTCAGGCCCGAGCTCAGCATGAACAACAACAGCCCGTAGCTGATGCCGTTAAGCGTCGAAATAATAAAAAACTCCATATCCTGCCCACTCCAAATTCCAACTGCAAAAATACGAAAGAGCCCGCTGCGGCACCCCGCGCCACGGGCTCTTGGCTGAATCGCTGGAGGATTAGCCTGGACGCTTCATCTGGCAGCTGGTCGGCGTGCTAGATACATAGTTGGGGTACTCTTTCAAGGGCACCAAGGTCATACCGGTGTTCTCGGGGCTGTAGGGATATTTTTTATCCGCTTTCTGCCACACCGTCATGTACAAAGGCTGCTGCAATTGGTGATCGACCTTGCGCATTTCCACTTCGCCGTTGAAGCTCTTGACAGAAATGCCCTCCAGGGCCGCCGCAACTTTGACGGGGTCGGTGGACTTGGCCTTGGCCATGGCAGCACCCAGCGTTTCAAAAATACGGATGGTGGAACCGGTGTAGAAATCGTCGTTGTACTTGGCCTTGAACTCATTCATCCACTTGTCCATCTGGCCACCCATGTTGTAGTGGCTGTAGGCAATTTGGTAGACACGACCTGCGCCGTTGGTGCCCAGTGCGGTGGGTGTGCCGGTCACACCCGCGTAGTAGGTGAAGAATTTGCCGGTGTAGCCGTTTTCATTGGCCGCCTTGACCAGCAAAGACAAGTCAGAACCCCAGTTGCCGGTAATGACTGTGTCAGCGCCAGCGGCCTTGATCTTGGCGATGTAGGGGGCGAAGTCACGCACTTGGGCCAAGGGGTGCAAGTCATCGCCAACGATTTGGATGTCCGGACGCTTGCGAGCCAAGGTTTCTTTGGCGTACTTGGCCACTTGCACACCGTGCGAGTAGTTTTGGCCCAGGATGTAGACCTTTTTGATATCGGGCTGGTCGACCATGAAGCTCGACATGGCTTCCATCTTCATGGAGGTGTCAGCGTCAAAACGGAAGTGCCAGTAGCTGCACTTGCTGTTGGTCAAGTCAGGATCCACCGCCGAGTCATTGAGGTAAATCACCTCTTTGCCAGGGTTGCGTTCATTGTGCTTAGCCACTGCGTCGCTCAAAGCCAGCGCGACCGACGAGCCATTGCCTTGAATGATGTAGCGCACGCCCTGGTCGATGGCCGACTTGAGTGCATTCAAGCTCTCGGTGGGGCTGAGCTTGTTGTCCATACCGATCACTTCAAACTTCACACCGGCAGGGTTGCCTTTGTCGCTGTATTTTTCAGCGAAAAACTGATAGCCCTTCAACTGACTCACACCAACCGGTCCGAGCAAGCCGGTCAAGGGGTCGATACGAACCATCTTCACTGTTTCGCCCTTTTGGGCAAACGCGCCGCCAGCAGCCACAACGAGAACCGCTGCAGCGGTAAATTTCAAAGCAAAAGACATGGAAAACTCCTTGATTGGTACAGCCCGCAGGCTACTAGACAAAACGAGTGTCCCCCCTACGGGTTCACCCTAGTTCAGTCACCTTTGAGATAGAAAAATTGAAGCCGAAGCCGCAACGGTGCACCAGCGCAGTGCAATCACACGCCAGGCAAGATGTAGTCGCGCAAAGTCTCGCGCAACTTGGTTTTTTGCATCTTGCCGGTGCCGCCCAATGGAATGGCGTCGATAAACACCACGTCGTCCGGAATCTGCCACTTCGCAGTACGGCCTTCGTAAAAAGCCAGGAGCTCATCACGAGTTACTTCGGCACCGGGCTTTTTAACCACGACGACCACGGGGCGCTCGTCCCATTTGGGGTGCTTCATGCCGATGCACGCTGCCATCGCAACCGCTGGATGCGCCATGGCGATGTTTTCCACATCGATCGAGCTGATCCACTCACCACCGGACTTGATCACATCCTTGCTGCGGTCGGTGATTTGCATGTAACCGTCGGCATCGATCGTGGCCACGTCGCCGGTGGGAAACCAACCATCCACCAGCGGCGAGCCGCCCTCGCCTTTGAAATACTGATCAATGACCCATGGGCCTTTCACCAACAAGTCTCCGTAGGCTTTGCCGTCCCAGGGCAACTCAGCGCCGGAGTCGTCCACGATTTTCATCTCGACGCCATAAATGGCCCGACCTTGTTTGAGGCGCACGGTCATTTTTTCATCGGCACTGATGGTCATGTGCTTGTTCTTAAGCGTGCAGACGGTGCCCAAGGGGGACATTTCCGTCATGCCCCATGCGTGCAGGACCTCGACGCCGTAGACATCGTTGAAGGCCGCGATCATGGCCGGCGGGCACGCAGAGCCGCCGATCACGGTGCGCTTGAGGGTGGTAAACCGCAAATCGCTCTGCTGCATATGGCCCAACATCATTTGCCAAACGGTGGGTACGCCTGCGGCAAAGGTGACTTTCTCCGACTCGATCAGGTCAAAGATCGACTTGCCGTCCATAGCCGGGCCGGGGAAGACCATCTTGGCGCCGGTCATGGCCGCCGAGTACGGCAGGCCCCAGGCATTGACGTGGAACATGGGCACCACTGGCAACACGCTGTCGCGCGCGCTCATGTTCAGGGCGTCGGGCAAAGCACTGGCCCATGCGTGCAGGATGGTGGAACGGTGGCTGTACAGCGCCGCCTTCGGGTTGCCGGTGGTGCCACTGGTGTAGCACATGCTCGATGCCGAGTTTTCATCAAACACCGGCCACTCATAGCGGTCTGACTGCGGCGCAATCCAGGCCTCGTAGCTTTGTAGACCGGGAATCCCGGAGTCTGCAGGCAGCTTGTCGGCATCGCACAGCGCAACAAAGTGCTTGATGGTGGTGCACTTGTCGTGAATGGCCTTGATGATGGGCAAGAACGTCATGTCAAAACACAGCACCTGGTCTTCCGAGTGGTTGGCGATCCAGACAATCTGGTCGGGGTGCAAACGCGGGTTGAGGGTGTGCAGCACGCGCCCTGAGCCACTCACGCCGAAATAAAGCTCCAAATGGCGGTAACCATTCCAGGCCAGTGTTGCAATGCGGTCGCCAAACGCGAGGTGCATCTGGTCCAGCGCGTTGGCCACTTTGCGCGAGCGCCGTGCGACGTCGCGGTAAGTACACCGGTGAATGTCGCCCTCGACCCGGCGGGACACGATTTCACCTTCGTGGTGGTGTCGATCCGCAAACTCAATCAACGAAGAAATAAGCAACTGCTGACTTTGCATCAACCCGAGCATAAAGACCCCTTAAAAACCACGAAAAATGGCGCAAGTTCGCCGACAAGCGCGCATATTACCCCTTGGGCATGAGCGGGCTTTATGTTGCGTCGCACCATTTCCTGGGTTCCACAAGGCCTTGTCGTCTGACCGAAAATGCCCGCATGAGCCTCGAGATACCACGCACACAGCCTCTGTCGACAGCGTCGGCGGCAGGGCCTGCCGTCGCATGGACGCAAGGCTATGCGGCCCTGGGCGAGGACTTTGCCATCGCGCTCACGCCATCACCCCTCGCAGCACCTTACTGGGTGGGCTGCAATGCGGCGCTCGGACGGCAACTGGGGCTGGGCACAGAGTGGCCGACATCCGACGAGCTGCTGCAGCTCTTGACCGGAAATGCACTTCCGCAGGGCGGCGCTCAAACGGCGAGTGTTTACAGCGGCCACCAATTTGGCGTGTGGGCAGGCCAGCTGGGCGATGGCCGGGCCTGCTCGCTGGGCGAACTGGGCGGTCAAGAAATTCAACTCAAAGGCGCGGGCCCCACGCCCTATTCGCGGCGTGGCGACGGCCGGGCAGTGCTGCGCAGCTCGATTCGGGAGTTTTTGTGCAGCGAGGCCATGCATGCTTTGGGCGTGCCCACCACCCGCGCCTTGTGCATTACAGGCTCCGATACGCCGGTGTGGCGCGAAGAACGAGAAACCGCCGCCGTGGTCACCCGGGTAGCGCCCAGCTTTGTGCGCTTCGGACACTTCGAGCATTTCAGCCACCACCAGCACCATGCGCAGCTGAAAGTACTGGCGGACTATGTGATTGATCGCTTTTATCCCGCATGTCGCAACTTTGAGAGTGATCAGCCCTATGTGGCGTTGCTGGCGGCGGTCACCGCACGCACGGCGGAGATGGTGGCGCACTGGCAGAGCGTGGGGTTTTGCCATGGCGTGATGAACACCGACAACATGAGCATCCTGGGCCTGACGCTGGACTACGGGCCTTTTCAGTTTTTGGACGGGTATGACCCGACCCACATCTGCAACCACTCTGACACCCAAGGTCGCTACGCGTTTTACAAACAGCCCAACATCGCCTACTGGAACCTGTTTTGTCTGGGCCAGGCGCTGCTGCCCCTCATCGGGGAGCAAGAACAGGCCGTTGCGGCGCTGGAGACTTATAAATCCTTGTATCCCGCCGCTTTGGCAGCGCGCATGGCGGCCAAGCTCGGGTTTGCCAATGCGCACGAAAACCAGCGCCCCTTGATTGAATCCATCCTAAAACTGCTTGCGCAAGAGAAGGTGGATTTCACAATCTTCTGGCGGCGTCTAAGCCATTGGGCCGCCGGGATGGACCTGGCCGACCCCCAGGTGCTGGACTTGTTTGTGGACCGCGACGCCGCCGGGCAATGGCTCGCGGCCTATCGCACCCTGCACCTGCAATCGGGCAGCGATGACAATGGCACCGCGTCAACACGTATGCTGCGAACCAACCCCAAATTCGTGCTGCGCAACCATCTGGGCGAACTGGCGATTCGCGCGGCCAAGGAAAAAGACTTTTCTGTCTTGCATCAACTCCATGCCGTGCTGGCCGATCCATTTGCCGAACACCCCGCCCACGAAGACTGGGCCGGTTTTGCGCCGGACTGGGCGCAGAGCATCGAAATCAGCTGCAGCTCCTAAACTCGCATTTCAAAGGAAACTTCACCATGATCAACAAAACCGATGCGCAGTGGCGTGAATTGTTACAAGCCAAGGGCGCGGAGCCAAAAGCCTTTGACGTCACCCGCCACGAATCGACCGAGCGCGCGTTTACCGGTCGCTGGGAGTCCAACAAGCAGCGCGGCACCTACAGCTGCATTTGTTGCGACCAGCCGCTGTTTTCGTCAGAGACCAAGTACGACTCCGGTACCGGGTGGCCCAGCTATTTCGCACCCATTGCGCCGCAGGCTGTGGGCACCAAGGTTGACGGCATGCTATGGATGAAGCGCACCGAAGTGCACTGTGCCAACTGCAATGCACACCTGGGTCATGTGTTTGAAGACGGCCCGGCGCCCACGGGCTTGCGCTACTGCATGAATTCGGCCTCGCTACACTTCACGCCAGAATGAAACCCTTTGTCGACTTATTTCCCATCCTGCTGTTTTTCGGGGCTTACAAGCTCTACGACATTTACACCGCCACGGCTGTGCTGATGGCCGCCACTGTGCTGCAAACCGCCTATGTGTACCAGACCCAAAAGAGGCTGGAAATCATGCACAAAGTCACGCTGGCGCTGGTGCTGGGCTTCGGTGCGCTGACCTTGGGCCTGCATGACGAACGCTTTATCAAATGGAAGCCCACAGTGCTGTATGGCCTGATGACTCTTGGCTTGGCCATTGCCTTTTGGGTGGCCCGCAAAAATGTGGTGCGCACGCTGTTGGGCCAGCAGCTCGACTTGCCCGACACCATCTGGCACCGTCTGAATTTGATTTGGATGATGTACTGCGTTTTCATGGCCGCGATCAATGGCTATGTGGCCGCGTTCTACAGCACCGAGGACTGGGTCAACTTCAAACTATGGGGCTATGCGTTTCCGCTCATTTTCATCATCGGCCAAGGGCTCTATATCGCGCCCCATGTCAAACTCAAAACGGGCGATGCAAGCCCTGATGAACCCGGATCTACGCCATGACCACCCATGCGCTACCCACCGCCGACCAATTAACAATTCGCCTGCAGGAACGTCTGGAAGCAACCCGACTGGAAGTAATTGACGAAAGC
>CAIYRQ010000098.1 GCA_903928635.1 uncultured beta proteobacterium | reverse complement strand
GCGCCTTGGTAGCCGCCGACGTAGGCCACGCCCGACTGCAGCAAAGCTTTGGTGATGGCCAAAATGCCCTCGCCGTGAAAGGTCTCGCCCGCGCCCATGCGCAGCATTTCCACTTCTTGGCTGAATGAAACTTCCACGGTGTTGTCTCCTGTTGTGGCGGCAGTGTGGTGGGGCTGAGTTCATTCATCAATACAATGAATCGACTAAGCAATATTAGTTTTATGCATATTAAAGATATCGACCTGAATCTGTTGCGCTTGTTCGATGCGGTCTACCGCAGCCGCAGCGTCAGCCGTGCCGCACAAATGCTGGGTCTGACCCAACCCGCCGCCAGTCAGGGCTTGACGCGTTTGCGCTTGCTCATCCAAGACCCGTTGTTCACCCGCGCGCCCGGTGGCGTGCAGCCCACGGCCAAGGCCGATCGTTTGTCGGCAGCGGTGGCCTCGGCCCTGACCACTTTGGAGCTGGCGCTCAACGAATCAGCCTCCTTCGAGCCGGCGGTGTCGGCACAAACCTTCCGCTTGCATTTGAGCGACATTGGCGAAGCGCGGTTTTTGCCAGCCCTCATTTCGGCTGTGCGACGCCAAGCGCCCAGCATTCGGGTGGAGTCGGCGCCCTTGCCGCATGACGACATCGCCGCCGCCCTCAACAGCGGGCGCTTGGACATGGCGATTGGCTTTTTGCCGACAGTGCAAGGCACGCGCCAACACGCCTTGCTGCAAGACCGCTACATCGTCTTGCTGCGCAAAGACCATCCGTGGTTGAGCGCGGCCGACGCTTCGCCAGAGGCGGCCTTGACGCCGCTCGCGCGCTTGCGCCAACTCGACTATGCGGCGGTGCGCTCGCATGCCGAAACCTTGCACATCTTGCAACTGCTGCAACTTGAAGACCGCTTGCGCCTGACGGCGGCGCATTTTCTGGCCTTGCCCGACATCGTGCGGGCCACCGACTTGGCCGTGCTCATGCCCCGCAACATTGCGCAGGGCTTTGCCCAAAGTGGCGACTGTGTGCTGGTCGAACCCACGCTGCCATTGAGCGATTTCACCGTCTCCTTGCACTGGAGCGCACGGTTTGAGAACGACCCGGCCAACCGTTGGCTGCGTGATTTGGTGGTGGCGTTGTTCGATGTGTTGAATGCACCGCCAGGCTAATGGGTGCGCCCGGCCTGCTGTTGTACCCAGCCCCTGAAGCGTGTCAACACTTCAGGCTCCTGGTCGCCGTCTGGCGTGACCAGGTAGTAGCTGCGTTGGCCATGCAAGGCCTTGGCGCAGGCCACCACCAGCTGGCCGCGCGCCAATTCGTCGGCGATCAGCAGCTTGGGAATCAAGGCGACGCCTAGGTGGTGGGTGGCAGCCACGGCGAGCATGGAAAACAGTTCGTAGCGTGGCCCAGCCAATGCGTGAGGCGCCTCCACCCCTTGGGCGTCAAACCATTGACGCCAGCCCTCCGGGCGGGTGCTTTGCTGCAGCAAGGGCATCTGGCTCAAGGCCTGTGGGCTCAGGCTTTTGCGGCCCGCCAGCAGCGCCGGGCTGCACACGGGGACCACTTCTTCATCCAGAATTTTTTCAGCCCGCGTGCCGGGCCAATTGCGCACTTGCTCGGGGGTGCCGGTGTAGAGGGCGGCGTCAAACGCGCTCTCGGCAAACAAAAAGGGCCGGGTGCGGGTGTCGATGTGCACCGTGATGTCGGGATGGGTCTGGGCCAAATCACCCAAGCGCGGAATCAGCCAATGGGTGGCGAAGGTGGGCACAGCGGCCAAAGTGAGGTGCCCGCCCGTGCCTTGGCGGGTCATGGTGTCCAAGGTGTCGCGTTCCAGCCCGTCTAGACGCTGGGCAATCTGGTGTGCGTAATCCACCCCGGCAGGTGTGAGCGCCACCCCATGGCGGGTGCGGCGAAACAGCTTCAACCCTAGAAAATCTTCTAACAGCGTGACCTGCCGCGAGACCGCACTTTGGGTCAGGACCAACTCTTGTGCCGCGCGCGTGTAGCTCTCGTGGCGAGCCGCTGCATCGAAGCACAACAGGGCTTGGGTCGAGGGGATTTTGCGGCGCATGGGGGTGTTCAAATATGAGTCAAACGCATATCTGGATGTTAAATCACCGT
>CAIYRQ010000097.1 GCA_903928635.1 uncultured beta proteobacterium | reverse complement strand
TTCAGCTGTGCCTGGGCATTCCCTGGGGCGCACCGGCTGACACCACCACCATGAAAGCCATGGTCGACAACCTGCCGCCAGGCGTGGTGTGGTCGGGCTTTGGCATTGGCCGCACCCAAATGCCCATGGCTGCGCAGGCCATGCTGCTGGGCGGCAATGTGCGCGTGGGCTTGGAGGACAACCTGTGGCTGGACAAAGGCGTCCTGGCGACCAACGGCTCGCTCACCGAGCGTGTGGTGGAAATCATTACCCGCCTGGGCGGAACGCCCATGACCCCGGCCCAAGGGCGCGAAAAAATGGGCCTGAAAAAGCGCGGTTGATCGCACCCCGCAAGCACCCACCAACGAGCGAAAGAACACCATGAACTTTGTCACCGACATCAAAACATTTGCAGCCTTGGGAACCGGCGTCATCGGCAGCGGCTGGGTTGCCCGCGCGCTGGCCCATGGCCTGGACGTGATTGCCTGGGACCCGGCGCCCGGCGCCGAAGCCGCGCTGCGCGAGCGCACCGCTAAAGCCTGGGGCGCTTTGCAAGCGCAGGGCCTGGCGCCTGGCGCATCGCAAGACCGGCTGAAATTTGTGGCGACTGTGCAAGAGTGCGTGGCCCATGCGGATTTCATTCAGGAGAGCGCTCCCGAACGTGAGGACCTGAAGCTTTCGCTGCATGCCGAAATCACCGCCGCTGCGCGCCCCAATGTGCTGATTGGATCCAGCACCTCCGGCTTGCTGCCGACCGACTTTTATGCCAAGGCCAAGCACCCCGAGCGCTGTGTGGTGGGTCATCCCTTCAACCCGGTGTATTTGTTGCCCTTGGTCGAAGTGGTGGGCGGCGTCAACACCGCGCCAGAGGCGGTGCAAGCCGCCATGCAGGTCTACCGCAGTTTGGGCATGCGCCCGCTGCATGTGCGCAAAGAGGTGCCGGGCTTCATTGCCGACCGATTGTTAGAGGCTATGTGGCGCGAGTCCTTGCACCTGGTCAATGACGGTGTGGCCACCACCGGTGAAATCGACGACGCCATCCGTTTCGGTGCGGGCATGCGCTGGTCTTTCATGGGCAGCTTTTTGATTTACACACTGGCGGGCGGCGACGCCGGCATGCGCCACTTCATGGCCCAGTTCGGCCCGGCGCTCAAGCTGCCCTGGACCAAGCTTGAGGCGCCGGAGTTGACCGATTCACTGCTCGACGCCGTGGCCGAGGGCAGCGTGGAGCAGTTGGGCACGCGCAGCATTGCCGACTGGGAACGCTACCGCGATGACTGCCTGATGGCCGTCCAAGCCGCCATCAAGGCTACCAAGCTCAAACACGGTATCGCCCCCGATGCCTGAGTTCACGGGCATGGCGCTGCCGGTGGTGTACCGCTGCACCATCGGTGCAGACTGGGTGGACTTCAACGGACATCTGCGCGACGGCTATTACATGGTGCTGTTCAGCAGCGCAGTGGATGCGCTCATGGATCTGGCAGGCTTGGACGAGGCAGGGCGCAAAGCCACCGGACACTCCTGGTTTACGCTGGAGGCCCATGTGCATTACTTGCACGAGGTCAAGCAGGGTGCCGCCGTCGAGGTGCGTTTGCAGCTGCTCGGGGTGGATGCCAAGCGACTGCACGTGGCGCTGAGTCTTTTTGCGGAAGGTGGCACACAGTGCATGGCAATCACAGAGCAAATGCTGCTCAACGTGGACATGTCCGGGCCGCGTGCGACCCCATTTGCACCGGCGGTGGCAGCCTACCTGCAACCGCTGGCAGCAGTGCACGCTTTGATGCCCCGCCCGGCGCAGATCGGGCGTGTCATGGCATTGCCGCAGCCGAAATAATCGTCGGCCATGACCCATGTCGCCAGCACCGCGTTGCCCGCCACCATGTGCGGTGTCGTGCTCACCGGCTTCGGTGGCCCCGAAGTGCTGCAGTACCGCGAAGACCTGCCCGTGCCGCGCCCTGGCGCTGGTGAAGTGCTGATCCGTGTGGCGGCGAGTGCAGTGAACAACACGGACATCAATACCCGCGTCGGGTGGTATTCCAAAACGAGTGCCACTGCCACCGAAGGCGCTTCGGCCGCCTTTGACAGCGCACAGGACGCGGACCCGAGTTGGGGTGGCATGCCCATGCTGTTCCCGCGCATCCAAGGCGCGGATTGCTGCGGCCACATCGCCGCCGTGGGGCCGGGGGTGGACGCCGCCCGAATCGGGCAGCGCGTCCTGGTTCGGCCCGTGTTGCGCGACCACCAGAGTACGCAGCCTTATGCCTGCCGGTACTTTGGCTCAGAGTGTGACGGGGGTTTTGCGCAATACACCTGCGTGCCTGCAACGGCTGCCGTGGTGGTACACAGTGCGTTCAGCGATGCGGAACTGGCGTCCTTTCCCTGCGCCTATTCCACTGCCGAGAACCTGGTGGACCGTGCGGGGGTGTCTGCGGGCAGCCGTGTGCTGGTCACCGGTGCGTCGGGCGGTGTGGGCAGCGCTGCGGTGCAATTAGCGCGTCGCCGGGGTGCCCAGGTGGTGGCTTTGGCGGCCATTGATAAACACGAGGCCCTGCGTGCTTTGGGCGCGCACGAGTGCTTGCCGCGCGGCGCCGACGTGGTGCAGGCCTTGGGCAAAGACTCGATTGATGTGGTGATTGACCTCGTGGGTGGCACGCAGTGGCCAGCGCTGCTGGACGTGCTGCGACGCGGCGGGCGCTACGCCAGTGCAGGCGCCATAGCCGGGCCGGTGGTGGATTTGGACTTGCGCACCCTCTACCTCAAAGACCTGACGCTTTTGGGTTGCACCTTTCAGGAAGACCGGGTCTTTGACCAGCTGGTCGGCTACATCGAGCGCGCTGAAATTGCGCCGGTGGTGGCTCAAACCTTCGCGCTGCGCGATATGGCCTTGGCCCAGCAGGCTTTTGAGGCGAAAAAATTTGTTGGAAAAATCGTGCTCCTAGCCCCTGCCTGAGCGCATGAAAACCTTTGTCTATGAATACATCGTCATCACCTAAATCTCATGGCCTGAGCACTCCGCTCGAGGGCACACCCGCGCCACCGTGGGATCCGAACGCGCCCATTGCTGCGCCTCTGTGCCTGTACCGCCCGGTGGTGCTGCCCGAGTGGGTGGACTACAACGGCCACATGAGCGAGTCTTGCTACCTGCTGGTGTTTGGCGACAACTCGGACGCCTACTTCCGCATGATCGGCATTGACGAGTCCTACCGTGACGACGGCGGGCACTCGTTCTACACAGTAGAGACGCACATCTACAACGTGCAGGAAGTGGCCGAAGGCGAGCCCTTGCGGCTGACATTGCAGCTGCTGGATGCCGACGACAAGCGCATGCATATTTTTCACGCCATGTACCACGGCACCAGCGGCGATTTGTTGGCAACGGCGGAGCAAATGCTGGTCCATGTGGACATGGCCCAGGGCCGCGCGGCGCCCATGCCTGCGGATTTGCGTGCGCGGGTGCAAGCAGTGGCCGCATCGCATGCCAGCCTGCCCGTGCCGCCCCAGGTGGGAAAACCCATGGGCATACGCCGCAAAACCGCTTCAACGCAAACACGCAATTACTGAAAGCTATCACCATGCATTTCGAGCTCAGCAGTGAACAGACCATGATCGTCGACACGGTGCGCGCCTTTGTCGAAAAAGAGCTGTACCCCTTTGAAGACGAGGTGGAGCGCACCGACGCCATCGCGCCGGACTTGGCAGCGTCCATCCAGGCCAAGGCCATTGAGGTGGGCTTGTACGCCGCCAACATGCCTGCCGAACTGGGTGGTGGCGGCTTGGACAACTTCACCATCACGCTCATGGAGCGCGAGCTGGGCCGCGCCTCCTACGGTTTGCAAATGCTGGTGGCGCGCCCCAGCAACATCTTGCGGGCCTGCGAAGGGGCGCAGATTGAGGAGTACCTCTTGCCAACGATCCGTGGCGAGCGCCATGACTGCCTGGCCATGACCGAGCCCAATGCCGGATCGGACGTGCGCGGCATGCAAACCCGCGCCACACGCGACGGCACGGGCGAGAACGCCGACTACATTATCAACGGCACCAAGCATTTCATCAGCCACGCGGACATGAGCGATTTCGTGGTGCTGTTTGCCGCCACCGGTGTGGAAGACACCAAGCACGGCCCGAAGAAAAAAATCACCGGATTTCTGGTGGACCTGAACTCGCCGGGCTTGACCGTGCGCCGGGGCCCGGCGTGCGTATCGCACCGGGGCTACCACCAGTGCGAGCTGTTTTTCACGGACTGCCGCGTGCCCGCCTACAAACGCCTGGGCGAGGAGGGTGCGGGCTTTGACCTGATGGGCCAGTGGCTGGGTGCGACTCGCCTGACCGTGGCGGCCACCAGCGTGGGCAGGGGCCAGCGGGTGATGCAGATGGCCACCGAATGGGCGGCCACGCGCAAGCAGTTTGGCCAGCCCATTGGCAAATTTCAGGGCACGGGTTTCAAGCTCGCCGACATGGCCACTGAGCTGGCCGCCGCCGAACTCCTCACGCTGCAAGCCGCCTGGAAATGCGACCAAGGCACCATGACCGACTCCGACGCCGCCATGGCCAAGTTGTTCGCTTCCGAGGCGCTGGCGCGTGTCACCGACAACGCGCTTCAAATCTTTGGCGGCATGGGCTTGATGAACCAGTTGCCCATTGAGCGTTATTGGCGCGATGCCCGGGTGGAACGCATTTGGGATGGCACCAGCGAAATCCAACGCCACATCATTTCCCGCGCCATGCTGCGCGTGCACGGCGCATGAGTCTGTCGTCGATGTCTGATCTTGAAGCGCAAAACAGCGCAGGCCGCGCGCAACTGCAGCGGCTGTTTTCGCCACGCCACATCGCGGTGTTTGGTGGCAATGCCGCGGCAGAAGCGATTCGCCAATGCCGCAAGCTGGGCTATGCCGGTGCGCTGTGGCCGGTGCATCCCACCCGTACAGAAATCGAAGGCATTGCCTGCTACCCCGATGTGGCAGCCCTACCGCAAGCGCCGGACGCCAGCTTTGTGGCCGTGCCGCGGGAGGCGACCGTGGACATCGTGGGCCAGTTGGCGGCGCGCGGCGCGGGTGGTGTGATTTGCTATGCATCGGGCTTTGCCGAGGTGGGGGCTGACGGCCATGCGCTGCAGCAGCAACTCGTGCAGCAGGCGGGCCCCATGGCTTTGCTCGGGCCCAATTGCTACGGCATGCTGAATTATTTGGACGGTGTGGCTTTGTGGCCCGACCAGCACGGGGGTCAGCGGGTAGAGCGCGGCGTGGCGCTCATCACCCAAAGCGGCAACATCGGCCTGAACCTGACCATGCAGCGGCGCGCACTGCCGGTGGCCTATTTGATTACCGTGGGCAACAAGGCAGGCAACAGCATGGAAGGCCTGGTTGACGCGCTCCTGGCCGACCCGCGCGTGAGTGTGATCGGCATGCACATCGAAGGTTTGGACGATGTGGCCGCCTTTTCGCGCGTGGCGCTCAAAGCGCTGCGCCAGGGCGTGCCGCTTGTGGCGCTCAAGGCCGGATCTTCTGCCCTGGGCGCCCAAACGGCCATGAGCCACACCAGTTCCCTGGCCGGGCCCGATGCCTTGTACGACGCCCTGTTTGCCCGCTGTGGTGTGGCCCGGGTGCGCGACCCGGCGGGTTTGATCGAGACCTGCAAGTTCCTGCATGTGCACGGGCCCTTGGGTGGCACGCGCATTATTTCGGCCAGCTGCTCGGGTGGCGAAGCCTCCTTGGTGGCCGATCTGGCACAGCCGCGCGGCCTGGATATGCCAGCGATTCCGGCTGCAGCCCACACCCGCCTGAGTGCGGTGCTGGGCGACAAAGTCACCGTAGCCAATCCGCTGGATTACCACACCTACATCTGGGGTCATCTGGAGGCCCAAACGGAATGTTTTTCAGCGCTCATGGACTGCCAGTTCGACGCGCACCTGTTGGTGCTGGACTACCCGCGCCTGGACCGCTGCAGCGCCGACAGCTGGGGCACCACCGTGGATGCATTTGTGGCGGCCGCCAAATC
>CAIYRQ010000096.1 GCA_903928635.1 uncultured beta proteobacterium | reverse complement strand
GCGCGTCACACCGCGTTTGAAAGCTGCTTTGTCGCGCACTGCGCCGCTGGGGGAATAGATGTAAATATGAGCCATGCCCCCATTGTCGCGGCTTATTCGCGCTTGTAATGCAGCAAGCGACCTCGGTAAGCGCTCAGGTCTTGCAAGGGTTCGTTCATGATGAGCTCGGTGACCGAAAACCCCATGCGCGCCATGTCACGGTGAAAGGCACTGCGGTTGCCTCGGTTGGGATCGACGATGAGCACCTCGGCGCCGTCTGCCGCGTGCTCTTGGATAAACCCAGAAAGTTGCGCCGGATGGCTGCGCTCGTACAGCACATCGCTGGCAATCAGCAAATCAAACGCGCCCAGGCCTTTGTTCACCCGGCCCCAATTGCCTGTTTCGTAATGCAGCGGTGGCAAATCGTTCAGCAGCACATTGGCTTTTAAAAAAGTTTCGGTCAGCGGATGGCAGTCGCTGGCGGTGATGTTGCCCTCGCGGCGATGCACCACCAAACTGGCCAGCCCCAAACCACAGCCAACTTCGAGCACCCGCTTGGCCTTGAGGTCCCAGGTTTGCATCAAATCGGCCAGCTTTTGTGCCGAGGGCCAGACCAAGCCAAACAAAGGCCAAGTGGCAGACGAAATGCCCGCTTCGAGCGCCAAGCCCATGGGGTCATAAAACTGCTGCTTGTCGCGCAGAGAGCGAATTTGCAAATCAGCCCCACCTCCGACACCGACCCGCTGAAACTTCACTTCGTAACCGGCGGGGGATATGGCTGGGGCAGTCATGCTTAATGTCGTTCAGGGGGTGGTGTGGCCGCAGGTGCTGCCAACAAGGTGCGCAAGGCGCGCGGACCGGCCATGTGGCCACGGTCTGGGTAGGGGGCATCACGCAAGGCCGCAGGCAGCGCGAGCGTTTGGATCCAATGGATGGGCAATGCCAGCTCTGCAAGCAGCGGTGCCATCACACGTGGCGCATGCAAAGCCAGCGGCGCAGGTTGCACGCTGGCCAAAAACTCGCGCAAGACCTGGGCATGCCAAGCGATGCGGTGCGTGGCCACCTTTTTGGGTTTGTCAGACAGGCCAAAACCAGGCAAATCCACCGCCAACACCGGCTGGCTCGATTGCAGTTCGGCGGCAAATTGCATGCTCCAACCATCGACATCGTGCAGGTACACATGCGGTGCAAGCTGTGTGTCGGCGCGGTTGTCAAACCAATGCAGGCGCAAGCCGTCTAAGGCGGGCAAGTCGGCGCTGAAGCGCGACAAGGCCAACGGCACATCGCGTCCCGCCCAGGCCTGGTCTGGTGTGCGCAAAGCGTCTTCACGCAAAGGCGTTTTATTACTTTGCTGCTGCGCACGACGCTGCTCGAAAAAGTCTTGCAGCACCTGGGCGCAGGCCTCAGCCAACACGCCACCCGTCACCTGGGTTTGGTGGTTGAGCTGCGCGTGTGCGAACAGATTGGGGACCGAACCCGCCGCCCCTGTTTTAGGCTCGGTCGCGCCAAAGACCACGCGCTTGAAACGCGCATGCAGCGCGGCACCGCTGCACATGGCACAGGGCTCCAGCGTGACGTACAAGGTGCAGTCGTCCAGCCTGTAGTTACCCAGCGCTTGGGCCGCAGCACGCATGGCGTTGACTTCGGCGTGGGCCGTGGGGTCGTGGCGGGTCAATGGC
>CAIYRQ010000095.1 GCA_903928635.1 uncultured beta proteobacterium | reverse complement strand
GCCGGGCGCCAGTGAGCACACCTTGGCGCCGTTTGCTTGCAGTCCCTCATCCAAGGCCAGGCAGCGCGTGAAATGGTCCATGCCTGCCTTGGCCGCGCAGTAAGGCCCGGAGGATGCCATCGCCCTGCGGCCCAAACCTGAAGAAATATTGAGCACCTTGCGTGGCACCGTCCACGTCTGCGTGGCATTCAGAAACGCGGCACAGAGCTGCATGGGCGCCTCCAAGCCCACGCGCAAGGCGTTGGCCAGGTCCGCCGATGCGTTGTCACGCAGCGGGGTGATGGCGGGAATCACACCGGCGTTGTTGATCAGGGTGGCGCTGGCCAAGCTCGATGGATCTACGTCCGCGAGCCACTGTGCCAAGCGCGCGCTCACAGGGGCGGCGTCGGCCAAGTCTGCGCTCCATTGCTCCAGCACCGCGCCGCGGGCTTGGGCGAGTTGCGTGAGGCTGTCATTGGTGTTGCGTGATATGCAGAGCAGATGCGCGCCGGCTTGCAACAGTTGCTCGGCCATGGCCAGGCCCATACCGCGCGATGCGCCGGTCAATATCGTGAGGGAGGGGGTGTTCATAGGTGCATTTTGACAGCGCGTCCTATGCGCAGGCCATCCGTCACAATCGACCCATGGCCATTAAATCTACGATCTTCAAAGCCCATCTGCAAATCGCAGACATCGACCACAGCTACTACGCCGACCACGCCATGACGCTGGCACGCCACCCCAGCGAAACTGACGAGCGCATGATGGTGCGCCTGGTGGCCCTGGCTCTGCATGCGCATGAGCTTCAAACGGTCTGCGGCGGCGACGGCACCCTGGCTTTTGGCGCGGGGCTGTCGGACCCCGACGAGCCCGATGTCTGGCTGCGTGATTTCACCGGCCAAATCAAACTTTGGATGGAAGTGGGGCAACCCGAAGACAAGCCGCTCATCAAAGCCTGCGGCAAGGCCGATCAGGTGGTGTTGTACTGCTTCAACCATGCGGCAGAAGTGTGGTGGCGCACCATGGAAAACAAGCTCAGCCGCCCGCAGAACCTGCAGGTCTACCGCATCCCCACGCTCGCGTCTCAAGCGCTGATTCCCTTGGCCCAGCGCAGCATGCATTTGCAGGCCACGGTGCAAGAGGGCGGGCTCACGCTCAGCGACGACAGCAACACCGTGCAGATTGAGCCGGTGCGCTGGAAGTAGCGCATCGCTACTTCAGTCCTGCACACCCTCAACAAAAAACTTCACCCGCCGCACCCCGTTCCATTCGTCGGCGTCCAGGCGAAAGGCCATGGTGACTTTGGCGGGCAGGGGGTCGGTATGGCCAAACCAGATGGCGTCCACCGGTTCGCCCTGGTGTTTGAGTTTGAGCGAGAGGTGCTTTTCGCCCACCAGCCGCTGCGAGATGACTTCCACCTCTTCGCTGAACGTGGGCGCGGCAAAGCCCTGGCCCCAGACGGCCTCATGCAAGGTGTCCACCAGGTCGACGCGGCGGTAGGCTGGGGCGAGCGGGCCATCGGTGGCAAGACGGCGCTGCAGGGTGGCGGCGTCCAGCCATTCATGGGCCACTTCGCTCAACGCCTGCTCAAAGGTGTCTAAATGCTCTTCGGCAATCGTGCAGCCCGCCGCCATGGCGTGGCCGCCAAAGCGCAGCAAGACGCCGGGGTAACGCTTGGCCACCAAGTCGAGCGCATCGCGCAAATGAAAACCAGGGATCGACCGGCCTGATCCTTTGAGCTCATGCTCTTTGCCGGGCGCCTGGCTGGCAGCAAAGACAAAGGTCGGGCGGTGCAGCTTGTCTTTGATGCGTGAGGCCACGATGCCGACCACGCCTTCGTGGAAGTCGGGGTCGAACACGCAAATCGCAGGCGGAGGCTCGTCGCCTTCGTCAAATAGCGACTCGGCCACCTGCATGGCTTGCTCGCGCATATCGCCCTCAATCACCCGGCGTTCGCGGTTTATGCCGTCCAAGGTGCGCGCCAACTCATCGGCGTGCGCGGGGTCGTCGGTGAGCAGGCACTCGATGCCCAACGTCATATCCGACAGGCGCCCGGCGGCGTTGATGCGCGGACCCAGGGCAAAGCCAAAGTCGAAGGTGGTGGCCGTGGCCGCCTGGCGGCCTGAGGCTTTGAACAGCGCAGCCACCCCGGCCGGCATGGCCTGGGCCCGCACGCGCTTGAGGCCCTGGGCGACCAGGCGGCGGTTGTTGGCGTCCAGCCGCACCACGTCGGCCACGGTTCCTAAAGCCACCAGAGGCAAAAGCGCATCCAACTTGGGCTGCGTGCTGGCGTCAAACACGCCCCGGCTGCGCAATTCACTGCGCAGCGCCAGCAGCACGTAAAACATGACGCCCACGCCGGCAATGGCCTTGCTTGCAAAGCTGCAGCCCACTTGGTTGGGGTTGACGATCACATCCGCCGCAGGCGCCTCGGTGGCCGGCAGATGGTGGTCGGTCACCAGCACTTGCAGGCCCAAGGCCTTGGCGCGGGCCACACCCTCGGTGCTGGCGATGCCGTTGTCCACGGTGATCAAGACATCGGCACCCTGGTCAAACACGCGCTGCGAAATCGGGGGTGTCAGGCCGTAGCCGTCCACCACGCGGTCCGGTACCAGGTAGTTCACATGCAGCGCACCCAAGAGGCGCAGGCCGCGCACGGCCACTGCACAGGCCGTGGCACCATCGCAGTCGTAGTCGGCCACGATGCACAGGCGTTTTTGGGTGGCAATGGCGTCGGCCAGCAGTACGGCAGCTTCGGGGGTGCCCTTCAAACCGTCGGGCGGCAGCAGCTTGGACAGCGCGTTGTCCAGCTCCTCGGGCTGGGTCACGCCGCGCGCGGCATACAGCTGGGCCAGCAGCGGATGCACGCCAGCTTGCTCCAGCGCCCAGACACTGCGTGGCGGAATGTCGCGGGGGATGATGTTCATAGTGCTTTCAAAAGGGTGACGGGGTTCGGGCTGCGCAGGGCGGTCTGGATTTTGCGTAGCACGCTTTGCGGATGCTGCCGCCAGGTGCGGGCGGTGCGCTCGGAGCAGAGGGTCAGCGCTATCTGAGAATCGGAGCGCTGATGCAGCACCTTGGCAAACTCAGCAATCGGTCCTCTGTCCAAGGCCAGCCAGGCCTGCGTCCAGGCAAAGGCATCATCGTTGAGGGCGGCGGATTGCAATACGTCGACCACCGTGACGTCCGCCCGCCGGGGCTCGTTTTCAAGCAGATTGCCGGTGCCGCTGAGCCAAAAGGAATTCACCACCGGCACGCCACGGGCTGCCCGCGCGTCATTCACAGCATGGGTGTAAAGCAGCATTTGCATCTCGTTTTGCAGTCTGCGCACCACGCGGGCTGCCGCGGTGCGGGGTAGCCAGGCGTCTACCGATTGACCGCGCACGCGGTCTAGCGAGGCGGTGGGCAAATCGCGCAGGACGTCGCCGCGCACCAGCCAGGTGTCTGCCTGCCAGTAGTGCAAGACCAGGCCATCTTCGAGAAAGTAGGGCGCCATCGCCTTCTGAAGTGCTTTGGATTCAGCGGTCTCCAAGCGCAGGCTGCGCGGATCGTGCATGGCCACATGGTCGGCGTGCACTGCCCAATGGCAGGGTGTGACCAGGCCCCAGGTCCCATCCTGGGGTACACCGGACAGCTGCTTGGCAGCCAGCGCTGCCCAGGGAATCAAGCCATCGGCATAGGCATCGTGGGTTTGTATCCGCTCTGAGATAGGGGAGAGGTCGGATGCGCGGCCGGGCAGCTCGCCGTCCAACTTCAAAACGCGCAAGACTTGGCGAAGGTGGGGAAGTTCAAGCCGCTCGAGTGCCGCCTGGCATTGGGGACCAGAGGGCGCGGCATGGGGAATCACAAGATGCATGGGCTGATTGTCTCGCACCCGCCACCCCAGGCGGCCGCGCTGCACCCCTGCGACAATCGGGCCTATGACCTGTCCTGACTTTTATGCTGCGCCACCTTCCCTTTGAGTTGCGCATTGGCTGGCGCTACACCCGCGCCGGACGCGCGGCCCAGCGCAATGGCTTTATTTCCTTCATCTCGGGCGTGTCCATGCTGGGCATTGCGCTGGGGGTGGCGGCGCTCATCATTGTGCTGAGCGTGATGAACGGTTTTCAAAAAGAAGTGCGCGACCGCATGCTGAGTGTGGTCTCGCACATCGAGATTTATGCCCTTGGCGGTGCGGCATTGATCGACCCAGCGCAAACCCTGCTGCAAGCGCGCGCCCATCCGCAGGTGGTGGGTGCCGCGCCGTTTATCGCGGCGCAGGCCTTGCTGGCGCGCGGCGAGGACATGAAGGGCGTGCTGGTGCGCGGCATTGACCCTGCCCTGGAGCCTGAGGTGACCGATTTGTTAGCCCCTGGCCAGCAAACCGTGCTGCAACAGCTCCAGTCGGGTGCCTTTGGCGTGGTCTTGGGTGCGGAGTTGGCGCGCTCCATGGGCGTGAAGGTGGGCGATGTGGTGACCTTGGTGGCCCCCAGCGGGCAGGTCACACCGGCAGGCGTGGTGCCGCGCATCAAGCAAATGGCGGTGGTGGGCACCTTTGACTCCGGCCACTTTGAATACGACTCCACGCTGGCGCTGGTGCATGTGCAGGACGCTGCCAAGATTTTCCGGCTCGAGGGGCCCACGGGGGTGCGCCTGAAGTTGCGCGACCTGCACCAGGCGCGTGAGGTGGCGCAGGACCTGAGCACCACTCTTACCGGCAACCTCCTGGTGCGCGACTGGACGCGGCAAAACCGCAGCTGGTTTGCCGCTGTGCAGGTGGAAAAACGCATGATGTTCATCATCCTTACCCTCATCGTCGCGGTGGCGGCCTTCAACCTGGTCAGCACCCTGGTGATGACCGTCACCGACAAGCGCGCCGACATTGCCATTCTGCGCACGCTGGGCGCCAGCCCGGCCAGCATCATGGGCATATTTATGGTGCAAGGCGCCATGGTCGGCGTGATCGGCACTGGCGCCGGGCTGCTGCTGGGGCTGGGTGTGGCCTTCAATATCGACGTCATCGTGCCTGCCTTGGAGCACCTGTTGGGTGCCAGCTTTTTGCCGCAAGACATCTACCTGATCAGCCGCATGCCCAGTGATCCGCAGCGCGCCGATATCGTGCCGGTGGCGTTGATCAGCTTGGCCATGGCCTTTGTGGCCACGCTGTACCCCAGCTGGCGTGCGTCGCAAGTCAATCCCGCTCAGGCGCTGCGTTATGAATAAAGCTGCTGTGATTTTGGAATGCCAGGGCCTGCGCAAGCGCTTTACCGAGGGGCGGTTGGATGTGACGGTGCTGCAGGGCATCGACCTGACCGTGCACCGCGGCGAGACCCTGGCCATTGTGGGCACCTCCGGTTCCGGTAAGTCGACCTTGCTGCATCTGCTGGGTGGTTTGGATGCGCCGAGTGGCGGCACTGTGACCTTGTGCGGCCAGACGCTGGCCGGTTTGGATGCTGCGGCGCAGGGGCGCTTGCGCAATCGCCATCTGGGATTTGTCTACCAGTTTCATCACCTGCTGCCCGAGTTCAGCGCCTTGGAAAATGTGGCCATGCCCTTAACGCTGCGACGTGAGGATCCCGCGAAAGCCAGCGCCCTGGCACTGGCGATGCTGGAGCGCGTGGGCTTGGGAGAACGGGTGCACCACCGCCCGGCCGAGTTGTCTGGAGGCGAACGCCAGCGGGTGGCGATTGCCCGCGCTTTGGTGACCCAACCCGACTGTGTGCTGGCCGATGAACCCACCGGTAACCTGGACCGCCGCACCGCTGACGGCGTGTTTGACCTCATGCTCAGTCTGGCGCGCGAACACGGTACTGCCTTTGTGCTGGTAACCCACGACGCCAGCCTGGCCCAGCGTTGCAGCCGGCAATTGCGCTTGGATCAGGGGCAGCTACAAGGCGTCGTGACAGAGTGACTACAGCGGTGATGAGGATCGAATGATGCGCGGGATGATTGTTTTCTTGTGTTTGCTTGGAGTACTTTGCACGGCGCAGAGCGCCGACTTGCTGCAGGGTCTGACTTCGGCGCAGTTGGCGCCAGGGCAGTTGCAACGCGTGGCCTCGTCGCGCGAGGGGGCAGAAATTCCGGTGTACTTTCGCGCCACGCCCGGTGCCAAGGGAAGTTTGGTGCTTCTGCCCGGCGGGGCGGGCGGCATGGGAAAAATCGGCTCTGCGGGTTGGCCCGAGGGTGCGAATTTTCTGGTGCGCAGCGCCCCCCTGTTTGCTGCCAAGGGATTCAATGTAGCCATCGTGTCCCGTCCCAGCGATCAGTCCGATATGGACTATCCCTTTCGTGTCAGTGCATCGGCGATGGAGGATCTGCGCCGCGTGTTGCGGCAGGTTCGCAGTACTTTTGCAGGTCCAGTGTGGGTAGTGGGAACCAGTCGGGGAACGGTTTCGGGAACAGCCGCCGCCATTGCGATGCGCGACGAAGGTTTGATCGACGGTTTGGTGCTCACCTCCAGCGTGACTGCTTATAAGACCGTAGGCGCAGTGCCTACCCAGGCCCTGGACAAAATTTCGATCCCCGTGTTGGTGTTACACCATGAAAAAGATGCCTGTCGCATTTGCCGTCCCGAAGAGGTGCCTGCCATTGACCGGGGCCTTATCAACAGCCGAAAGCATGCCTTGATCATGTTTTCCGGCGGCGAAGGAGAAAGCGGCAACCCCTGTGAGGCGCTGCATTTTCATGGCTTCATTGGTGCTGAGCCGCAGGCTGTAGAGCGCATCACCGACTGGATTGCAGCCACACCGCTGCCATGACGGCAGCCTGGATCGACACCCATTGCCATCTCGATGCCGCTGAATTTGGCGGCGTGGACGAAGCGCACGAAGTACGCACAGCGGCTCGCGAAGCGGGGGTTGAACGATGTGTGATCCCCGCGGTCGAAGCGGCTAACTGGGGCGCGGTGCGCACCTTGGCCCAGCGCTGGGGTGATGTGTATTGCCTGGGCATCCATCCGCTGTATGTGCCCCACGCGCAAGAGGCGGACTTGGTCGCTTTACGAGCTGAAGTTGCAGCCCACCGAGACGATCTACACCTCGCCGCTGTCGGCGAAATGGGGCTGGACTTCTTTGTACCTGCCTTGTGCACCCCGGCCATACGGGAAAAGCAGGAGTACTTTTACCAAGCGCAGCTGCGCATCGCGGCCGATTTTGAG
>CAIYRQ010000094.1 GCA_903928635.1 uncultured beta proteobacterium | reverse complement strand
TTCTTCCAACTGGGCGTCGACCTCGGCGGCATCGGCATCAAGTTGCGCGCTGCGACTGCGCACTTGCTCGGCCAGCTGGGTCAAGCGCAGCACTTCCACCTGCAAGTTGTGGCTTCGGGCCTGGGCTTCCTGCGCCTGGGTACGCAAACCTGCCAATCGCTGGGCGGCGTCGGCGTAGGCTTTTTCAGCGCGGTTCAAGGCGGCGCGCGACTCTTCGGTCATGAGCGTCTGGGCTCGCAAATCGCGCTCCAGGTTTTGGATTTCCTGCGCCCGCGCCAACAGTCCGGACTGTTCAGCGTCTTGGGCATAGAAGCCCACGCCATGTGCGCTGACACCGTGACCGGCCGCGACAAAAATGGTTTCACCGGCACTGAGCTGGGTGCGCTGCGCCAGCGCGGCCTCCAGCGAGGGAGCGGTATAGCAGCCAGCCATCCACGACTGCAATACCGCGGCCAGGCCCGCATCGTTCACACGAACCAGTTCGGCCAAACGGGGCAAAGCACCTTTGGCAGGTGCGAGGCCTGCGGAAGGAGCACTGAAAAAGGACAATTTGGCGGGCGGCGCATCTGCTCCAAAGGACTGCACCATCTCAAGACGCGAAACTTCCAGGGCGCCCAAGCGGTCACGCAGTGCCGCTTCGACGGCGTTCTCCCAACCCGCTTCCACCTGAATGCGGCTCCACAGACCCTGCAAATGGTCCAGCCCGTGTTTGCTCAACCAGGGCTGCAACTTGCCGTCGGTTTTGACGCGCTCTTGCAGGGCTTTGAGCGCATCCAGTCGTGCGGACACATCGGCCTGCCGCGCAGCTTCGGAATTGACTTGCTGCTGCTGGCTACTGCGGGCCTCGTCCAGGGTAGGCACCAGTTCTTGCAATTCTTCGAGCTGGGCTTGGGCAACTTCTGCTGACTCGCGCGCCAGATCGAACTCTTGGCTCAGCTGCTGTAGGCGCAGCTCATCGGTAGCAACCAGCCCCGCGCGGTCAGCCACCAGCCGCTCGCGCCGTGCGGCAAGTTGGCGGTTTTGCTCGGTCACATTGCGCTGCTCTGCCGCGAGCACCCCCAGTGCCTGCTGCACCTGTGCCACGCTGTCGCGCTGGGCCTGGGCCTGCGATTGGGCGCGCTGCAAGGCCTCTTCCAAATCGGGGATTTGCTGCTCTTGCTCCTGCATTTGCGCGTCCAGCAGCGCCGTCTGTTCTTCACCGGTCAAGGCGATCTCGGCCAGGCGTTCAAGCTCTTGCACCGCTTCTTCTTCGCGCTGCGCCCACTGCGCGCTTTGCTCTTGCAGGGTGGCCAAACGTTGTTCCACCCGCTGGCGTCCCTCGACCACAAAGCGGATTTCCGCTTCCAGGCGGCCGACTTCGGTACTGGCTTCGTACAGCAGGCCTTGAACCTGATTGACCTGATCGCCGGCAGCGTAGTGCGCCTGGCGCACGGTCTCCAAATCGGATTCGATGCTGCGCAGGTCCGCCATGCGCGACTCCAGTGTCAGAACCGCGCTTTGCGCATCCGCCTGCACCTTGGCCTGGTCGGCCAGTGACTCCGCACGCTTGAGGTACCACTGCTGGTGCTGCTTGAGGGTGACGTCGGCCTGCAAACCCTTGTAGCGCAAGGCCACTTCGGCCTGGAGTTCGAGTTTTTCGAGATTGGTGTGCAGCTCCCGCAGGATGTCTTCTACCCGTGTCAGGTTGGCCCGCGTGTCGCTCAGGCGGTTTTCGGTTTCGCGGCGGCGCTCTTTGTATTTAGAGACACCGGCCGCTTCTTCCAGGAACAGCCGCAGCTCTTCCGGCTTGGACTCGATGATGCGGCTGATCGTGCCTTGGCCGATGATGGCGTAGGCGCGAGGGCCCAGACCGGTGCCCAGAAACACGTCCTGCACATCACGGCGGCGCACAGCCTGGTTGTTGATGAAATAGCTCGATGTGCCATCGCGGGTCAGCACCCGGCGCACCGCGATTTCGCCAAACTGACCCCATTGGCCTCCGGCGCGGTGGTCAGCATTGTCAAACACCAGCTCCACGCTGGCACGGCTGGCCGCTTTGCGGTTGGTCGTCCCATTGAAAATAACGTCCTGCATGGACTCGCCACGCAGCTCACTGGCGCGGCTTTCGCCCAGCACCCAACGCACGGCGTCCATGATGTTGGATTTGCCGCAACCATTGGGCCCCACCACCCCCACCAACTGGCCGGGCAGAAGGAAGTTGGTTGGTTCGACAAAGGACTTGAAGCCCGATAGCTTGATCGAATTGAGGCGCACTGCGTGTTGGCGGGAGGCTAAACGGGGTTTTAGAAGGTGAAATTCAACAGAAATGTGGCTTCTGTGGGCCTGAATGATACCGCGCGGGTATTCGCCGCCCTATTCAGACCGGCCAGGTGCCGTCATTCCTTGGTCTGGGATTCAAAGTGCGAAACCTCTCGCCCTAAGCCCTGTAATTGCCAGGTCAACGCGTCGTAGTCGCTCAATAAATCGGGGTTGGAACCGGATTTGCAGGATTTCTCCATACGTACGAGGTCCTCCACCAGGCTCGGATAGCAAAAAATCGGCAAAAACCCTTTGAGCGAATGCAAAACCGCGGCCGCTTCAGCGATATCGCCTTTGGACAACAACTGTGCAACTTCGGGCACGTCCCGCTCCAGTGCTTTCGTTAACAGGGGCAGCATGTCCCGCACACCTTGACCGTCGCCAAGGTATTCCAAGGCACTTTCGAGGTTTAGAAACTCGTAGGGGGCAGGCGCATCAGACATGGAGGACTGGGGGATCGCTTTGGGTCATGGGGCGCTGGCAACAGTTGCAAATAGCGCAAAAACTTCGAGTTTAACGATGAATCAACGATAATTGAAGCCTATGAATGACCACTTAGCGCTGTTGCAGGCATACCCGTTTGAACGGTTGCGTCAGCTGTTTTCCACCGTGACGCCCAACCCCGGTTTGCGCCCCATCAGCCTGGGCATCGGCGAGCCACGTCACGCCACACCAGCTCTTATTAGAGAGGCCTACTGCGCGGCCATCATGGGCACCGGACTGGCGGGCTACCCGGCGACAGCGGGAGAACCCGCTTTGCGCGAGGCGATAGCCCAGTGGATGCAGCGCCGTTACCTCTTAGACGTCAACCCCGCCACCCAGATTCTGCCGATCAACGGCTCGCGCGAGGCCTTGTTTGCTTTTGCCCAAACCGTGCTGGCGCCCACCACAACAGCGAAGAAACCGCTGGTCGTGTGTCCCAACCCCTTCTACCAAATCTATGAAGGCGCAGCGTTGCTGGGTGGGGCTGAGCCCTACTTCGTGGCCTCAGACCCAAAACGCAATTTCGCCCAAGATTGGGCCAGTGTGCCCGCCGAGGTGTGGGCGCGCACCCAGCTGCTCTTTGTCTGCAGCCCCGGGAACCCTGCAGGTGCGGTCATGCCGCTGTCGGAATGGAAGTTGCTGTTTGAACTCAGCGACCGCTACGGCTTCGTGATTGCGTCCGATGAGTGCTATAGCGAAATTTATTTCCGCGACGAAGCACCGCTGGGCGGCTTGGAGGCGGCAAACCGCTTGGGTCGCACTGACTTCAAAAACCTGGTGGCCTTTACCAGCCTGTCCAAGCGCAGCAATGTGCCCGGAATGCGCAGCGGCTTTTGCGCGGGTGATGCCGGACTGATCAAGCAGTTTTTGCACTATCGCACCTACCACGGCAGCGCCATGAGCCCGGTCGTACAAAGCGCCAGCATTGCCGCATGGAACGACGAGACGCATGTGTTGGACAACCGCGCGCAGTACCGCCAAAAATTTGCGCAAATTACGCCACTCCTGGCCGAGGTTTTAGACGTCGCGCTGCCTGACGCCGGTTTTTACCTGTGGGCGGGCGTGAAAGGCAGTGACGAAGACTTCGCCCGCGACCTGTACGCTACCTACAATGTGACCGTGTTGCCCGGCTCCTACCTTGCCCGTGAAGCCCACGGACTGAACCCCGGGGCGGGCCGCATCCGCATGGCGCTGGTGGCGCAAGCCGATGAGTGTCTTGAAGCCGCGCAACGCATCGTGGCATTTGTCCAATCACGGCAAGGCATCTGAGCCCCACAATTTTTTGTTTCCCCTTTCCTTCGGAATCCGATCTCATGACCCAACAACTCCAAGCCATCCTCGACGCCGCGTGGGAAAACCGCGCCAACATTTCGGTTCAATCCGCGCCCAAAGAAGTGGTGGATGCCGTGGAGCACGTGATTGCGGAACTCGACAAGGGCACGCTGCGCGTTGCGACCCGCGATGGCGTAGGCCAATGGACCACCCACCAATGGATCAAAAAGGCAGTGCTGCTGAGCTTTCGCCTCAAAGACAATGTGCTGATCAACGCCGGCGACCTGGGCTTTTACGACAAAGTTCCCACCAAGTTCGCCGGCCTGAATGAAGCTGAAATGAAGGCCACCGGCGTGCGCGTAGTACCCCCGGCCGTAGCGCGACGCGGTAGCCATGTGGCCAAGGGCGTGATCTTGATGCCCTCTTACGTCAACATCGGTGCCTACGTGGACGAAGGCACCATGGTCGACACATGGGCCACAGTGGGCTCCTGCGCACAGATCGGCAAGCATGTGCACCTGAGCGGCGGCGTGGGCATCGGTGGCGTGCTCGAACCCATGCAGGCCGGCCCCACCATCATTGAAGACAATTGCTTCATCGGCGCACGCTCCGAAGTCGTGGAAGGCGTCATCGTCGAAGAAAACTCGGTGATTTCCATGGGCGTTTACCTGGGCCAAAGCACACCGATTTATGACCGTGCCACGGACACCGTGAGTTACGGCCGCATCCCGTCCGGATCGGTGGTCATCAGCGGCAGCTTACCCAAAGGCGACGGCAAATACAGCCTGTATGCCGCCATCATCGTCAAGCGCGTGGACGCGCAGACGCGCGCCAAAACCTCGCTGAACGATTTGCTGCGCGACTAAGCTTTATCTTTTCTCAACCTCCCAAGAGAGCCAACACCATGACGCAGACTGCCAAGAACGACGTCCTCGAACGCATGCTGCGTTTCATGGTGGACAAAAAGGCGTCCGACCTTTACCTCTCTGCCAACAGTCCGCCCATGGTGCGTATCCACGGGCTTGTCGTGCCCATCACCAGCCAGCCCTTGGGTGTGCATGCGCCTCGGGAGCTATTGGAGGGTCTGGTGCCACCCGAACGAATGGAGCAGTTGCTCACGGACAACGAGCTCACCATGGTGTTGCCGCTTGAGAACCTCGGACGTTTCCGTATCAGTGCGTTCATTCAACGCGGAACGGTGGCGATTGTGATTCGCTATGTGCCGTTCCAAATTCCCAGCTTGCTCGACAGCGGCTTGCCTCCCGTCTTGCGTCATCTGGTGATGGAAAAGCGCGGCTTGGTGCTGATGGTGGGGGCTGCAGGTGCAGGCAAAAGCACGACCATGGCCTCGATGCTGGACTACCGCAACGCAACCACATCGGGTCACATCCTGACCTTTGAAAACCCCATTGAATTTGTTTTTAAGCACAACAAGTCGATCGTGAATCAACGCGAAATTGGCGCAGACACGGTGTCACTGGAATTGGCGTTGAAAAATGCCTTGCGACAGTCGCCGGATGTGATTTTTGTGGGTGAAATCCGCGACCCCGAAACCATGTCGGCAGCGCTTGGATACGCGCAGTCGGGCCATTTATGCTTAGCCACGCTGCACGCCAACAACAGCTACCACGCGCTCAACCGGATTTTGGGTTTTTACCCAGCGGATTCGCGCGACGCGGTACAACGCGATTTGGCTTTGTCGCTCCGAGCCATGCTGTCGCAACGCCTGATTCGCACGACAAACGGCCAGCGCGTAGCGGCTTGCGAAGTGATGATGAATACCACGCGCATTGCCGAATTGATTCAGGAGGGCAACTTCGCTGAAATTCCTGCCGCCATGGAGCAATCGCTGTCGGCTGGCTCGCAGTCGTTCGAGCAAGACATTTCGCGTTTGATTGCCGAAGGTGTGGTGGCAGAGAGTGAAGGTCTGGCCAACGCAGACTCCGCCACGAATTTGGTGTGGCGGATGCAAAACCAGGCCGAAGCGCCCAGTGCCGTACCCTCCAAGGCTGCTGGCGCTGGCCCGATCACCTTGATGCTCCACCCCTGATGACCTTTGCGAACGCCACCCTGCAACTCACCGAACAGCTGCTGAGCCTTGCATCCGTCACTCCCAACGATGCGGGTTGCCAAACGCTGATTGCACAACGTCTGCAATCTCTTGGCTTTGCCTGTGAAATATTGGAGAGCGGCCCCCCAGAATTTCGCGTCACCAACCTGTGGGCCAAACGCAATGCGGGCGCGGTCAGCGACCGCACTGAACCAGCCAAAACCCTGGTGTTCGCAGGGCACACCGATGTGGTGCCCACCGGTCCGCTGGCGCAATGGGACAGCGCGCCGTTCAGCCCTACGCATAGAGACGGCAAGCTGTACGGGCGCGGTGCCAGCGATATGAAAACGTCGCTGGCAGCGTTTGTGGTGGCCATGGAAGAATTCCTGGCCCACACCCCCGACCCGGCATTGAACATCGCGCTGCTCTTGACCAGCGACGAAGAAGGCCCGGCGGTCGATGGGACGGTGGTGGTCTGCAACACCCTCAGAGCACGCGGCGAAGTGCTGGATTACGTCATCGTGGGTGAGCCCACCTCGGTCGAGCGCACTGGCGACATGATCAAAAATGGCCGGCGCGGCACCATGAGCGGCAAACTCACGGTCAAAGGGGTGCAGGGCCACATTGCCTACCCGCACATGGCCGACAACCCCATCCACCGCGTGGCTCCTGCGCTGGCCGACCTGGTGGGTATTCGTTGGGACGAAGGCAACGCCTATTTCCCGCCCACCAGCTGGCAGGTGAGCAATATGCATGGCGGCACCGGCGCCAGCAATGTGATCCCTGGTGAAGTGGTGATCGACTTTAATTTTCGCTTCTGCACCGAGTCCACGCCGGAGTCCTTGCAATCGCGCTTGTGCGCGGTTCTGGACCAACATGGACTGAAGTACGACTTGGTGTGGACGATAGGCGGCCTGCCCTTTTTGACACCTCCCGGCACGCTGGTCGATGCGGTGCGCGGTGCCATCCTGGACGAGACCGGTATAGAAACCCAGCTCTCCACCACCGGCGGCACCAGCGACGGGCGCTTTTTGGCGCAAATCTGTCCGCAGGTGATTGAACTGGGCCCGCCCAACGCGACGATCCACAAGATCAATGAATACGTGGCGGTGGCCGACATCGAGCCTTTGAAAAACATCTACCGCCGGGTGCTCGAGCGCTTGCACGCGCAGGCTCTGGCATGACGCTGCTGTATCTGATTTCAGCGAGCGCACGGTCGCTCGCAGACGCCGGTGTGTCATTTGGCCACGGCACGACCAATGCACACGACGAGGCAGCGTGGCTGGTGCTGTGGCAACTCGGTCTGCCTCTGGACACCGCGCTGGATGGCGAAGCTTCCCATGCTAATCACGCTTTAACCGCAGAACAAGTGGCGAAGGTGCAGGCTTTGATTGCCCTGCGCATCCAAAGCCGCAAGCCCGCCGCTTACCTCACGCGCGAAGCCTGGCTGCAAGGCTTTGCCTTTTATGTCGACGAACGGGTGATCGTGCCGCGCTCGCTGATTGCCGAGCTGCTGGTGGAGGGTGGCATCGACTACTTTCTGCAGGCATCGACCCACAAGGTGCTCGACTTGTGCACCGGTAACGGCAGCTTGGCGGTGATCGCGGCGAGCGTGTTCCCGGACGTGGTTGTTAGTGCGAGTGATCTCTCAAGCGACGCCTTAGAGGTGGCCCGCATCAATGTGGACAAGCACGGCCTGCAAGACCGCATTACTCTGCTGGCCTCGGATGGCTTGAGTGCACCAGCGCTCGCCGCACAAGGGCCCTTTGACTTGATCCTCTGCAACCCACCCTACGTCAACCACCAAAGCATGGTCGACTTGCCGCCCGAGTACCTGGCTGAACCGGCCATAGCGCTGGACGGCAACCGCCAGGGCGGCACCGACGGCATGGACTTTGTCCGCACCTTGCTGAAGAACGTGGCCACCCACCTGTCGCCCCAAGGCGTGCTGGTGCTGGAAATTGGCAACGAACGATCTTTTTTTGAAGCCGCATTTCCGTCGCTGGAAGTGATTTGGCTGGAAACCAGCGCTGGTGAAGACCAGGTCCTGCTCCTCACGCGCGAAACCCTCACTTCATGATTACTTTAAAAAACGTGACCTTGCGCCGCAGCGCCAAGGTCTTGCTGGAACACGCCTCTGTCACCCTCAACCCCGGAGAAAAAGTCGGCCTGGTCGGGCGCAACGGCGCAGGCAAATCTTCGCTATTCGCTTTGCTCAATGGCAATTTGCACGAGGACGCGGGCGAGTACTACATCCCCGCCCAATGGCGCATGGGCCAGGTGGCCCAGGACATGCCTGAGACCGACCAAAGCGCCACCGACTTCGTGATTGAAGGCGACACGGTGCTCAATGCCGCGCGTGACGAGGTCAAAGCCTCGGAGGCCACCGACGACGGTGACCGCATGGCCAACGCCTATATGGCACTGTACGACGCGGGCGAGCACGATGCTGCCTCGCGCGCTCAGGCCTTGATTCTCGGTTTGGGCTTCAAGACCACCGAGCTCGATAACCCGGTCAACAGCTTTTCGGGCGGCTGGCGCATGCGCTTGCAACTGGCGCGCGCGCTCATGTGTCCGTCAGACCTGCTGCTGCTCGACGAGCCGACCAACCATTTGGACTTGGACGCATTGGTATGGTTGGAAGCCTGGCTCAAACGCTACGAAGGCACCATGGTGGTCATCAGCCACGACCGCGAATTTTTGGATGCAGTGACCAACGTCACCCTGCACATTGACGCGGGCAAGCTGGTGCGCTACGGCGGCAACTACAGCAAGTTTGAAGACATGCGCGCCGAGCAAATGGAGCTGCAACAAAACGCCTTTGCCAAGCAGCAGGACAAAATCGCGCATCTGCAAAAGTTCATTGCCCGCTTCAAGGCCAAAGCCAGCAAGGCCAAGCAGGCGCAAAGCCGGGTCAAGGCCTTGGACCGCATGGAAAAAATCGCGCCGCTGTTGGCGGACGCCGACTTCACCTTCGAGTTCAAAGAACCCGCTAACCTGCCCAACCCCATGCTGTCCATGTCGGGTGTGAGTTTTGGCTACCCTCCGCCCGCCGACGCGCCTGAGGACACCGGCCCCACAGTCATCGTGCAAAACGTGAGCCGCTCGGTGCTGGCAGGCCAGCGCATTGGTATTTTGGGTGCCAATGGACAGGGCAAATCCACCTTGGTCAAAACCGTGGCGCGCGATCTGGCGCCCATCGGTGGAGAAGTGACCGAAGGCAAGGGTCTGAACATCGGCTATTTT
Organism: uncultured beta proteobacterium; assembly: GCA_903928635.1. Classification (GTDB taxonomy): domain Bacteria; phylum Pseudomonadota; class Gammaproteobacteria; order Burkholderiales; family Burkholderiaceae_C; genus Allorhodoferax. The sequence continues at coordinate 13,290 of CAIYRQ010000094.1, read as the reverse complement.
GCGCAGCAGGAACTGGATGTGCTGCGCCCCGCAGACACTCCGCTGGAACACATGATCCGGCTGGTGAAAGAAATGACCGCCGAGGGCCGCATTGCCGGACAAGCCACCCGCGAGCAAGACCTGCGCAGCTTTTTAGGCACCTTTAACTTCAGCGGCGACATGGTCAAACAGGCCGTGGGCAGCATGAGCGGTGGCGAAAAAGCCCGGCTGGTGTTGTGCATGATCGTTTGGCAGCGGCCCAACCTGCTGTTGCTCGATGAACCCACCAACCACCTGGACTTGGCCACCCGCGAAGCGCTGGCCATGGCGCTCAATGAATTTGAAGGCACGGTGATGCTGGTCAGCCACGACCGTGCCCTGCTGCGCTCGGTGTGCGACGAATTCTGGATGGTGTCGCGTGGCGGTGTCGCGCCGTTTGATGGCGACCTGGACGACTACCAGCGCTATCTGCTGGACGAGGCCAAGCGCCAGCGCGAAGCCGTCAAAGAAGCGCAAAACCAGCTCAACAAGCAGCAGGCCAAGGCATCGGCCAAACCGGTCAAGACGGTGGTCTCACCCGATCAGAAACGCAAACTGACCACAGAAATTGAACGTCTCGACGCCCGCATTGCTAGCTTGAGCGGCGAAGGCGCGGTACTGGAAGGCAAGCTCAGCCAAAGCCCCCTGCCCCATGAAATTGCGGAACTGGGCAAGCGCCTGAAAACCGTGAACGACGAGCTCAAGTCTTTGGAAGACCAATGGCTCGTAGCCACTGAAGCCTTGGAAGCCTTGGCGGCATAAGCGCGGCCGCTCAGTGGTGTGCAGGGGCCGGCTTTTCCTCTTTCTTTTCTTCTTTTTTGTCGGCCTTGCCTTCGGCGCCCGCTTTGACCAGCAAGGTCTTACACACCTTCATGGCAGGCTTTTTGCCGGTGGCCTCGGTCATTTCACAGACCCGTTCCACCTTGTAAGCCAAGGCGTTAGTGCCGATGAAGAGGCCACCAATCGAAAAACAAAGAGAGAGCAGACCCGCCGAGGGCCTAAATGAAAGAAAACTCAGTTTGACATGCATGGTGACAATTTCCTGCGTACGACCGTTGCACAATCATAGAGGCTTCAGCCCATGGGCTGGCTTAGACCTTGTAAAGCAGCACTCAACATGGCACAGCAATTGATGCATACCCGGAGAAATACCTTGATGGCAAGTTCCAGGCCATTGGCCTGCGGCGCATTGTTGGGTTTGGCCTGTCTCTTGGCGACTCCCACCTGGGCCTGGAATCCGTTCGCGGCCGGTCCGCGCTTCCAGGAACCCGAACTCACAGCGGCCGAGTGGCGACAAGTGGACCAAAAAGCCGGGTGGGCGGCCGACTCCGACACTACACTGCTGATCGAAATCAGCAACAAACTCCCTGGACCGCTGGCGTGTCACGGAGTCGTCGTGACGCTGCAAAACGGCACCGAGGTGAAAAAGGCCTTCTCACCCTACCTCTATGTGCCCGCCGCTGCCACCAAGCAAACTGGTATCAACGGCGTGAAAAAAGGAAGCATGAAAGGCTTTAACCTGAGCTGCAATTGCTGGAAACGCGAAGGCGACGCACGCTGCAGCGACCCCAAGAAAACGCCCTAGATCGCAATGCGGCTCAAGCGCCACCATTTCGCAAAACTGTCGCAGTACGTCTCCACTGGCACAAACAGCGAATGTTCACTTTGCACGGTGACCGTGGGACGTGGAGCTTTGGACTGAAGTTGCTCGTGCAACATGTCCAGGCTGGCGTCGGCATGCGCATCCGATTGCCACCGCACTGAACGCGCACCCCGCAATACCTGCGCGATCTCTTCCACGCTGCCCCACCAAAGGTGCGGGGTGCGTGCCCGCAGGCCTTCTGTCACAAAATTCCAGCGCAATTCGCTCCAGGGCATGGGCGCATGTAGCTCCGAAAAGCCAACAGCGATGCTCAATACATTCGCATCCCCTGGCCGTGCATCCAAGCCCAATGACCACGGGTGCAATAGAACCACGTCACGATCCACTGCCGTTTCCGCCTTGGGCATCGACCACACTGCGTTGTGCGGCGAAGCCATCAGCGGCGCTTGCGTCACCCCATCACCTCCATCACGGTGATCGATGCGCGCGTTCACCGCCTTGGCGCTGCGGGCCATGCTGTCCAAAGTTTCGTAGCTGGTGTCAATCACGGTGCCCGGGCTGTGCCACAGCGCCGGGGCGTACTTGGCGACGTTCTCGGCATTGAACAAATAGGGTTTGACACTGCCGGTACCGGCCACCCATTGCCAACTCAGGTGGTTGCTGGCCACATCACCATCCAGCAGGTAGCCAAGCATCCATTGCGCCGCCGTGTGCCAATGCAACTTGCACAGATGCACCAGATAACTGGCCAGCCACATGCGGGCGTGGTTGTGCAAGTAGCCTGTGCCATAGAGCTCACGCACCGCCAGGTCGATGGCAGGCACGCCGGTGCGGGCCTCCAGCACATCGATGGGCATGGCGGCTTGGTAAGCATCGTCGGGCAGCAGCCCGGGGTGCAGGGACTGGTGGATGCTGTCGCCTCGGTGGGCCCAAACATGGCGGTAGTAGGCGCGCCAGCCCAGCTCAAAAACGAACTTGTGCTTGGCGTCCAGAGGGTGGCGGGCATTCACTTCGGCATACACATCGCGCAGGCTCAGCAGCCCATGGGTGATGTAGGGCGACAGCCGGGTGACAGCGCCGTCCAGCGCGTTGCGGGTTTGGGCATAGGCATCCGGGCGCACTTGCGCAAGACACGCCTGCGCAGCTTGCAGGGTGGGTTCAAACTTGTGCATGGCGGTGGGCAGTGGCCTGGGCGGTGATGGCATCGCGCGCAGCGTCATCGAGCCGCGCGAGGTTTTTGAGTTGCATGGCCATGCGCGGGTTTTTCTTGAGCAGCGTCTCATGGCGCATCAAGAAGTCCCGGTACAGCGTGGTGAAGGGGCAGGCTGTGGGGCCGGTGGATTGGGCCGGGTCGTATGGGCAAGCGCTGCAATGGTTGCTCATGCGCTGGATGTATTTGCCACTGGCCACATAAGGCTTGCTGGCCATCAGTCCGCCGTCACCAAACTGGCCCATGCCCAGCGTGTTGGGCAGCTCCACCCACTCCACCGCGTCCACGTACACGCTCAGGTACCAGCTGTGCACTGCTTGCGGTTTCACGCCGAGCAAGAGCGCGTACAAGCCGGTCACCATGAGGCGCTGAATGTGGTGCGCGTAGCCATGTTCCAGGGTTTGGGTGATGGCTTCTTTCAGGCAGGCCATGTCGGTCTGTCCGGTCCAGTACCAGGCGGGCAATTCGGCTTGTGCGTTCAGTGCATTGCGCTCAAGGTAGTCCGGCATGTGCAGCCAATAAATGCCGCGCACGTATTCGCGCCAACCCAAAATTTGCCGGATAAAACCTTCCACCGCCGCCAAGGGCGCATGGCCTGTGTGGTAGGCGTCCTCAGCGGCCTGCACCACCTCGCGCGCACTCAAAAGTTTGAGGTTGAGCGCGCAACTGAGGTGCGAGTGGTAGAGCCAGGGCTCGCCCGCCCACATGGCATCTTCATAGCGGCCAAACAGTGGCAAACGTTGGTCGATGAAGGCCTGCAATGCCTCCAAGGCGTGCGATCGTGTCACCGGCCAGCCAAAGCTTTTCAAACTGCCTGGATGACTCGCAAAACGCGTGTTGACCAGCGCCAGCACCTCTTGGGTGACGGCGTCGGGCGTGAATCGGCTGGGTGGCGGCACGTTTTGCGGGCCGGTCTTGCCAAAGGACTCGCGGTTGTCGGCATCAAAATTCCATTGCCCGCCCACCGGCGCTTTGCCCTCCATCAGGATGCCGTGTTGGTGCCGCATTTCGCGGTACCAGTACTCCAAGCGCAGTTGCTTGCGGCCTTCGGCATGCGCTGCAAATTCGCGCACGGTACTGAAGAAATGCGTGTCGTCGCGCAGGTCGAGTGGCAAGCTGTGCTGCTTTGCCACCGCGCGCAGACTGTGCAGCACGCGCCAGTCACCCGGCGCCGTCAGCACTAGCGCGGCGGGTTGCAGCACGGTTATTACCCGCTCCAACTCCAGCGCCAAGGTACCCCGATTGGTGGGCTCGTCCATGGGCACATACACCAGCGGTAACCCGCGCTCGCGCAATTCGTTTGCAAAGTGCCGCATCGCACTCAAAAACACCGCGATGCGCTGCTTGGCCGACCACACATGGGTGGACTCCTGGTCCACCTCGGCCATCCACACCACGTCTTGTGTTGCGTCAAAGCCTTGCAAGGCCGAGGACTGCGCATCGAGTTGGTCACCCAACACAATCACCAGATGGCGTACTTTGGCAGGCAGGGCGATGGAAAGATTTCTTGTCTTAGGCATGTGTGGCTTTGGGTGTGGCAGAGCTCTTTTTGGCGCGGCAGGCGTCGGAGCAGTAGAGCACCGATTCCCAGTTCTTGGCCCAGGCCTTGCGCCAGGTCATGGTGCGCCCGCACACCGCGCAGGGCTTGGCGGGCAGGCTTTGTTTATTGCCTTTGAAGTCAGATTTCATAAAAGAAAGAGGTGCCCCTTAGTTGAACAAATCGCCTTGCGGAGACGGTGCTTGCGCAACGCGCGTAGCCGACCTGTTTGGCTCAGCCTTGCGCCGCTGTCCGGAGGTTGGCAAACCCCTTTTGCGCGAACCATGGCGTGCTTGTACTGCGCTGGATTCTTCTCGCGCCTGCTCCGTTTTTCGCAGGCCGTACATGCGGTCTTTGGCGGTCTTCAGCGCCTCTTTCTCGTCCACGATGGGCAAGGGGTAGTCCACGCCCATGGAACAGCCGGCCAGGCGCTGCACGCTCTCTTCCATCTTCCAGGGCTGTGCCAGATAGGGCAGCGGCACGCGTGCCAGCTCCGGCACCCATCGTCGAATGAAAACACCGTCGGGGTCCTGGTCCAAGGCCTGCTTGGTGGGCGAATACATGCGCAAGGTGTTGATGCCGGTGGTGCCGCTTTGCATTTGCATCTGGCTCCAGTGAATACCGGGCTCAAAGTCCAAAAATTGCCGCGCCAAAAACACGCCGGTGGGGCGCCAGTGCAGCCACAGGTGGTAGCTGGCAAAACTCACCAGCATGGCCCGCATGCGGAAGTTGAGCCAGCCCGTGGCCCGCAGTGAGCGCATGCAGGCGTCCACCATAGGGTAGCCGGTACGCCCTTCACACCAGGCCGCAAAGTGCGCGTCGTTGAAGTCGTTTTCGCGCAGACCGTCACAGACCCGCGCAAAGTTTTCAAACTCAATGCGGGGCTCGTCTTCGAGCTTTTGCATGAAGTGGCAGTGCCAGCGCAGCCGTCCGGCAAAGCCGCGCAACCCATAGGCCAGCGAGCGCTCGGGCGTTTGGCGAATGGCCACTTCGGTGGCCTGGTGCACCGTGCGCAAAGACAGCGTTCCAAACGACAAATGGGGGCTCAGGCGGCTGCAACCCTCTTCGGCACTCAAGGGGCTGGAAAGCGCCTTTCGGTAATCGAAACCACGCTCCTGCAAAAAGCTCTTCAGCAGGCGCCGCGCCGCTTTTTCACCCGCCGCTTGCAATGACTTGCCATGCGCCGTGAGCCCCAGACTTGCCAGGGTGGGCAGATCGGGTTGTGCCAAGCTGGTCGCCGCAGTAAAGCCGGCTTGCAACACCTGCAGTGGCGCATCCATGCGCGCCTGCCACCGCTGGGCCCAGCCCGAACGGCTGCGCAAGCGGCGCACTACACCGGTTTGGGTGAATTCCTGCCAGGCAACGCCGCTGAATTGACACCACGCAGCCACCTGAAGGTCACGCGCGTAGGACCAGCCCGAACCGGTTTCCTCATGGCTTAAAAGATGGGTGTAGGTCAGCTCCTGGTGCAACTGCGCCAGCACCGGAACGGCCGAACCCACCCGCACCAGCAGCGGCAAGCCCCGCGCGGCCAAAGCGCCACGCAATTCCGCCACGCACTGCAGCGCAAAGTCCACATGGCTGGCGTCGCACTCCTCGCTTTGCAGCCACTCGGGTTCGATGATGAACAGGCCTAGCGCATCGTCGTGCGCTTGTGCAGCAGCCAACGCGGCATGGTCGTGCACGCGCAGGTCGCGCTTGAACCACACCAGGGCTCTTTGCTTAGACATGAAAAAGACGCCGCTTATTGCTGGCGGGTGTGGGTGGCGCGGTGGCGCAAAAAAGTGGCGCCACGCAGTTGCGCGTGCTTGGTTTGACGCCCGGTCACGCGCTTGCGCCACATCCGGAACGACGAGGGCAAGAGGTAGCGGCGCATCAGGGCAATCACCGCCGATTCATTCAACCCGAACTGCGCCTCAATCGCCTCGAACGCCGTGCGGTCTTCCCAGGCCATTTCCACCACGCGGGAGCGGCAGCCTTCGTCAAGGGACTCGATGGATGAACGGGCAGTGCTTGTCATGCTGTTGAAGTCAGTGCTCGGTGGCGCCGCGATCAGCATCTGCCGAAGGCACAGCGTCTACCTTGTCCAAGGGTGGGTGGCACATGGTCTGCCCATCCCACTGCTGACCACACCAGCAACGGCCTTGGGCATCCACGATGCAGGTGCCGGTTCCGCAGCAGCGTTCGTCTTCAGTCATACATCAATCCGATCCGTGTTGAGGGTGGTGGGGTGTCAAACGAGCACATTGGCGTTGCCGACCTTGCTCTGGTCCAATTTTCTCCGGATCGGAAAATGGCAGTGAATTTGAAGGACAAATAAAAAAACCTGCTACCGAATAGACAGCATTTTTCCCTCGGTTTTTTTGGGGGTGGCTGATGGGCTCGAACCTAGGCCTTGATGACACACAGGGCTTGTCGGGGCAAGTAAGTGCTTGAATGGGCACGTTGGGGTCTCTTTGGGCGCCTCATGTTTTTTGCATAGCGTTTCTCATTGATCGCGCTTAGGCCCTGCTTGGCGGTTTGGCCCTGTACTGGCCCTGCATAGCAAGCATCCACCCCGGATATTCGGGCGGCAGCTTGCTCACCTCCTCGAGCACTTGTAATTGCTCTGGCGTCAGAACGAGCTTGGAAGCTCCCAAATTTTCAGCAAGCTGCTCAGGCGTCTTGGCGCCCATGATGACAGTGCTGACCTGTGGGCGACTCAACAACCACGCCAATGCCACCTGGGCGACGGTGGCCTGGTGCGCATCGGCAATCGGGCGCATGGCGTCCACGACCTTCAATGCACGCGCTTTGTCCACCACTGGGAAATCAAAGCTGGCGCGTCGTGTTCCCTCGGGTCCTTTGCCATCGGCTGAGAACTTGCCCGTGAGCAAGCCGCCCGCCAGCGGACTCCAGACCATCAGTCCAAGTTGCTGGTCTTCTATCAGGGGCAGCACTTCCCGCTCCAGATCCCGACCCGCCACCGTGTAGTACGCCTGAACGCTTTCAAATCGCGACCAGTTCTTTTTGTCCGATATCGCCAGTCCCTTCATGATCTGCCACGCGGCCATATTGCACAGTCCGATGTGGCGCACTTTGCCCGAGCGCACCATGTCGTTGAGGGTGGACAACACCTCCTCCAAGGGTGTGACCGGGTCATAGCCATGGAGTTGGTACAGGTCGATATGGTCGAGTTGGAGTCGCTTCAGGCTGGCGTCGAGCTCGTTCATCAGGTGGTAGCGCGACTGCCCGCGTCCGTTGACCTGGGTCTCACTCATGGGGCCGAAGGCTTTGGTGGCAATCACAAGCTCATCGCGGGGAAGGCCCAGGTTTTTGATGGCAGAACCTGTGAGTGACTCGGATACCCCCAAGGAGTACACATTGGCGGTGTCGATGAAATTTACACCGGCGTCAAATGCTTGTTTCACCAGGGTGTCCACTGCGGACTGCCCGAGTCCACCCATGACCTTCCAGAAACCTTGGTCCCCAAAGGTCATGGTTCCTAAACAAAGTTCGGATACATAGAGGCCGGTACGGCCGAGAAGTCGGTATTTCATGAGTGCCTACGATTTGAGGGTGGTTTGAAGCGGAGCAACTGCCGCGAAAAGGCAGGCCGATAAGGAATTCATCTTATCGCTGCTTGATGTATGGGTCAGATCACGTGTCGAAAGCCCATCAACCAGGCAGCCAAATTTGCTGTACCGTGACGTCGATTTCATCCAAATTACTACCGCCCGTTGATCCACCCCGGTCTATCACCAGAAAGTCACACTCTCGCCCAATAGCGATCAGGGGATGGTGCCAAACACCTTTGGCGTAATTCACGCCCTGCCCCGCCTCAGCTCGAAAGCAGCGGATATCGGCCAGCACCAACTCCGGCGTGGGCGGTGCCACCACCACCAAAAACGGCAACTCGGCCATGGCCACAAATGCCTGACTGCCCAGCGGGTGGCGTTCCATTACTTGAAGTTGCATTGGCAGACGGCGCGGCAGCGCTCTAAAAATATTCAGCAACACCTTGCCCTCGCCCACATCAACAGTCGCCAGATCGTGAAAGCGCGTGGCATAGCCCTGGTTGATCGCAAACTGGCGCGCCGTGGCGCCCGCTTCGATCACATCGCCGAAGGGGCCGAAGGTGTCGGCCTGCAATGGCTCGATGGTGAGAGTGGTATGGATGGACGCCATGGCTTAAAACGCTTGCACCTGACCGCGCGGCACGAAGCGTCCCATGCCCTCACGCCCATGCCAGTCGTTGCCGTTCACAATCAGTTGGCCGCGCAAAAACACTTTTTCTACACGGCCATGCAGGGTGCGGCCTTCAAGCAGCGTGTGGTCACAGTGACTGTGCAGGTGTTTGGCGTGGATGGTTTGGGTGACTGCCGGGTTGAACAGCACCACGTCGGCGTCACTGCCCACAGCAATCGTCCCTTTTTTGGGGAACAGGCCAAAGAGCTTGGCGGGTGTGGTCGAAGTAAGTTCCACAAAGCGGTTGAGCGAGAGCTTGCCTTGCATCACGCCGATGTCAAAAAGGCTGATCAGGCGCGTCTCGATGCCGGGCGCGCCATTGGGAATTTCGGCAAAACTTTTTGTTCCGCGAAGCTTGGAGCTGCGCAAACTCAGGTGATCGGCTTTCATGCAAAACGGGCAGTGGTCGGTGGCAATTACCTGCAAGTCGTCGTATCGCAGAGCGCGCCACAAATGTTTTTGGTCATCGGGTTTGCGCAGCGGCGGCGTCATCACATACTTGGCCGTCTCGAAGTCGTCATTGCCATACACCGAGTCGTCAAACAGCAGGTAGTGCGGGCATGTTTCGGCAAACACGGGGATTCCTTCGGCGCGCGCGCTCACGATGTGTTTGAGTGCGTCGTTGCTCGAGACATGCACAAAGTAAATCGGCGCTTGTGCCAGTTCCGCCAGGCGAATGCCACGGTGCGTGGCCTCGCCCTCCATCAGCGAGGGACGGGTAAGGGCGTGGTATCGCGGCGAGGTGTGGCCAGCCTCCAACGCTTCTTTAATCAAAAGGTCAATCACCGTGCCGTTTTCAGCGTGCAGAGCCACCATGCCGCCATCGGCACCCACCTGGCGCAGCATACGGAAGATGGAGGCGTCGTCGGCCATCATCACGCCGGGGTAGGCCATGAACATCTTGAAGCTGCTTACGCCTTCAAAGTGCATGGCGTAGCGCACGTCCTTCAAGACCTGGTCATCGACCCGGGTCACAATTACGTGCAGGCTGTAGTCCACATTCACTTGCGACTCAGCGCTGCGCTGCGCCCGCGCAATGGCGCCCAACGGCGAATCGACTTCGGTTTGCAGTGCAAAGTCCACCACCGTAGTGGTGCCGCCAAAGGCGGCGGCCTTCGTGCCGCTGGCAAAGGTGTCAGCGGTAATCGTAGGGCCAATCACGTTTTCGAGATGCACATGGGTGTCCACGCCGCCGGGCAGCACATAGAGGCCACTGGCATCCACCACCCGCACCTCAGGGCCGACTTCGATGAACTGACCGATGGTGTGCACGATGCCGTCTTTGAGCAGCACATCGGCCATGTAGTCATCGCTGGCGGTGATGATGCGGCCGCTGCGGATCAGTGTTGTCGCGGAATCGGTCATGGGCGGTCTCCTGGATTGGGGCACGAGAAAAAAATCCCAGCCATCGTTCGCAGGCAAGTTTATTCATTCGCTTCGCGCAGGCGTGTACGCTCAATGGCTTACAGCCAGTCCCCGTTTCTCGAAGTGAATGCTCATCAGACCCAACCCTGCCGCCAGACCCCATCGTTTTGCAGCTCTCGCCATGGAATGACCTGGCTTGCTTTAGAAAACACAGCTTCAATTTCTACCAACTCAATGGGATCGGTAGGCAACTCCGGTTTGATCACTCGGCTGACAAGAAAATGCTTTTGTTTGGCCAATGGCGTAACCGCCGTCCATTTGGACAATAAAAGCTTTTTGGGGTTTAGGGGATTCATGGTGGGGCATGCAAATACCGGAATGATGAGTGCGCCCCTGCGAAAATAGCATTTGGCGAAGTCTGAAAAAGAAGCGAAAGTATTTTGGAAATGCTTTCGCGGCCTAACTTTGCTGTGCCTTGATTGGGTGGAAAGCGAGGCGGCAAACACCTCGTTTAAGCCCTGTTTGAAAACCCGTTTTATTACTGGGTTATCACTGGGGTGCATGCAACGACTTAAGTCGTTGATGTGTAATGGAATTTTGGGGTGGCTGATGGGGCTCGAACCCACGACAAGATGGCACACAGGGGCTTACAGGGGCATGTAAGTGCTTGATTTCATTGAAAACACGAGACATTCATTCCCCTCCATTCCCATGAATTGTCCCCGGATTGTCCCCGGGGCATAGTTTTCAAACGCCCTGCCCCAGCTCAGTCCTTGCCGTAGTTCGGCGACCTGGGGCCGAAGAGCAGTCCGTTGCTCTTTTCCCCGGTTGCCAGCAGCCGCTCAGTTGCCATGCCTGAGTACTTGTGGCTGTTATCGAAGGTGCTGGCCAAGACTTGCTTGACGATCGCAGACACCAACAGGGCTCCTAAACCACCCTGCTGCTGTTGCTCACCCTCGACACTGGAGGCCTGAGCGGCACCTTGCCACAGGGTTGCACCAGATTTCAGATCCACGAGCTTGCCTTGAACCTGGACCATCGTTTCGCTATTCACCACCGTGTACGACACACCAAACTTGGTGACGGTGATGTACAGCGCCGCATCAGCACCGAAGATTTCTCGCAGCTTCGCCGGTGAAGTAGCGTGCATGTCAGACGGTTGCGTCAAACCGTTCTCTTTGAACGCCTCGGCCACCATGGCCACTGGCATCACGTAGTAGCCTGCTTCTGAGAGTGTTTTGATCGGAGTTCAGCCAATTATCGAAATGGGCTCGGACCAGTAATGCCAGCCGTCACTGCCGTGGATTCAAAACCGCCTGCTGACTTCGACCCATGCGCGCCAATCGTTGTTGCTTGGCACAAGCGCAGGCGTTGGCCCAAGCGCCGTGGCCACGTACGACTTGGCTATCCAATGCGAGCCAGCCCAGTTCAGGCCCACGCCAGCGCCGCTCAAGGTTGCGCTATTGGCAGCTGTAGCTTGCGGCCAGAGGTTTTTGTTAACAGTTACCCGCGCGGTATCGATGAAAACCATCGCCTGCCATTGCCCTTCCCACGCCGGGCCCATGTCTTGCCGCCATTCCGCCACTGCCAGATAACCGGTGTCGCCAGACAAGGCATCGGTGTCGTAGGCGCGCACCGTCGTCGGCCCACCTGCCGACATCTTTTGAGATGAGTCCAAGTTACCGCTGGCCCACTGGCCCGAAACGGCCACATAGACCGCACTTTCGCTGCTCAAATTTTGGAGACGCGACAGACTGATATTGCCTCGTGAGAACTGCCCCTGTGTGTTGGCAGTACTTGCGTTGGCCAAACCGGCGGCAGCGTCTTCAAACGCGAGCCGACCGTCAGTCCAACTCGCACTCCAGGTGCTCACTGCGCCAGCAAGGAATGCATCTCGCAAGTCGCCCGCTAAGCTTGCGGTCAGACTATCCAGGTAGCGGTCAGTGAGCGCTGTCCCGGCATGGTCGCGAAGAAAAGCCTTATCGAACTGGAGCTGCGCGTAAAAATTACTGGCCCGGCTTCGCTGCAGTGTTTGCTTGGCCCACAGGCTATTCACTTCGGCTGTGCCGTTAGCCACACCCATGTCATATTTGAGCGCAGAGGATGCGCCGCCGAACCGCAAGCCTTGTGCGTTCAGCAAGATTTCATACGCCGCGCGCACATAATTCATGCCGCTTCCAGAACTCAGGCCGCTGAGCGTCAACACACCGCCAAGGTTCAAGGGGTTGAGCAGATTAAAGCCTGCGCCTGCGCGCAAGCGACCTGTGTAGGAGTTGCCGTTGTTGTCAAAAAAAGCATTGCCGGTGGCAGAGGGCCCTGCTGTCAGACTCAGGGTTAAATCAGAAGTGCCGACTTGCGTGCCTGGCTCCAGCGTGGCACCAACCACAACGCCGGGTACGTCGCCTATTTGCAGCAAGACATTGTCCAGAGTCGTTTGCTCAATCACTTGACCGCTTTGCAGCGACGCCAGCGCCGCCGAAAGCACCGTCTCTGTCACAGTACTTTTGTTGTCCAAGCTGATCTTGCCGTATTTCGCCTCGATTACCTCAATCCTGACCACGCCAGCAGCAATCGTTTGCGCCGGAATGATCGCCCGCGTCAACGGATAACCTTGACCGCGGTAATAGCTGGTGATGCGGGACGTCAGCTCTCCAAGCTGAGGTAATGACAGCCGCTGGCCTTCTGCCTGAGCCACAAGCGTCAACAGCGTGGGCGTGGAGAACACGGTGTTGCCAGTAATCTCAATGCGCTGCACCAAAAAAGGGGCGCTACGCGGCAGCGCAGGCGTTGGGGCGGGGTCTATCTGCAGCACAGTGCTAATGGGCAACGGCGAAGGGGCCAAGCGCGGCTCGGCTTGCTGCAACAAACTGCCCGAACCGGGCGCGCTCTGCGCAAGCGCCGGCTGCAAAACTAAAGCCGCTGCTGCAAAACCGTATGCAAGGACCCCTTGTCCCAGTTTAAGGGTGGGCTGTGGTGTCAATTTTGGAGTCATGGCGCAGAGCTCATTCGGAGAGTTCAAGCATGTCAGGGGATAACTTAACGCCAGCCCCGACAATACGAACGTTCATGTCAGCACCGCTTTTTTGCGTGAACTGCAGAGTGCGCTTGTCGTCCAGTAAGAAGCGGGGTGCCACCGTGGTCTGTGGCGCTTCGACCGCTGGCGCAAAGCTTGGGCTTGTTACTGCTGAAATCGTTAGCGTGCCGTTGTTAGCAGTCACCAAGTAGTTGCCGTTGCTCAGCGCACTGGCGTCAATGGTGTAACTGCCCACACTACTGGCCTGGGTCGCCGCAGTGCTTAGGCTGCCGCTCAAGCTGTCACCGTTGACCAGG
>CAIYRQ010000093.1 GCA_903928635.1 uncultured beta proteobacterium | reverse complement strand
TTTGCCCAGCGCTTGCACGCCGATGCGGCGCTGCTGGCGCGGCTCAACGACGATGAGTTGTTTGCCTGGGAAACCATGGAAAAGGGGCCGGTCGATTTGGAAAAGGCCAACATGGAGAACCGGGCCCTGGCGCGCGCCATTGCCCGCTTGGAGCGCAAAGGCCTGGCGATTTACACCGGGTTCACTCCGAGTGACGCGGCGCATGTGCTTGGTCTTTCCAGCCACTGGAGCACGGCAGGCGCCACCCTGGCTGCCCGTATTTGGGCGCGGCAGATGCGGCATATGTACGGCCTGGGCACCTGGAAGCAGGGCGACGCTTTGGGTCCTGCCCAAGACGTGGTGGCCAAGGTGGTGGAAACGATTTGCCAGAAACTGATTGAAGCCGGCCTGAACGACGCAGGCCAAATGAACGAAACGTCTGCGGGCAAAGTCGCCGCACTGCTGACGGTGATGGCCAAGGGCGGAACACAGGGCGCGCAGCCTGATTCCACTGCGGTGTTTCAGCTGCGCTTTTCTCCGACCATGCCTTTGGTGGGCGTGGGGGCTCCGGCGGCGAGTTATTACCCTGCAGTGGCGCAGGCGCTGGGCGTGGATTTGCAATTGCCGCGTTTTGCCGAAGTGGCCAACGCGGTGGGCGCGGTACTGGGACAGGTGTCCCAGCGTGTACACATCACGCTCACCCAACCGGCCCGTGGAGTCTTCAAAGTGTTTACTGCTCAAGGACCCAAGGACTTTGGAGATTTGCCATCGGCGGTGGCGCACGCCCAGCACCTCGCCGGGGAGGAAGCCCTGGCACGCGCTTTGGCTTCAGGCGCGGAGACCGCGGAGGTGGTTTACACGCAGCGCAACAACAGCGTGGACAACGACATCGACGGCAATGTGTTTTTTGAAGCGGTGGTCACTGCCACCGCCAGCGGCGCGCCCCAGCGCAAGGCCGCCCCGATTCAATAAAACAGGAAAAAGCCGTTGGCGGCAGACAGTGCGCCCAAGGCGCCTAAGACGGTTCCCGCCCAGTACAGCACGGGCAGTCCTGCAACGATAGACACTGAGAGCAGCACGATAGCGATCTGCAGCATGCCTTCGGCGTAGTCAAACCAGGGGTCCTGGCGTATGGCATGGTCACGGGCTGCCTCATGCTCTTTGGCAGTGACAAGTAGCTCCTTTTTACCTTCTTTGGTTTCGGGCTCCGACTCGTAGCGCTCTATTGTCTTTTTGTAGTCCTCGATCTTTTTCTGCATTGCCTCTTTGGCGGCGGCGGGCATGCCCGGTTCGCGCAGCAACTGCAGTTCCAGATCGCTTGCGGCAATTTTGAGCGAGGTTTGCCGGATGGACTTGGCCTGGTAGAAGGCGTAGCTGTTGGCCGCCAAGATGTTCTCCTGGGTGATTTCTTTGCCCGCGTTGGATCCGCCCAGGCTGGAAATGGCTAAAACCATGGCCAGGATGGAAATGGTGAGGGCGGTGCGGTTCTTGCCGTCGCCGTGGCTTTCTTCAATCATTTCTGAGGCTTCGTGGGCTTCCATGGGGTCTCTCCAGTTGCGAAAAATGCGGCAGTGTAGTGCGCGCCGACCATGGTAGTGGCGGTTTATGACGCCTGGGATTCAATCGCAGTGGTGGCGATGGTGCTTTCACCGCCAAAGCGCCGGTCGCGTTGGGCAAACCAGGCAATTGCTTGGTCCAAGGCTTTGGGCGTGAACTCGGGCCATAGCAGCTCGGTGAAATACAGTTCGGTATAGGCCATTTGCCACAGCATGAAGTTGCTCATGCGCGACTCGCCCCCAGTGCGGATCATCAGGTCGGGCGGTGGCGCGTCGGCCATTTGCAGGTAGGGCGCAAGCGCTGCCTCGCTCAAGGAGTCAGCGGACGCATCCGGATGGGCTTGCTGCCAGGCTTTCACAGCCTGCAGAATGTCCCAGCGTCCGCCGTAGTTCAGGGCCAGGGTCAATGTAATGCCCCGGTTGTGCGCGGTGCTTTCCTGCGCATCGCGGATCAGGGCTTGTACCCGTTGGTCAAAGGCACTGACGTCACCCACCACGCACAGGCGAACGCCTTTGGCGTTGAGGTTGCCAATTTCCTTTTGCAAATACAAGGTGAGCAAACCAATCAGACTGCCCACCTCGTCCATGGGGCGGCGCCAGTTTTCGGTGCTGAAGGCAAACAGGGTCAGGTGGGAAATGCCACGCTCGGCGCAGGCTTGCACTATGGCGCGCACTCGGCGAGAACCGGCACCATGGCCCACCGCCTTCGGTAGTCCGCGCGCACTGGCCCACCGGCGGTTGCCGTCCATGATGATGGCCACATGCTTTGGCATGGCGGAGGACACAGTGTGCGACAAGTGAAATCTCGAATGTGTGTGGGGGGTGCTCAGCGGAATGAAACCCGTCAAATTGATGATTGCATTCTATTGCTTGCACCTTACAGCGCGATGTCACCAAGATAAGGGCTGCTAGCAAGCTACCATGGCAACCTGATTCAACCAATTCTGGCGTCTGTGCGCCAAACGCTGTGAGCATTCAAACCGACGATTTCGCCCCCCACCCTGAGAGCAATGCAGCGGCGCGCATGGTGTCCGCTATGCCGGTATCCGGGGCTGAAGAGGCCATTGAACGTGCCCTGCGCCCAAAACTGCTCGACGAGTACGTAGGCCAGGCCAAAGTGCGTGAGCAATTGGAGATCTTCATTGGCGCGGCTAAAAAACGCGACGAGGCGCTGGACCATGTGCTGCTGTTTGGTCCACCCGGATTGGGCAAAACTACGCTGTCGCACATCATCGCGCACGAACTGGGTGTGAACTTGCGCCAAACCAGCGGCCCGGTGCTGGAAAAGCCCAAAGACCTGGCGGCGCTGCTGACCAATCTGGAAAAGAACGACGTCTTGTTTATTGACGAAATTCACCGCCTCTCACCCGTGGTCGAAGAAATTTTGTACCCCGCGCTGGAGGACTACAAGATCGACATCATGATCGGCGAAGGCCCGGCGGCCCGGTCCATCAAGCTGGACCTGCAGCCCTTTACGCTGGTGGGCGCCACCACGCGCGCGGGCATGCTCACCAATCCGCTGCGCGACCGTTTTGGCATCGTCGCGCGGCTGGAGTTTTACACCTCGGAGGAGTTGCTTCGCATCGTCACCCGCAGCGCAGGTTTGCTCAAAGTACCGACCGACGCCGAAGGTGGCTTTGAGATTGCGCGGCGCTCGCGTGGTACGCCGCGCATCGCCAACCGCTTGTTGCGGCGGGTGCGCGACTACGCCGAGGTCAAAGGCGCGGGCAAGATTACGCTCGATATTGCCAACCGTGCTTTGGCCATGCTGGACGTGGACCCGCAGGGCTTTGACCTGATGGACCGCAAGCTGCTGGAGGCCGTGATTCACCGTTTCGACGGCGGGCCGGTGGGTTTGGACAATATTGCCGCCAGTATTGGCGAAGAGCGCGAAACCATTGAGGATGTGATTGAGCCTTACCTGATTCAGCAGGGCTTTTTGCAGCGCACGCCGCGTGGTCGCATAGCCACTTTGGCGGCCTACCGTCATCTGGGAGTGACGCCACCCAGCAATGCCGGCGAAGTGCCCGGTTTTTGAAGCAGCCAGGCTTCGCGCCTACAGTGGCAGGGGGCTCAGCGTCAGCACCGTGGCAATGGCTACCGATTGAATGACGACCACGCTGCCGGTGCTCAGCTGGTGCTGCAGATAGCGCCCGAGTGCCCACAGTCCCAAGGTCAAAGCGGCACAGCCTGCAGCGGCCCAGGGCAGTGATTGGCCATCCACATTCCACAGGTACCACGCGCCCGCTGCGGTCAGCACGCCGTTTTGCATCACTGCCACTACCGCCTGGCCGGTGGACAAGGGCGGTCCGTAGGTGCGAACCTGGGCCAGATCAAAAGCGCTTGTGCTGATGCCCTTGTTTTCCAAAGCGGTGCGGTAGTGGGGGTCTGAAGGCATCCAGCCCGGCGGCTTGAGCCACACGCGCAGCTTGTCGCCCCAGCGGGGTGCCAGCCGGCTGCGTTGCCACAGTTCGGCATAGACCGCCAGGTTGGCCCAGACCGGGTCCCAGCTGTTCAGCGGTGTGCGTGTGCCATAAACACAGGCCTTGGTTTCAGGCTCAAAGGTGCCAAACATGCGGTCCCAGACCACCCAAATGCCGCCGTAGTTGCGGTCTACATAGCCATCGTTGACGGCGTGGTGCACCCGGTGGTTGCTGGGCGAACAAAACACCCGGTCAAACCAGCCGAGCTGGCCCACATGCTCGGTGTGCACCCAAAACTGGTAGAGCAAATCCACCAAGGCCACAATGCCAAAGACCAAGGGCGGCACGCCCATCACCGCCATGGGCAGGTAAAAGATCCAGCCGAACAAGGCGCCGGTGGATGTTTGGCGCAGGGCGGTGGACAGGTTGTAGTGCTGGCTCTGGTGGTGTGCCACGTGCGCTGCCCAAAACAGTGCCACCTCGTGCCCCGCCCGGTGCAGCCAGTAGTAGCAAAAGTCGTAAATGACCAGAGCCAGGACCCAGCCGTACCAGTGCTTCCAAAGGTCAGCATCGGGCCACAATGCCACGGTGCCAAACACTGCAGCGTAGATCGCAATGCCAATGAACTTGCCCAGCACGCCGGTCACCTGGCTCATCAAGCCCAGGCTCAGGTTGTTGAGCGTGTCACTCAGGCCGAAGCTGCTGATCGCCGAGCCGCCTTGAAGCGCGGCCTGGCGAACATGGCGACGGTCCCACCACAGCTCCACAGCAATCAGGAGCAAGAAAACGGGGAAGGCAAAAACGATGATTTTGGACATGGCTGCAATGGTGCCCGCGTTTCAGAGTTCGCGCCACTCTCGACCGTTGGCTTGCAGCAGGTCTTGCGCTTCCTGGGGGCCGTCGGAGCCTGCCGCGTAGTGCGCCAGGGGTGCCTTGCCGCTGGCCCAGTACTGCTGCAAAGGCTGCACGATGCGCCAACCGGCCATCACGCTGTCCGAACGTTGGAACAGCGTAGCGTCGCCAATCATGCAGTCGTAAATCAAAGTCTCGTAGCCGGTGCTGGGTGCGTTCTGGAAGTAGTCTTTGTAGTGAAAGTCCATGTGCACCTGGCCGATGGCGATTTTGGGGCCCGGAATCTTGGCGCCAAAGGACAGCATCGCACCTTCATCGGGCTGCAGCTTGAGCACCAGCGCGTTGGGGGTGAGGCCATTGGTGGCCGTATTGCGAAACAGCGACAAGGGCGGGCGCTTGAACTGGATCACGATCTCGCTTTGGCGCTTGTTCATGGCCTTGCCGGTGCGCAAGTAGAAGGGCACGCCCGCCCAGCGCCAGTTGTCGATGCCCAGCTTGAGCGCGACATAGGTCTCGGTTTCGCTGCCAGCAGCCACGCCTGTCTCGTCGGCATAGGCCTTGAGCGGCTGGCCGTCACGCGCACCGACGGCGTACTGGCCACGCACGCTGTCGGTGGCGGCGTTCACGGTGTGCACGCACTCCAGCACCTTGGTCTTTTCGTTGCGCACCGCGTCTGCGTCAAAGGATGCGGGCGACTCCATGGCCGTCAAAGCCAAGAGCTGGAACACATGGTTGGGCACCATGTCGCGCAAGGCGCCTGTGGTCTCGTAAAAGGCGGCGCGCGCTTCCACGCCCACGGTCTCGGCTACCGTGATTTGCACATGGTCAATGTGCTCGCGGCTCCACAGCGGCTCAAAAATTCCGTTGGCAAAACGCATGAGCATGATGTTTTGCACCGTCTCTTTGCCCAGGAAATGGTCCATGCGGTAAATCTGCGATTCCGACAGGCTGTGGCGCAGCTGGGTGTTGAGCGCCTGCGCCGACTCCAGGTCGTGGCCAAACGGCTTTTCCACCACCACACGGCGCCACTGATGGTTGGTCTCGGTCACCAGTCCGGCGGCACCGAGCTGGTCCACGATGCCGCCAAAAAAGCGCGAGCCCACTGCTAGGTAGAACATCACGTTGTCGCCCACGCCGTGGCTGGACTTGAGCTGCTTCAGGCGCTCGCCCAAAGCCACATACGAGGCTGGCGCCGAGAAGTCCAGCGGCATGTAAACGATGGCGGACAGCAGGCGTTGCAAATTGGATTCGTCAATCGCCTGGCTGTAATGTTTGTCAGCTGCAAATGCGCGGATGGACGCTTCTACATGGCTGCGGAACTGGGCGTCTCCCATCTCTACACGGTCCACGCCCACCAATGCAAACTGCGCTGGCAGCAAGCCAGTGCGCGCCAGGTTGTAAAGCGCGGGCATCAACAGGCGCTTGGTCAGGTCGCCACCTGCGCCAAAAATCACCATGGTGCTGGACGGGGCCTGTTCGCCATGGGGCGTGACGGCGTGTTCGATGTCTTGGGCCATAGGGCGCTCCTAAAGTCTGAAAGAAGAAGGGCTGCGCACTGCGGCCCCATGAAATACCAGGCGTTTACTTCTTGCCCGGTTCCTGGTGACCACCAAATTGCTTGCGCATGGCCGAGAGCACTTTTTCTGCAAAGGTGTGTTCTTTGCGCGAACGAAAGCGGGTGTAGAGCGCGGCGGTCAGCACATCTGCGGGGACAGCTTCTTCGATCGCGGCCTGAATGGTCCAGCGGCCCTCGCCCGAGTCGTCCACGTAGCCGGAAAAGGCTTTGAGTTCCGGGTCTTCGGCCAGCGCAATGGCGGACAAGTCCAGCAGCCACGATGACACCACGCTGCCCCGGCGCCAGAGTTCGGTGATGTCTGCCAGGTCGAGGTTGTAGCGTCGCTCGGCAGGGATAGCGTCCTGGTTCACGCCTTTGAGAATGTCCAGGCCTTCGCCATAGGCCTGCATCAGGCCGTATTCAATGCCGTTGTGCACCATCTTCACAAAGTGGCCGGAACCGGCAGGGCCGGTGTACAGGTAGCCATGCTCGGCAGTGGACTGGCGGTTTTCGCGGCCGGGCGTTTTTTCGATGGTGCCAATGCCGGGCGCCAAGGTTTTGAACAGTGGCTCCAGATGGTCGAAGGCGGGTTTGTCGCCACCAATCATCATGCAGTAGCCGCGCTCCAAGCCCCAGACGCCGCCGCTGGTGCCGACGTCGATGTAGCGAATGCCTTTGGCGGCCATAGCCTGAGCGCGGCGCACGTCGTCTTGGTAATTGGAGTTGCCACCGTCAATGATGGTGTCGCCCGGTTGCAGAAGCTCGCCCAAGCGCGCGACCGTGGCCTCGGTGATCGCGCCTGCCGGCAACATGACCCACACGGCGCGCGGTGCAGGCATTTGCGCCACCAGATGCGCCATGTCTTGGCTGCCGGTGGCGCCTTCTTGCGCCAGTTGGTTCACGCTGGCGGCGTTGGTATCAAACACCACGCAGCTGTGGCCGCCGCGCAGCAGGCGCCGCACGATATTTCCGCCCATCCGCCCCAAGCCAATCATCCCGAGCTGCATGTTGTTTCCTTTAATAAAAACACTTTCAACAATTCGGTAATGTAAAGCTAGTGCGAAACCTCCGTGTGTCACCCCTGTTGACGGCGGAAGCAACCCATGTGCCAGGTGCCCTAGAGCCCCAAGGCCGCATGGTCAAGGTCTCCAAGTTGGCGCGGGATTGTGGCATGCAAGCCCATCGTCCAGAATGGGCCCATGAGCCCAACACTTTCGCATCTGCTTCAAGACATCAGGTCCTGCACGCTATGTGCTGCCCAGCTCCCACTGGGGCCGAGGCCGGTATTACAGGCCAATGCGCAGGCAAAAATATTGATCGTCGGGCAGGCTCCCGGCCTCAGGGTTCATGAATCTGGTGTGCCCTTTGATGACCCGAGTGGAAATCGCCTTCGGGAGTGGATGGGCATTGACCGAGCGGTGTTCTACGACGAGTCGAAAATTGCCATTGTTCCCATGGGTTTTTGTTACCCCGGAACAGGCAAGTCGGGCGACCTTGCTCCAAGGCCGGAGTGTGCAGCCACTTGGCGAAAGCAATTGCTGGAGCATTTGCCGCATATTGCCCTCACGCTCGTGATCGGCCAGTACGCAAAAGCCTGGCACTTGGGTCACTTGGCCCACGAGAATTTGACTGAGACCGTCAAGGCTTGGAAAACGGTGGGGCCCGACACGGTGCCTTTGCCCCACCCCAGTCCTAGAAACAACGTCTGGCTCAAAAAGAACCCTTGGTTCGAGCAAGACCTCGTGCCCGACCTTCGTTCGCGGGTGAAGGGCATCTTGGCTTGACGGGTATTGTGATCGGATGTGTCAGGTCGTCAATGCCACTGACCGGCAATGATCATCACGGCGGTACAGCGCAAAGGCGCTAGTGAAAATCTGCACCATGCCTTAAGTTCCGGAGCGCTGGACCCCTGCTCTTAGTTCGGGCCGATAAACCCGTTTGGTGGAAGCAGGAAATTTCCTTGCTTTTTCCAAAGCGCGAGCAGGACGTGGCAGTAACTCGCCACCGCAATTGGGACATTTCCCCTTTAGCAAATCATCGGCACATGGCGCACAGAAAGTACATTCAAAAGAGCAAATCCGGGCCTCTTGGGAATCTGCGGGAAGGTTGGTGTCGCAGCATTCGCACCCTGGTCTGAGTTCAAGCATTGTTGGTCCTTACGCCGTCGGTGTACATTGGATGGTGGCCACGCAATTTTGAAAAAAATGACTGATTTGCCTCAAGATTCTATTCATCCGAAGTCAAGCCATGAGTGGCGCAAGTGGCTGGAAGGGAACCACTTGAGAGCCAATGGAATTTGGCTGATTACATTCAAACAAGCGACGGGTAAGTTACGCATCTCCTACGACGATGCAGTAGAAACCGCGCTTTGCTTCGGATGGATTGATAGTAAGCCTGGCACCGTCGATGCCGAACGTTCCAAGCTCTGGTTTTCGCCTCGCAAAAAAGGAAGTGCGTGGAGCAAAAAGAACAAAGAACGCGTTGATAAATTAATGGCCACTGGTCAAATGCATTCTGCTGGCTTGGCAAAAGTTGAAGAAGCCAAGCACGACGGAAGTTGGAATAAGTTGGACAGCGTGGAAGCACTCGAGCTTCCGCCTGATCTTGTCCAGGCGTTCCAACGTCATCCTGGTTCCGATGTCCATTTCAACGCTTTTCCCCGTTCCACCAAGCGAGCCATTTTGGAATGGATTGGGAACGCTAAGACCGGGATCACCAGATCCAAGCGCGTCTCCCAGACGGCGTCACTGGCCGCCGAGAATATTCGTGCCAATCAATGGACAAAGAAGTAAGCGCCTGCGGCACATGATCAGGAGGGAATCAAGGAGTTCACTTGTGATATCCCGCGTTGGAACGCTGGCCTGGCTTCCAGCGCGCTGTACCAGCGCGCAAGGTTGGGCGTTTCGGAGAAGTCCACTCCCACAAACTCTCGTCTCCAAAGCCAACCAAAATGGGCGATATCTGCGATGCTGAGGGACTCACCCGCGACGTAGGCCGACGTGGCCAGCCTGTGGTCAAGGACGGACAACACCCGTTTCGCCTCTGTTTTGAACCGGTCAATGGCATGCGGGATGGGCTCAGGCGCGAGTTTTTGAAAGTACCCGGCGTTACCGAATGCGGGGCCTAAGCCTGATGCATGGAAAAACAATTGTTCGAACACCCTCGCGCGCGCAATTCCGTGGGTGGGCAAGAGCTTTCCGGTTTTCTCAGCCAAGTAGACCAGGATGGCTGCGCTCTCGGTAAGCACCATCGGCCCGTTTTCGGCTTCTGAATCCACCAGCACCGGCACCTTGCCATTGGAATTTCGAGCTAAAAAGTCTGGCGCTTTCTGCTCACCTTTGCGGATATTGATTCCGTGCAGCGTGTAGGCAAGGCCCATTTCTTCAAGTGCGATGGGCACTTTGACACTGTTGGGGGTTGCGAAAGCGTAGACATCAAGCATGGTTTGTATCCTTGGTTTGTGATGGGTTCTTGGTGGTGGCGTGGAGGTAATTGCTCACAGTCTTGTCTCCAATGACGACGATGGGCACATGGACGGCGGTCATGGTGAACTCCTAGGTGTGTCTCAAGAGGTTTGATGAGAACGAAGTGGAGTCTGACTGATTCCATTGAGTTGATATAGACTATATTTAGCGCTATCAATTAGTAATAAATGGAATAAATTAGAGGGTTATGGATAAGCTTTCCGCAATGCGTACTTTTGTGAGAGTGGTCGAATCGGGGAGCTTTTCCGCCGTCGCGGGCGAGCTGTTGGCGACGCAGAGCGCGATCAGCAAGCAGGTCGCTGCATTAGAAAAAGAGCTCGGCACCAAGCTGTTGGTGCGAACCACGCGTTCTCTTGCCTTGACCGAAGAAGGCACCCGCTACTTTGAGCAAGTGCGCCGGCTCGTGGCTGAAATCGCGGAAGCCGAGTCCTCGCTGGCCAAGGGCGAAAGTCAATTGCGCGGCTGGCTGCGCGTTGCGGCATCCGTGGGCTATGGGCGCCTGAAGCTGATGCCCTTGGTGAAGTCCTTTATGTTGAGCCATCCTGACGTGAAGATCGATTTGCGTTTGCACGACGGCTTCGTCGATTTGGTCGAGCAAGGCATTGATGTCTCGGTTCGCATTGGCGACCTGCCGGACAGTGGTCTGATTGCCCGGCGCATTGGAACCTCGCATCGGATGCTGCTAGCGCAAAGGGACTACCTGCAGTTCGTTTCAAAAAGCAACAGCGTGCTGGTTAACCCGCAAGACTTGCAGGCGCACGACTGCATTGTTTATACGGGCATGGCCAACTGCAATGTCTGGACCTTTACCGCCGGAGACGGCGCGTCGGAAGCAATGGGCACCGCCAAAAGTGTTCGGGTCGAAGGTCATATTCAATCCAACAGCAGCGAGGTGATTCGCGCATCGGTGATCAGCGGAATGGGAATCGCTTATTCACCCACCTGGCTGTTTGAGGCGGAGCTGGCCAGTGGGGAGGTGGTTCGGTTTATGCCCGAGTGGGATTCGCCGCAGTCACCTATTCACTTGGTCAGTCCCCCTGAGCGAAAACATTCCGCCAAGGTCAAGGCCTTTGTGGACCACGTGGTGCGATTTTCATCGGAGCAACCGTCCTATGATCGCGCCGCGACGACGGTTTCGCGTTCA
This sequence comes from uncultured beta proteobacterium, assembly GCA_903928635.1. Taxonomy (GTDB): domain Bacteria; phylum Pseudomonadota; class Gammaproteobacteria; order Burkholderiales; family Burkholderiaceae_C; genus Allorhodoferax. Next base: position 1,993 of record CAIYRQ010000093.1, on the reverse strand, counting down.
CTTTAGGAAATTTCATGAAGATCAAAGCGGTTGTGTTTGACGCCTACGGCACCTTGTTTGATGTGTACTCGGTGCAGACCCTTGCTGAGCAGTTGTACCGCGGCCATGGCGCAGACATCGCGGTGAAGTGGCGCGACAAGCAGGTCGAATACACCCGCTTGATTACGCAATCTGATCCCCACAACCCAGCAGGGAGCCAGTTCTTCCGCCCGTTTTGGGAGCTGACGCGCTTGTCCTTGGAATACACCTTAGACCGATTGAAACTCAACCGTGGGGCCGGGCAGGTCGACGCGCTGATGCAGCAATATGCGCAGCTCACGCCGTTCCCCGAAAACCTGGCGGTGCTGCAAAAAATCAAAGCCATGGGCCTGACCACCGCCATACTTTCCAATGGCAGTGTGGACATGCTCAATTCGGCGGTCAAAAGCGCGGGGATGGAGGAGGTGTTGGACCACCTCATTTCGGTAGACCCGATTCGCTTGTTCAAGACTTCGCCAGAAAGTTATGGTCTGGTCCAACAATCCATCCCGGTCGCAAAGGACGAAGTGCTATTCGTGTCGAGCAATGCCTGGGACGCGCTGGGTGGCACCTGGTTTGGTTTCACAACCCACTGGGTCAACCGGCAAGGCTTGCCTTTTGAGGCCTTGGGTCCGCGGCCGCATTTTTTGGGTCCTGACCTCAGTTCGGTACTGCAATCCTTAGGGCATTGAAAGCATTGATGGACTTTTCTCCGCCGCTACCGGCCAACCATCGTCGCATCATCGTGGCGGGCCTGCTCTCGCTGGCCACCGCCATGGGCATAGGGCGCTTCGCCTTCACGCCCCTTCTACCCATGATGTTGCACGACGGAGTCATCACACTGGGCGGCGCCAGTTGGTTGGCCAGCGCCAACTACATCGGCTACCTGGTGGGTGCGCTGTTTTGTACCTTCAGGCCTTTTTCCAAACCCACCCTGGTCATCCGCATGGGGCTCGTCAGCACCATCGCGCTGACAATGGGGATGGCCGTACCCTATGAGCCGCTCTGGCCTTACTTGCGATTCCTGGCGGGCATCTCCAGTGCGTTTGTTTTTGTCTACACCTCGGGTTGGTGCTTAACGCAAGTCGCGCTGCGGGGCCATGCCAGTATGGGCGCCATGATTTACACCGGACCTGGTGCCGGCATTGTGCTCACGGGCCTGGCAGCCAGTGCCATGGTCGCCACCGGGTGGAGCGCGGCCGGTGGATGGCTGGCCTTTGGCGCCTTGGCATTGGGACTCACGGTGCTTGTCTGGCCCGTATTGACGGGACGCAACACGCTGGCTCCTACCGGTGGCACCCCAACCACGCAGGTTCAAACCGCGGGTGAGCACTCTACAGGCGAGGTGGCATTGCTTGCACTGGCCTATGGCGTGGCCGGCTTTGGTTACATCATCACCGCCACCTTTTTGCCTGTGATTGCGCGGCAGGTGTTGGTGGGGTCGCCCTGGCTGGATCTTTTTTGGCCCCTGCTGGGCTGTGGAGTCATCGCCGGCGCCTTGATGGCATCCCGCATGAAGCAGGTGCGCGACCTGCGCGGGATGCTCGTGTTTTGCTATCTCATGCAAGCTGCAGGTGTGGCCATGGGCCAGTTTCTGCCCAGCTTGTTGGGCTATGCCTTGGGCAGCCTGCTGGTGGGCATCCCCTTCACGGCCATCACCTACTTTGCCATGCAAGAGGCTCGCCGCGTGCGCCCTCAGCGTGTCGCACCCACGATTGGGTTGCTCACGGCGCTGTATGGGCTGGGTCAAATTCTTGGACCCCCGTTGGCGGCTTACCTGATCAGCCACGCGGCCAGTACTTCTGAGGGCTTTTCCACCGCCTTGGAAATGGCGGCAGGCTCACTCCTGCTGGGCGTTGTATTTTTTGCCATACTCATCCGCCGATATCCCGTGACCACCTAATTTGCGCACCACTGCGTCAGCCACCATGCAACACCCGCACCTGCAAGCGATTGCCCTTGAAAAATCCTCGGT
>CAIYRQ010000092.1 GCA_903928635.1 uncultured beta proteobacterium | reverse complement strand
CTGGCCCAGCAAAAACCCCACTGAAACCCCAGCGCGGCTGCCTGTCGCGCATTTGCGCTAAGGTCGCCCCATGAAGCAATCTTTTTGGCGCCTTGGCTGGCGCACTTTGTGGCGCGACGTGCGCTCGGGCGAGCTGCGGCTCTTGGTCGTGGCGGTCAGCTTGGCGGTGGCCTCGCTCACTGCGGTCGGATTTTTCGCCGACCGGCTGCAAGGCGGCTTGCAGCGCGACGCGCGCCAGTTGCTCGGTGGTGATGCCGTTGTTGCCACCGACCGCCCAGCGCCCCCAGCCTTTGGCCAAGAGGCCCAGCGCCTTGGATTGACCCAAGTCCAAACCCTGAGCTTTCAAACCATGGCGCGCGCCACCCAGGCGCAGGGTGGTGCCAGCAAACTGGTGGCACTCAAAGCAGTGGAAACCGGTTACCCCTTGCGGGGCACGCTGCGCCTGAACCCAAAGCCCGGCGCGCCTGAGCAAGCTGCAAAAGGCATTCCGCCCAAGGGCTCGGTGTGGGCGGATGCCCAGTTGCTCGATGCACTGGCCTTGCAAGTCGGCGACATGCTGCTCTTGGGTGACGCGCAGTTCACCGTTGACGCGCTGATTGCCAGCGAACCCGACCGGGGCGCAGGCTTTATGAACTTTGCGCCGCGCGTGATGCTCAATAGCGCAGACATCGCCGCCACCGCCTTGGTGCAGCCAGCGAGCCGCGTGAACTACCGCCTGGCGGTGGCTGGCAATGATGCGGCAGTAGCCAAGTTCGTGGCTTGGGGCAATGCGCAAATCAAAGGCAAAGCAGCAGATGCAAACCAGGATGCGCAGACCAGGGTGGAGCCCTTGCGGGGCGTGCGCATCGAGTCCACCCAGTCCGGCCGGCCCGAGCTGAGCCAAACGCTGGAGCGGGCCGAGAAATTTTTAAGCTTGGTAGCGTTGTTGGCTGCATTGCTGAGCGCGGTAGCGGTCGCTCTGGCAGCGCGCGCCTTTGCTGCCAAGCATTTGGACGACTGCGCCATGCTGCGCGTGCTGGGCCTGAGCCAGCGCACCATTGCGGCGGCCTATGCCTGGGAGTTTGCGCTGGTGGGTGTGTTTGCCAGCAGCCTGGGGCTGGTGTTGGGCTATGCAGTGCATTACCTGTTCGTGCTGCTGCTGGCCGGCTTGGTAGACGCCAGTTTGCCTGCGGCCTCCTTGGCGCCGGTGGGGCTGGGCATGGGCATGGGTTTGACCTTGCTGTGCGCTTTCGGGCTGCCACCCGTCTTGCAACTGGCACAGGTGCCGCCGCTGCGTGTGATTCGACGCGACGTGGGCAGCTTGCGGCCCGCATCGGCGGGCGTGCTGGCGATTGGGGTGCTGGGGTTTGCCGCCTTGCTGCTGGCGGTGAGCAGCGATGTGAAGCTGGGCCTCATCGCGGTGGGCGGGTTTGCGGGGGCCGTTTTGTTGTTTGCGGCGCTGGCCTGGTTGGCCATTTGGCTGCTACGCGCCAGCGTCAACGAGACGACCGCCCCGCGTGCGCTGGTGCTGGCCACGCGGCAAATCGCGGCGCGCCCAGCTTATACCGTGGTGCAGGTGAGCGCCCTGGCCGTGGGCCTGCTGGCGCTGGTATTGCTGGTGCTGCTGCGCACCGATTTGATTTCTAGCTGGCGCAAAGCCACGCCCGCCGACGCACCCAACCGCTTTGTCATCAACGTCATGCCTGACCAGTCCGACCGCTTTTTGGAAGCCGTGCGCAGCGCAGGCGTCGCCAAGCTGGATTGGTATCCCATGATTCGCGGCCGCCTGATCGCCATCAATGGCAAGTCGGTGTCCTCCGACGATTACGTGGATGAACGGGCCAAGCGGCTGGTGGACCGCGAGTTCAACCTCAGCCACAGCGCCACGCGTCCGGACAACAACCAGGTGGTCGGCGGGCGCTGGACGCCCGAAGAAGCGGGCGCCATCAGCATGGAG
>CAIYRQ010000091.1 GCA_903928635.1 uncultured beta proteobacterium | reverse complement strand
ATGCCCTGCCATGCTTTCTTCCAGTTTTACGTCGCCCCGGCTGCACAGCCCGGTGGCCGGGGCAAACTGAGTTGCCAGCTGTACCAGCGCAGTGCCGATATTTTCCTGGGCGTGCCCTTCAACATCGCCAGCTACGCCTTGCTCACCCACATGGTGGCGCAACAGTGCGACCTGGACGTGGGTGACTTCATATGGACCGGGGGCGACTGCCATATCTACAGCAACCACCACGACCAAGTGGAGCTGCAACTGTCCCGTGCGCCCCTGCCCTACCCCACGCTCCACATCGTGCGCCGTCCAGACTCGATCTTTGACTACCAGTTCGAAGACTTCGAGGTGCGGGGCTACGAACATCACCCTGCAATCAAAGCACCGGTGGCCGTGTAGGTCTTGGCTATGCGCCTGCACCTGATATACGCCCGCGCGGCCAATGGCGTCATTGGCATGCAAGGCCACCTGCCCTGGCATCTGCCCGAAGACCTGGCGCATTTCAAGCGCACCACCCTGGGTTGCCCTGTCATCATGGGACGCAAGACCTGGGATTCGCTGCCACCCAAGTTCCGCCCACTGCCAGGGCGCGTCAATGTGGTGATCACCCGCCAGGATGGCTGGTGCGTGGACGGTGTGTTGACTGCCGATTCACTGCAAACCGCCATGGACCTGTGTGCTTCCCAACCGGACGTCTGGGTCATTGGTGGTGCGCAAATTTATGCACAGGCGCTGCCCTGGGCCAGCACCGTGGAAGTTACTGAAATTGAGCTTGAGGTGGAAGGTGATGCCTTTGCCCCTCCACTTGGCAGCGAATGGACGTCCACCCGGCGCGAAAGCCATGTGTCCACGACCGGTGTCGCCTTTCACTTTGTCACCTACACCCGCACCGACGGGCCTGCGCCATGAAATTTGCCACCTGGAATGTCAATTCGCTGACCGTGCGCCTGCCGCAGGTTCTTGACTGGTTGCAGGCCAATCCGGTCGAAGTGCTGGTGTTGCAAGAAACCAAAATGACGGACGACAAGTTTCCGGCGGAGGCTTTTCAAGCGGCCGGTTACCACGCCCACTGGTTCGGTCAAAAAACGTACAACGGTGTGGCGCTGCTCAGCCGCACGCCTGCGACCGACGTGGTGAAAAATATCCCCGGCTTTGCGGACGATATGGCGCGCGTGATTTGCGGCACCGTGGCGGGAACGCGCGTCATAGGCGCCTATTTCCCCAATGGCCAGGCGCCGGGCACGGACAAGTTCGAATACAAGATGGAATGGCTCAAGGGCTTGCGCGCCTGGGTCAAGCAAGAGCTGGCGCAGCACCCCCAGCTCGTGCTGATGGGCGACTACAACATCACCTTTGACGACAACGACGTGTGGGATCCACAGGGCATGCGCGACCAGATCCACTGCACCGAGGAAGAGCGTTACCACCTGCGCGCGCTCATTGCGCTGGGGTTGCACGACAGCTACCGGCTGTTTGCGCAGGAACCCAAAAGCTACAGCTGGTGGGACTACCGCGACTTTGCGTTTCGCCGCAACCGCGGGTTGCGCATCGACCATGTGCTGATCAGCAACGCGCTCCAACCCTTGGCGCGCAGCTGCGTGATCGACAAAGCCCCGCGAAAAAATGAGCGCCCTAGTGACCACGCACCCGTCGTGGTGGACCTGGACCTGGCCGCTGCAGCTTAGTCTTGCGCGGACGGGTGCTCTTTCTCCAGCCCCAGTTCCTGGATCTTGCGGGTGATGGTGTTGCGGCCTATTCCCAGCTTTTGCGCCGCCTCGATACGACGGCCCCGCGTGTCGGTGAGCGCGGCCTGAATCAATCGGGCCTCAAAGCGGCGGGACAGGAGGTCCCACACTTCGCCTTGGCCGCTGCGCAGGAGCGCCAGGGCTTCGTTCTCAAGTTCTTGCTCCCAATCGAGGTACGTAGCACCATTGATTTTGGGTATGCCCGCCACTGCGGCGTCTGACGCCGGTAGATAGTCATCCATTTTTTCGGAGATTGCTGCTTGTGCAAACGCACTCTCCTGGGGCGCCTGTAGCAATGCAGATGACAGTGAATTCACGGGAGAGCTGCTTTCGCTCACGCTCGCGTTCGCAGACGCTGCGCGCACCACGCCAAACTCGGGTGGTAAATCCTTGGGTTCAATCACCTGTGCAGGCGCCATCACCGTGAGCCAGTGGCAAATGTTCTCGAGCTGGCGCACATTGCCGGGGAAAGCAAAGTTTTCAAGTGCCGCCACGGCACTGTCTGCAATGCGTTTGGGCTCTACACCGAGCTGCTTGGCGCTGTGTTGCAAAAAGTGGCGGGTGAGCATGGGAATGTCTTCGCGACGCTCACGCAATGCAGGCAATCGCAAACGGATCACGTTAAGCCGGTGGTACAAATCTTCGCGAAACACGCCTTCTCTGACGCGCTGCTCCAGGTCCTGGTGCGTTGCCGCAATCACGCGCACATTGGACTTGACCGCGCTGTGGCCGCCCACGCGGTAAAAGTGCCCGTCGCTGAGCACCCGCAAGAGCCGGGTTTGAAGCTCGAAAGGCATATCGCCGATTTCATCCAGGAATAACGTGCCTTCGTCGGCCTGCTCAAAGCGCCCCCGCCGCTGGGCTTGTGCGCCAGTGAATGCGCCGCGCTCGTGGCCAAAGAGTTCACTCTCGAGCAGATCTTT
>CAIYRQ010000090.1 GCA_903928635.1 uncultured beta proteobacterium | reverse complement strand
TGTTTCTCTTGATGGCCTCGCTGCGCGCCAGCGTCAAGTCTTCCAGCAGTTCAGTGGCGTAGGTTGCACGCCGATTGCCGTCAATGGTCGATTTGTAAGCTGGGACGGCCACCATCAGCAAGATCACCATGATGGTCACGGTGACCATGGTCTCTACCAAGGTAATGCCCCGGTCGGCTTGGCGATTCATGCGGCAGGTTTTCATTGAGGCCATGGTAATGAAATAGGCGCCCAAAGGCGTAAACTCATTGCAATAATAAACAAATTAAAAACAAAATTCGTTTGCAATCAAACGATATCCTTGCGTCGGTACCTGCCTCATCGGTACCCTTGACCTCCGGCATATCTAAATTTTGAGCAAGTCCTATGCAATCTAAACTGCACTTCAACCGACAACGCGGCTTTACCTTGATCGAATTGCTGATCGTGGTCGTCATCGCGGGCGTTCTGGCGCGCATTGCCTATGGCAGCTACACCACCAGCATTGCCAAAGGCCGTCGCAATACGGCCCAGGGTTGCCTGATGGAACAGGCCCAGTTCATGGAACGGGTGTTTACCACCAACCTGAGCTATGCCAGTGCGGTTCTGCCTGCCGCTTCAGCACAGCAATGCCAGTCAAGCTTGGCCGCGTATTACACCTTCAGCCTCACGCCGACTCCAACTGCCAGTTCATTTACTGTGCAAGCCACTGCCACCGGCAACCAAGCCAATGTCGATTCGGGCTGCAGCCCGCTGACGGTGGATCAAGGCGGGAACCGAACGCCTGCGTCGGGATGCTGGTAACCGTCAGTCAAACAACTGCGCGAATTGCTGCGCAGGGTAGCTGCGACCTGCGGTATAGCGCACCCAGTTGCGGGTGTCCGCTGCGGGCTGAGGCGCCGCAGGGGTAGTGGCAAGGACAAGGCGGGGGTATTGCACCCATTGCAGGGATTCAGATGCCGTCGCGCTGCTCACTACCCGTTGGACCGCCGCGCCCAGGTAGTGCACCCAGTTTTTTCGTTCATCGGCGCTGCCATCGAAATTCATTACGGCTTTCACCGGCCCACCTGCATAGCGCACCCAGTTTTCACGTTTTTCAGCAGGGCGGGTCGCTGGGCTCACTGACGCTTTGGCATCGGCCACCGACAGGGCCGCCAGCACTGCGGGACGCGCCGCTTCATTTTTGGCCAGTACCAGTTGCACCAACTGGTTGTGGTTGGGTACCTTCAACGGCGCCGTAGTTAATGTCCGGCTGTTGACGCCGGTGCTAAAGGCCTGCGGATTCAAACTGACAAAGGCTTGGGCCAGCAGGTCGGCGTTCAATGGGCTATTGGGCAGTGTTTTGGCTACGATGCGCGTTAGAGCCTCCCCGACCGCCGGGGTGTAGGTATGGGTAGAACCGAGAACGGCCAAAGCGCTTGGAGCCATGGCGACGGGGCCCGCCGGTGCCGCCGCCAGAACCAAGGAACTCAGAGCGCTCAGCCCTAAGGCGCACAGTGCGCAGTGAAATGTGCGGGGTAAGCGGGCAAGGGCGTTGGTCAAAGCGGGCATCGCGGTCTCTCAGGTGGGTACTCAGGGCGCTGCGGGTGTCGAGAAGCTGACTTCCTTCCCGACAGGTCGGCGGCAAACCCTTCCAAGCAAATGGCATGCCAACCCCGGACCGGTGATTAGATTCTAATTTGATAATTATCTCAGTCCCATCGGCTGCGCATAAACTGGGCACTCAATACCACCCTGGAGACCTGGCTTTGAAGCAATGTTCACGGCATTTTTTTGCGATTTTTGGCCTCATCCCCTTGGGGTTCGGCACGGTATCGGCCCAAGCCAGCGCCGAGCTGCAATGCACTTTTGACGTCAATTCCGAGACGCATTACCGCGCCTTTAGCCCCGCGACCGACCCCTACACAGTGGCGGCGGTGCCGGTGGGCAACCGGTTTCGGGTGAAGGCCATCGTTCTGGCAGCCACGCCCGGCCAAGCCGACACCCCGATTGAAAGCGTGAATATGTACCTCTACTACAACACCCGGCGCCAGCCCATGGTCATGCAGCACCTCCAGTACCTGCGGCCTGTGGCATTGCGCAACCCGTCGCCCGATGCCTTGACCGGGCGCGTTTCGCTGTATTCGCCGCTTTTGGGCAAAGAACTGCAGTACCGCTGTGCGTTGGCGGAGGTGTCGCCATGAAAGCACGCTTCCAACATTGGCTCGCCGTCGGGCTGTGGGTGTTGGCAAGCGCCACGCTGCACGCTGAAACGCCGGGCAAAGATACGGTTTCGCTGGTCGTGGTCGGTGACATCATGCTGGAGGACGGACCCAGCCAAGCCATGCGCAGGGGCCGCGACCCCTTCGCGGGCTTTGCCAAATTATTCCGCGAGGCCGACATTCGCGTGGGCAACCTGGAGTGCGTGGTCGCCACCATCGGCAGCCCCGAGGACGACAAGCCCAATGTGTTTCGCGTGCCGCCCAGCACCCTGAACTACGTGAAACGCCATTTCGACGCGGTGGGTGTTGCCAACAACCATTCGGGCGACTACGGCCCGCAAGCCTTTGCGCAAATGCTGGGCTTTTTGAAAGCCGCCGGATTGGGCGTGTATGGCGGCGGCATGAACCTGACCGAGGCGCACACGCCGTGGATCGTGGAGCGCAAAGGCCTGCGAGTGGCATTCTTAGGCTACGACGAGTTTCAGCCCCGCAATTTTGAAGCCGATACTGACAAACCGGGCGTGGCTTGGAGCGAGGACGCGCAGGTGGTACGGGACATCCAGGCCGCGCGCAGCCGCTGGAAGGCCGATGTGGTGATTCCCATCATGCACTGGGGCTGGGAAGACCCGGTGTCCAACGCCCGCCAGCGCCAGCTGGCGCACGTCATGATTGACGCGGGCGCCGATGCCGTGATTGGCGGCCACCCGCACCAAGTGCAAGACACCGAACGCTACAAAGGCAAACCCGTTTTTTACAGCCTGGGCAACTTTGTGTTTGACGGATTCTCCGAGCCCGTCAACAACCGTGGCTGGGCCTTGCGCATGGAATTGGACAAAACCGGGGTGCGCAAGGTGGGGGTGCATCTGGCCCAAATCGGCAAAGGGGGCTTGCCCCGCGACGCCGGCATCGTTGACCCCTTCAAACCTTAAGCGACCCGCCATGGACTTCTCTCCCCTCTCCCGCAACCACCTGCCCGCACTGTTGGCGCGCATGCCCAAAGCCGAGCTGCACATACACATCGAAGGCTCACTGGAGCCCGAGTTGATTTTTGCCCTGGCGCACAAGAACGGCATATCGCTGGCCTACCCCAGTGTGGAAGCCCTGCGGGACGCCTATGCGTTTACCGACCTGCAAAGCTTTTTGGACCTGTACTACGCCGGGGCTTCGGTGCTGATCGAGGAAGACGACTTTCATGCCATGGCCATGGCCTACTTTGCGCGCGCCCATGCCGACAATGTGGTGCACGCGGAGCTGTTTTTTGATCCCCAAACGCA
>CAIYRQ010000089.1 GCA_903928635.1 uncultured beta proteobacterium | reverse complement strand
GGAGAAGCGGCTTGGGTCATGGCAAGGTTTTCCTGAGGGCAAGGACGGGGAGAAATGGGCGGGGTAAAGTCAGGGGATCTTAACGGCTCAAGGGAGCAGCATCTTTATGGCCATCATCAATTACATCACCCAAATCAACCTGGATTTCGGCGCTATTTCCACCCTGCGCGCCGAGTGCGAACGCCTGGGTCTGCACAAGCCGCTCATCGTTACCGACGCTGGCGTGCGCGCAGCGGGCGTGTTGGACCGTGCGCTGGCCGCGTTGGGCGACCACCCGCACGCTGTGTTTGACCAAACGCCGTCGAACCCCACCGAGGCTGCCGTGCGCGCCGCCGTGGACTTGCTCAAAAAAGAGGGCTGCGACGGCCTGGTGGGCCTGGGCGGCGGCTCCAGCCTGGACCTGGCCAAAGGCGTTTGCATTGCCGCCACGCACGAAGGCCCGCTCAAAACCTACGCCACCATTGAAGGCGGCAGTCCCAAGATCACTGACCGGGTGCTGCCGCTGATTGCAGTGCCCACCACCGCAGGCACCGGCAGCGAAGTAGCGCGCGGCGCCATCGTGATCGTGGACGACGGCCGCAAGCTGGGGTTCCACAGCTGGTTCCTGGTGCCCAAAACCGCCATTTGCGACCCGGAACTCACGCTCGGCCTGCCGCCCATGTTGACAGCGGCCACCGGCATGGACGCCATTGCCCACTGCATGGAAACCTTTATGGCGCCTGCCGTCAACCCGCCTGCCGACGGCATTGGCCTGGACGGTCTGGCCCGAGGCTGGGGCCATATTGAACGCGCCACCGCCAACGGCCAGGACCGCGAAGCGCGCTGGAACATGATGAGCGCCAGCATGCAAGGCGCCATGGCCTTTCAAAAAGGTATGGGCTGCGTGCACAGCCTGAGTCACAGCCTGGGCGGCGTCAACCCGCGCCTGCACCATGGCACCTTGAACGCTTTGTTTTTGCCAGCGGTGGTGCGCTTCAATGCGGCGGCCGACTCCATTCAAAAAGAGCAGCGCCTGCAGCGCATGGCCCACGCCATGGGCCTGGGCGCTTGCGATGCGCACGGCGACGCGATTGCCCACGCGATTCGAGACATGAATGCGCGCCTGGGCCTGCCCACCGGCCTGGCTGCACTGGGCGTGACCGCTGACCTGTTTGAGCGCGTGATCGACGGCGCCATGGCCGACCACTGCCACAAAACCAATCCCCGCATCGCCACGCGCGAGGACTACCGGGCGATGCTGGACGCGTCGATGTAAATGGGCATGCCTGTGGCTCCCATGCGAAAACTTTTTCTGTCGTGTTGCCTGGCCATCGCGTCTAGCGGTCTGCATGCCACCAGCCTGTTGGGCGACCACACCTGCCCGCAGTGGCTGCGCATGCAAGCGCCTGCTAAACAGGCCTGGACTAAGTCGTTTCTGGCGCCGCTCAGCCTGGCTTTGAAGTCGATTCACGGCGCTAAGCGGGATGCGAGTGGTGAAGCGTCGCGCACTACGAGTGACGCTGTGGCCACCATTGATACCTATTGCGCAGCGCATCCGGACAAGCTGGCGGCGGATGGGGCGGGGGCGTATTTCAAGACCTTGGTGGGGTCTTGAATACCCTAGGCAAGCGGCCGGTGAGAGTGCGCGACAGCCAGCACAAAGGGCAATACAAGTTCAGGCACCAAATAGCCCAACCACAAGGCCCGAGGCTCAGGCAGCCCGACCTTGCGCATGGACAGCAAGCGTCCACACCCGGCGATGAAGACGCCGGCCGCAATCAGATAGACCAGCGTGCCTTGTTCCCGGACCGTGAAGGCTGTCCAAGCGCAAATACCGCCCATGGAAAAGTAAATCCCACCCATGAAGCGGTGGATGTTGTCCAGCCGGGCAGAGGTGTCTGGCTGGCCCAGGTACATCTGCAAAGACCCGCCAAAGAGGGCGATGGCTGCAAAAGCAAAGAGGCAGGCCTGGGCGACGATTTGGCTGGTGGCGAGTGGGGTGTCCATTGCGGGAATCCTTGTTGGCTGTGTGTGAGTGAACGTTCAAACCTTGACCGTTCCCGCAATGTAGCACCCAAGTTTGAAACCCTACCGGTATTGGGTAAGGTTATTCGTGCAGCCCCGCCCCCAGTCACCAGCTGTCTTTGTGGTCTGGCGTCGCGCTGATTTTGTGAATCGACAGGTCGGTGCCGTCGAATTCTTCTTCCTGGCTCAGGCGAATGCCCATGGTGACCTTGAGCAGGCCGTAGACCACGAAGCCGCTGGCCAGTGCCCACAGCACCCCCATGCCGGTGCCAATGACCTGCGCCCCCAGGCTGACGCCGCCCAGGCCGCCCAGTGCTTTGCTGCCAAAGATCGCAGCGGCGATGCCACCCCAGGTGCCGCACAGGCCGTGCAGGGGCCAGACACCGAGCACGTCGTCGATCTTCCATTTGTTTTGCGTGGCAGTGAACATCACCACAAAAATGGCACTGGCCACGCCGCCGACCACAAAGGCGCCCAGCGGGTGCATCAGATCGGAGCCAGCGCATACCGCCACCAGACCGGCCAAGGGGCCGTTGTGGACAAAGCCGGGGTCGTTCTTGCCCAGGACCAGCGCCACCAAGGTGCCACCCACCATGGCCATGAGGGAGTTGACCGCGACCAGGCCCGAAATTTTGTCCAGCGTTTGGGCGCTCATCACGTTAAATCCAAACCAGCCCACCGTGAGAATCCAGGCGCCCAGCGCGAGGAAGGGAATGCTGGACGGCGGGTGCGCGGAGACGGTGCCGTCTTTGCGGTAGCGGTTGCTGCGCGCGCCCAGCAGCATCACCGCGCCCAAGGCAATCCAGCCGCCTACGGCGTGGACCACCACGCTGCCCGCAAAGTCGTGAAACTCCGCGCCGGTGTTGGCCAGCAGCCAGGCTTGCACGCCAAAGTGCTGGTTCCAGGCAATGCCTTCAAAGAAGGGATACACAAAGCCCACGATGACAGCGGTCGCAATCAGCTGCGGCCAGAACTTGGCGCGCTCTGCAATGCCGCCCGAGATGATGGCGGGAATCGCTGCCGCAAAGGTGAGGAGGAAGAAGAACTTCACCAGCTCGTAGCCGTTTTTGGCGGCCAATACTTCGGCGCCGACAAAGAAGGTAGTTCCGTACGCCACGGCGTAGCCCACCACGAAATACACAAGGGTAGAGACCGAGAAGTCCACCAAAATTTTGACCAGCGCATTGACCTGGTTCTTGCTGCGCACCGTTCCCAGCTCCAGAAACGCAAAACCAGCATGCATCGCCAGCACCATAATGGCGCCCAACAAGATAAAGAGGGCATTAGCGCCCTCTTGTAGTGCATTCATACATCACCTTTCAGTAAATATTGCGCAAATTTAGTGCAAATAGTGGGTTGAACCAATTGATGCACCAAAAAAAGCAAAAAATGAGCCAAATATGTGCGTTGCTGCACCGATGGGCATGATCGGCGCCTGTGTGCATCGCACCATGCCTATGCGCAGATGAAGTGCATCGCACGCTCTCGCGGCGATAATTCACCCTTCTGAAGGCCCATGGTGTGGGCCTTGAACCGCCCTTTATTGATAAGAAGCCTACCCGCATGACTGCTACCACTACGCCAGGCGCCATGAGCGTTGCCGACATCCGCAAGACGTTTCTGGACTTTTTTGCCACCAAGGGCCACACCGTGGTGGCCAGCAGCCCGCTGGTGCCGGGCAACGACCCCACGCTCATGTTCACCAACTCGGGCATGGTGCAGTTCAAGGACGTTTTCCTGGGGGCGGACAAGCGCTCGTATGTGCGCGCTGCCTCGGTGCAGGCCTGTCTGCGCGCCGGTGGCAAGCACAACGACCTCGAAAACGTGGGATACACCGCGCGCCACCACACCTTCTTTGAGATGCTGGGCAACTGGAGCTTTGGCGACTACTTCAAGCGCGAGTCTTTGCACTGGGGTTGGGAGCTGCTGACCCAGGTCTACAAGCTGCCACCTGAGCGCCTGCTGGTCACGGTCTACATCGACGACGACGAGGCCTATGACATCTGGCACAAAGAGATTGGCTTACCTGCAGACCGCATCGTGCGCATCGGCGACAACAAGGGCAAAAAATACGCCTCCGACAACTTCTGGATGATGGCCGACACCGGCCCCTGCGGACCGTGCAGCGAGATTTTTTACGACCACGGCGAGCACATTCCCGGCGGCCCCCCGGGCAGCCCGGGCGAAGACGGCGACCGTTTCATCGAGATCTGGAACCACGTGTTCATGCAGTTCGACATGCAGACCGACGGCAGCCTTGTGAAGTTGCCTGCGCCCTGCGTGGACACCGGCATGGGCCTGGAGCGCCTGGCGGCCATCTTGCAGCATGTGCACAGCAACTACGAGATCGATATTTTTGAGCAGCTCATCGCCGCCGCAGCGCGCGCCACGGGCTGCACCGATTTGCAAAACAAATCACTGCGCGTGATTGCCGATCACATCCGCGCGACCGCGTTTTTGGTGAGCGATGGCGTGGTGCCGAGCAACGAAGGCCGCGGCTATGTGCAGCGCCGCATCGTGCGCCGCGCTATTCGTCATGGCTACAAGCTGGGCCAAAAAACGCCGTTCTTCCACAAGCTGGTCGCCGACGTGGTGCGCCTGATGGGCGACGCCTATCCAAAAATCCAAGCCGAAGAGAAGCGCATTACCGAAGTGCTGCGGGTCGAAGAAGAGCGCTTCTTTGAGACGCTGGCCACCGGCATGGAAATTTTGGACACCGCCTTGGCCGGTGGCGTGAAGGTGCTGCCGGGCGACGTGGCTTTCAAGCTGCACGATACCTTTGGTTTTCCGCTGGACCTGACCAACGACGTGTGCCGCGAGCGCGACGTCGAAGTGGATGCGGACGGCTTCAACGCCGCCATGGACCGTCAAAAAAATCAGGCCCGCGCGGCAGGCAAATTCAAACAAGACCGCGCGTTGGACTACAGCGGTGCGGGCAATGTGTTTGTGGGCTACGACCAGCTGGCGCAGTCGGCGGTGGTGGAGGCCTTGTACCTGGACGGCGTGCAGGTGCAAACCTTGGCATCCGGCCAAAGCGGCGTGGTCGTGCTGGACGTGACGCCGTTCTATTCCGAGAGCGGCGGCCAGGTGGGCGACGTGGGCACGCTCACGGGCGCCGCTGGCACATTCGATGTGACCGACACGCAAAAAATCAAGGCTGACGTGTTTGGCCACCATGGCACGGTGGGCCAGGGCAGCCTGAAGGTAGGCGACACGGTGCAGGCGCAGGTCAATGTGGCGCTGCGTGCAGCGTCCATGCGCAACCACTCCGCCACCCACTTGATGCACGAGGCGCTGCGCGAAGTGCTGGGTGACCATGTACAGCAAAAAGGTTCGCTGGTCACGCCCGAGCGCACCCGCTTTGACTTTGCCCACAATGCCCCGGTGACTGACGCGCAAATCCGCCAGATCGAAGCCTTTGTGAACGGCCAGATTCTGCACAACGCCGCCACCCATGCGGAGCTGATGGACATTGAGAGTGCCAAAAAAACTGGCGCGCAAATGCTGTTTGGTGAGAAGTACGGCGAGATCGTGCGGGTGCTCGAAATCGGCACCACCCGCGAACTTTGCGGTGGCACCCACGTGTCGCGCACCGGTGACATCGGCTTGTTCAAGGTCGTGGCCGAAAGCGGCGTGGCATCCGGCGTACGCCGCATGGAAGCCGTGACCGGCGAACACGCGCTGGCCTATTTGCAGCAGCTCGAAGACACCGTGGCCAGCGCCGCCCATGCGCTCAAAACCCCGGTGGCCGAGCTGGGCAGTCGCATTCACAGCACGGTGGAACACATCAAGTCGCTGGAGAAAGAAATTGCTGCGCTCAAAGGCAAGCTTGCTTCCGCCCAGGGCGACGAGTTGCTGACGCAGGCGCAGGACCTGGGCGGCGTCAAGTTCCTCGCAGCGCGCTTGGATGGTGCCGACGTCAAAACCCTGCGCGACACCATGGACAAGCTCAAGGACAAGCTCAAAACGGCTGTCATCGTGCTGGGCGTGGCCGAGGGCGACAAAGTGCAAATCGCGGTCGGCGTAACGCCGGACACCACCTCCAAGGTCAAGGCCGGCGAGCTGGTCAACTTCCTGGCTGCGCAAGTAGGCGGCAAAGGCGGCGGCAAGCCTGACATGGCCATGGCCGGTGGTACCGAGCCCGCCCACCTGGACGCCGCCTTGGCCAGCGCCCAGGCCTGGGTGGCGGGCAAGCTCTAAAGCGCGTCGGCATGGCGGGACTCTCTTCGTCCTGCCGACGGGGTTTTTTCGCAGTGGGCGGGGTGCTGGCGCTGACAGCGATGCCTGCACTGGCGCAAACCGGCTTTGAGGTGCAAAGCTGGCCAAACGGCAAGACGCCGCCAGCCATGGCGGGTGTGGATGGCAGCGGCCAGCCGGTAGCACTTGCGTCCCTCAAAGGACAGGCGCTGCTGATCAACTTCTGGGCTAGCTGGTGTGAGCCCTGCCGCGAAGAAATGCCCTCGCTCGTTCAGCGGTCGCAAGCGCACCCCGGCTCGGTGCGGGTGCTTGCGGTCAATTTCAAAGAGTCGGCGGCGACCGTTCAGCGCTTTAAAGAATCCACAGGTTTGGAGATTCCCGTCTTGCGCGACCCAGACGGCGCGTTGGCGCGGGCCTGGGGCATCCGGGTGTTTCCGTCCACCGTGCTGCTAGGCGCAGACGGTCGTGTGCACAGCGTGGTGCGCGGCGCCCTGGACTGGAACAGCGAAGCCGCGACGCGGCTTATTGCGCCTTTGTTGTCAGATGCGCAAGCAGGCGTTGTGCCAAAGCCTGTGCTGCGTCGTCAACCGTAGCGGCCCGCTCCGCACTGAGCTGCGTTTGCAAAATACGGCGCAGGGTGTCGATGTGCGGCAGCAAGGTGCCAAAAAACCGCGCTTGGCCGTCGGCCACCACCAGCAGGGTCGGAAAGTTTTCTACCTCCACCGGATCGACCAGATCCGCCTGGTCTTCAATGTCCACCCACGCAAATTGCGCTTGGGGAAACTCGGTCTGCAACTGGTCAAACAGCGGTTGGTAGTCGCGGCAGGTGCCGCACCACTGCGCGCACAGGCAGGCCACCAAGAGCGTAGGGGTGGGCAGGGCAGGGCTTGTCATAGGGCAATCATGGCAGAAATTGCAGGGCTCATAACCTTATACCGGGGTCGCAGATGCGAGGTTTTACACTAGAGGGCTTGCCGTCGTGGCAATGTGAACTCTCCCAAGGGACCTATGAGTGCTTTTTTAGAAGAAACAGTGTTGAGCGTTCACCACTGGACGGACCGCCTGTTTAGCTTTACCACCACCCGCGACACCGCGCTGCGGTTTTCGAATGGCCACTTCACCATGATCGGCCTGCGCGGCGAAGGCGGCAAACCGCTGCTGCGCGCCTACAGCATTGCCAGCGCCAACTACGAAGAGCATTTGGAGTTCCTGAGCATCAAAGTGCCCAATGGCCCTCTGACATCCAAGCTGCAGCACATCCAGGTAGGCGACAAGATTGTGGTCGGCCGCAAGCCCACGGGCACCTTGCTGATCGACTATTTGCTCAAGGGCAAAAACCTGTACCTGATCGGCACGGGCACCGGTCTGGCGCCCTACATGAGCATCGTGCGCGACCCCGCCACTTACGAGCAGTTTGAAAAAGTCATTCTGGTGCACGGCGTGCGTCAGGTGGCTGAGCTGGCCTACTACGACTACCTGACCCACGAACTGCCTGACAACGAATTTTTGGGCGACATGGTGCGCGAACAACTGCTGTACTACCCCACGGTGACCCGCGAGCCTTTCAAAAACCAGGGCCGCATCACCGATTTGCTCAGCACCGGCAAATTGCAAGCCGACCTCGGCCTGCCCAATTTTGATCCCGCCACCGACCGCGTCATGCTGTGCGGCAGCCCAGAGATGCTGCGCGACATGAAAAAAATGCTGGAAGAGCGTGGCTTTGTGGAGGGCAACACCACCAAGCAGGGTGACTTTGTTGTTGAACGCGCCTTTGTCGAGCAATAAGCAGCACTTATGAAAAAAATTGACGTCTACGCCATTGGCAACGCGCTGGTGGACACCGAATACGAAGTCTCCGACGCATTGCTGGAGCAAGCGGGAGTCGCCAAGCGCCATATGACGCTGATCGACGCACCGCGCCGCGCCGAGCTGCTGCACCACCTGCAAGGCCTGCACAGCCGCCGCACCGGTGGCGGATCGGCTGGCAACACGGCCGTGGCGGTGGCGCAGTTTGGCGCCAAGGCGTTTTATTCCTGCCGCGTGGCCGACGACGAGCTGGGCGCTTTTTATGCCCAAGACCTGGCCAGCCACGGTGTCGCCACCAACCTGAGCCACATGGCAGCGCCCGCCGGGCAAACTGGAAGCTGCGTGGTCCTGGTGACCCCTGACGCCGAACGCAGCATGAGCACGTTCTTAGGCGCCACCGCCGACCTGGACCACACCGCCCTGCACCCGCAGGACATTGCCCGCTCCAAGGTTTACTACATGGAAGGCTATTTGGCTGCTTCCCCCACCGGACTGGACGCGGCATTGCGCGGACGTGCGATGGCTGTGCAAGCCGGTGCCAAGTTGGCTTTGACGCTCAGCGACATGAGCATGATTCAGTTTTGCCGTCCTGGCCTCGAAGCCATGTTGGGTGAGGCGATGAATGGCGAGACCCCGGCACCGCTGGACTACTTGTTTTGCAACGAAGAAGAAGCCCAAGTGTGGTGCGGCGTGCAAGACTTTGACGCCGTTTGTGCCCACATGGCGCCGCTGGCACGTATCGTGTGCGTCACTCGCAGCGCCAAAGGCAGCGTCATATTGGAAAACGGCCAGCGCACCGAGGTGCCGGCGGTTGCCATCAAAGCGCTCGACAGCAATGGTGCGGGCGACATGTTTGCCGGCGCCTTTTTGTACGCCGTCACCCAAGGCCACAGCCCTGCGCAGGCCGCAACCTTGGGCAACCACGCCGCGGCCATGGTCGTGGCCCAGTACGGCAACCGGCTGAGCCAAGCGTCGGTGGATGCCATCAAAGCGAAGTTCGCCGCCGCTCTTTGAACTGGCGTCAGTCGCCATCCTGCGCACTTTGGTGTTTGCCCTTGATCTAGGGCAAACCCTAGGTCGCGGCGTCGGCCCAGAATGGGAGCCATTGTTGTCAAGGAGACGCTATGGCTATTGCTCGGGAATCGATGATTTTTATAGCCTTGGAAGACTGCCACCGGCAGACACTGGAGCATTTGCAAGAGTTGGAAACCTTGGTGGGCGCCATGGAAACGGACCGGCTGGACGCGCAGGGCCAGGCGCGCATGGCAGAAATTGAATCCTTCTTTTCTAGCACGGCGCGCAAGCACCATGCCTTGGAAGAGCGCTATTTCTTCCCACCCTTGCTGGCTGACAGCGAAGCAAGCTTGGTCGCGACCATTCGCATCCTCCAACAAGACCATGGTTGGATTGAAGAAAACTGGCTGGAACTATCGCCCCAGCTCAGCGCCATCGCATCAGGTCACCACTGGGTGGACATGGCGGAGCTGCACCACGGCGTGCAGGTGTTTGCCGAGTTGGTGCGCATGCACCTGACCCTCGAGGACAGCCTTGTTTACCCCCTGACGCGCGCACGTCTGGAGGAATCGGCACTCGCTACGGCGTAGGCGCGGACAGCGTCTGGCGCACGGCGGCTTTTTCGCCTGCGCTGGCGAACTTGCTGTGCTTGCCCAAAATGCCGACCAACTGGCCATACACGCGCGGCGCACCGGCCACACATTCCTGCTGGTCCAAGAAGTCGGCCTCGCCGGTGAAGTTGCCCACCAGGCCACCAGCCTCGGTCACCAGGAGTGAGCCGGCGGCTACATCCCAGGGCTGCAAGCCACGCTCAAAAAACCCATCGGTGTAGCCCGCTGCCACATAGGCCAGGTCCAGCGCAGCAGCGCCGGGGCGGCGGATGCCGGCTGTGCGCTGCATGACTTCGCCCATCATGCTCAGGTACTGCTGGAAGTCGTCGCCTTCGCGGAAAGGAAAGCCCGTCGAAATCAGGCAACCCTTGAGTTCGGTGCGTTTGGACACGCGGATGCGTCGGTCGTTCAAAAAGGCACCGCGTCCCCGGGTGGCTGTGAACAAATCGTTGCGCGTGGGGTCGTACACCACGGCTTGTTCCACCTTGCCTTGCACCGCCAGCGCAATGCTCACGCAGTAGACCGGCAGGCCGTGGATGAAGTTGGTGGTGCCGTCCAGCGGATCGATGATCCACACATAGTCAGAATTTTGAGCGCCGTGTTCGCGGCCGGACTCTTCGGCCCAAATGGCGTGGCCGGGGTAGGCGGACAGCAGGGTCTCGATGATCGCTTTCTCTGCGGCATGGTCGACTTCGGTGACGAAATCGTTGGCCTTTTTTTGCGAAACCCGGACGGATTCAATGTCCAGCGCGGCGCGGTTGATGATGTTGCCAGCGGCGCGAGCGGCCTTGATGGCCACATTGATCATGGGGTGCAGATTGAGCGACATAGATTGTGGGGTGAAGAACAGCAGGGGAAAGCGCTGGCGATGCAGCGCGACAATAGGCCTATTTTACCCGTCCGCCCATGCCCGACACTTTGCCGCCCCCGATAGACACCGGTTTGCACACCCGCTTCATCCTGATCCAGACCAGCCACGCGGGCAATGTGGGCGCTGCCGCGCGCGCCATGAAGACCATGGGCTTTGACGATTTGGTGCTGGTAGCACCCCGCTGGCCCAACGTGCTGCGACGCGAAGAAACCATTCAACGCGCCAGCGGTGCACTGGACGTGCTGGAGAAATGCCGCATTGTGGAGACCTTGGACGAGGCGCTGGACGGGGTGGACCACCTGTGCGCCACCGCCATGACGCCGCGCGACTTTGGTCCTCCCACCCGCTGGCCGCGGGAGCACTTTCAGCAACTTCTGGTCGCCCCAACGGCCGGGTCAGCCGAGCCCATGCCGTCGCGCCCGAACGGCGTGGCGTTTCTGTTTGGCTCCGAGCGCTTTGGCATGCGCAACGAAGACGTGTACCGCTGCCATGTGTGCCTGAGCATTCCCAGCAACCCGCAGTTTGGCTCGCTCAATATTGGCGCTGCGCTCCAGGTGGTTGCTTACGAATGGCGTCTCGCGCTGGGCGGCTTCGGCCCGCATGCCCAAACACCCACGGGTGCCTTGGCCGACGCGGCACAGGTGTCGGGCATGCTGACGCACTTAGAGCAGGCCTTGGTGGAGCTGGAGTTTTTAGACCCTGCTGCACCCAAAAAACTCATGCCGCGTTTGAACCAGCTCTTCAACCGCGCTGCGGTGACCCAGGAAGAAATTCATATCTTGCGCGGCATTGCCAAAGCGGTGCTGCAGCAGTCGGCCCAGCTGCGCGCGGGCAAAACCCTGCCGCCAAGTGGCGACGGCGCCACGGGATAGACTTGGCCGCATGTTTTCTCGCATCCGCTCCGACATCCAGTGCATTCTGGACCGCGACCCCGCTGCACGCAGCACCTGGGAGGTCATCACTTGCTACCCCGGGCTGCACGCGGTGGTGTTGCATCGGCCAGCGCACTGGTTTTGGACCCATGGCTTTCGTTGGCTGGGGCGTTTCACCTCGCACATTGCGCGGTTTTTGACCGGCATTGAAATCCACCCCGGAGCCAAGATTGGCGAGCGCGTGTTTTTTGACCACGCCATGGGCACGGTGGTGGGCGAGACCGCCGAGATTGGCGATGGCTGCACGATTTACCAAGGTGTGACTTTGGGCGGCACCTCGCTCTACAAGGGCGTCAAGCGCCACCCCACTTTGGGCAAAGACGTGGTGGTCAGCGCCGGAGCCAAAGTGCTGGGCGGCTTTGAGGTGGGCGACGGCGCCAAGATTGGCAGCAACGCAGTCGTGATCAAGCCGGTGCCGGCGGGCGCTACCGCGGTGGGTATTCCGGCGCGCATCATCCAAAGCAAGGCGGGCGAGAGTGCGGATGTGGCGGCGCAGCAGCCCAAGTTCAGCGCTTACGGCATTACCCAAGAAGACGATCCTGTGAGCCAGGCCCTGCGAGGCCTCATCGATAGTGCGTCGAGCCAGGACCACCAAATTGCCCTGCTGTGGCAAGCGCTGGAAAAGCTGTGCCAGCAGCAGCAAGTGCAAATGCCGGGTGACGCCGCCCGCAGCGAGTGCTTTGAGGCCGAGCGCCTCAACCAGCTCGTGGGCAAATAATTCAGGCCGAGCGGGGCGCTCGCTGCGCAGTTTTGGGCCTGAAGGCCTTGCACACCGTGTCCACCGTTTCCAGGTAGGGCCCGCCAATCAAATCAATGCAGTAAGGCACTGCCGCAAAAATGCCGGGCACTTGCGTGGCACCTGCCTCGTCTTTGAGACCCTCCAGCGTTTGCGCGATCGACTTGGGCTGGCCCGGGAGATTGATGATCAGGCTCTTGTCCCGTATCACCGCCACTTGGCGCGACAGAATTGCGGTGGGGACAAAGTTCAGGCTGATCTGGCGCATTTGCTCGCCAAAGCCAGGCATTTCTTTGTGCGCTACGGCCAGCGTGGCCTCGGGCGTCACGTCTCGCAGGGCGGGGCCGGTACCTCCGGTGGTCAGCACCAGGCTGCAGCCGGCGTCCACCAGTTCAATCAGTGCGGCACTGATGCCGTTTTGCTCGTCGGGAATCAGCCGCGCTTCAAATTCGATGGGGTTGATCAAGGCACTGCGCAGCCAGTCTTGCAAGGCGGGCAGGCCCAGGTCCTGGTAGACGCCGCTGCTGGCGCGGTCGCTGATCGACACAATCCCAATCTTGACGTCCTCGGGGGGAGGGCTGGTGCTCATGCATCGGCTCCGGGGTTGGTGGGCGGCAGCTCCTCGTCGTCCACATTGTTTTCACCCATGAGCTGAGCGCGCACCAATTGAAAAATGTCGCGGTAGGCGCGGCCGTGGCGCTGCGCTTCGCCCGGGCGTTCGGGCACGGCGTCCTTGCGCGCTTGGCGCACCAGGGCGCGCAGTTGCTGGCTGTCGGTGGAAGGGCTCAGGTTGATCCATTGGCTCAGCGCATCGTCGTCGGCCAACAGACGGTCGCGCCACATTTCGGCTTGGTGCAGGGTTTGGGTTTCTAAGGCCGACGGCGTGTGCTGCTCCACCAGCGCCACGCGAATGGCCTCGTGCTGCTCGGGCTCCAGCTTGCGCATGAGTTTGCCGATGAACTGCATCTGGCGGCGCTTGCCTTCAAAGTTGGTGATGCGCTTGGACTCGGCAATCGCTTCCACCAATTTTTCGGGGAGTTGCAAGCGGGTCAAGAGTTCGGTGCGCAGGGTGAGCAAGTCTTCGCCGAGTTTTTGAATTTCGGTGCTTTCACGCTTGAGGTCGGTGCGCGTGGCCTCGTCCGTGCCTTTGAGCTCGCGCTTGTATTCCAGATCCAGGGCACTGCCTTCAGCCACAAACTGGCCTTTGACGAAGTAACCCTTTTTTAATTTTCTTGACATAGCCAAGTATCATAGCCTTCGCATGAAAAACCCGAAAAACTCCCCCAAAGCGCTTGCTGCCCAGCCTCTTCCCGGATTCGCTTACAGCCGCGCTTTTTTTGAATCCCGCGTGGACGCCAGCCTCAAAGCCGCCAAAAAACTCGGTGCCACCGACGCCGCAGCAGAAGTGTCTGAAGGCTGCGGCCTGAGCGTTTCGGTACGCAACGGCGAACTCGAAAACGTAGAACGCAACCGCGACAAATCGCTGGGTGTGACGGTCTACCTGGGCAAGCGCCGCGGCAACGCCAGCACCTCTGATTTTTCGGATGCCGCCATCGCCCAAACCGTGCGCGCGGCTTACGACATTGCGCGCTTTACCGCGGAAGACCCCTTTGCCAGCCTGCCCGCCGCCGCAGATATTTGCCCCGTGGGCGAGCGCGAGCGTGACCTCGATTTGTTCCACCCCTGGGCACTGAGCAGTGCAGACGCGGCCACGATGGCCATGCGCTGCGAAGCGGCCGCCTTGTCGGTGGACAAGCGCATCACCAACAGCGAAGGCGCAGCCGTCTCGGCGCAGCAATCGCACTTCTTTACGGCGCACACCAACGGCTTTCGCGGTGGCTATGCCAGCTCGCGCCATTCGCTGTCGGTCTCGCCCATTGCAGGCAAGGGCAAAGACATGCAGCGCGACGGCTGGTACAGCTCCATGCGCAAGGCGTCCGATTTGGCGTCCCCCGAGCAAGTGGGTCGTTATGCGGCCGAGCGTGCCCTGAGCCGCCTCAAGTCCCGCAAGATTGCGACGACCGAATGCCCGGTCTTGTTTGAGTCGCCCATGGCCGCAGGCCTGTTGGGTGCACTGGTGCAGGCCGTGAGCGGCGGTGCGCTGTACCGCAAGAGTTCGTTTTTGCTCAACTCTTTGGGCAAACCGGTGCTGGCCAAGCACCTGGATTTGTTTGAAGACCCCTTTGTGCCGGGCGGCAAGGGCAGCTCGCCCTTTGACGAAGAAGGCGTGCGTGTGCAGGCCCGCCAGGTGGTGGAAGCCGGGCGCTTGCAAGGCTACTTTTTGAGCAGCTACACCGCGCGCAAGCTGGGCATGCAAACCACCGGCAATGCAGGCGGTTCGCACAACCTGGTGCTGCGCTCACGCCTCACACGCGCCAGCGACGACCTGGACGCCATGATCCGCAAGCTCGGCACCGGCCTGTTGGTCACCGAGCTGATGGGCCAGGGCGTGAACTACGTGACTGGCGACTACTCGCGCGGCGCCAGTGGCTTCTGGGTCGAAAACGGCCAAATCGCCTACCCGGTGCACGAAATCACCATCGCGGGCAACATGAAAGACATGCTGCGCGGCATCGAAGCCGTAGGCGCCGACGCCTACAACTACGGTGCTAAGACGGTGGGTTCGATTCTGGTGAACCGGATGAAGGTGGCGGGGTCTTAAGCTGACTCGTCCGCTCTGGTGGGTTCGACTTGTGGGTCGGTGCGCTTACACCTGTCCGCCCACACCCTTGAACTTCTCAACAAACGCAGCGATTTTCTGGAATACGCTGTGCTTTTTGGTCAAATATTGCGGATTAAGCGGGCTCATCTTGGGCAGCACAGCGTTGAGTTCCGTGCCATTGTCACTGGCGAATTCCCGTTTTAGTGAGGCGGTGATATAGCGCCGTGCCGCGTCGGCGTTAAGACTTTCGGTGCTGATAAGGTCTTGCACTTCTCGCTGTTGTTCTGCTTGTGCAAACGCAAAAAAAGCGTCAATCACACTGGCCTTATCGCCAATCTGGTCCAGATCAGTTTGGTTAATAAAGTCGACAACCAAGCTCTCTTTGGCGCGGTTTCCCAAGCTGGCGCGAATCACTCTTCGGACGTCTTCAACCAGTGTGGCCTTGTCTTTAACCTTCCTATGGTTATCAAAAATCAATTCAAGTATGTAGTCAAGGTTGATCTCTTGCGACTTCAATAGGTCTACTTCGAAAACCACGTCATCCCAATCAATGGACGACTTATCTTTTTCCGTCGAATTTTTTTCGCGGCGCAACCACTCGCGAACATCGTTGTAGGTTGAACGGTAATCCTGAACTTTTCGATCGGCGAGCACCCGGATGGATTGCAACCCTGCAACGCCTTGATCGCTCAGGTAATACCGCGATTTGAAGGCTGCGACAGCTTCTGCGTCGTTGACATCAATGCTTTGCAAGGCCTTTAGGCTGGCAAACTCATCATAGTTTTGTAGAACATTTTCAACACGTAAATACTCACTGAATAGTTTCACAAATGCTTTCTTGTCTGACTCCTTTTCAATAAAAGTGGGATCCGGGAATCGCTGTTCCAACTCAGTTACCACCTCCACGAAACCACGCCGTGCCTCTCCGGTCACCAGATCGGTGAATCCCTCCATGTACTCCCGGTAGCTCTTTTCTAGCACCACATTTTTTGTGTTCTTGTCTCCGAACAGAGTAATAGCGTCGATCGTCGCCTGTTCTAAGTCTCTAAAGGTGACGATATTGCCGAAGGTTTTGGTGGCGTCAAAAATTCGGTTGGTACGCGAATAGGCTTGCAACAAGCCGTGGTAGCGCAGGTTCTTGTCCACGAATAACGTGTTAAGTGTGGGCGCATCAAAGCCGGTCAGGAACATCCCCACAACTATCAACAAATCGACTTGCTCATTGGCAGGGAGTCTCTTGCCGTTGTCGTCTGTGCCCTTGACCCTCTTGGCGAGGTCGCGGTAGTAGTTCTGAAAGCCGTTGCTGTCCACGCTGAAGTTGGATTTGAATAGTCCGTTGTAGTCCGCGATGGCAGCGCTCAAAAATTCTTTGGCACTGCTGTTCATAGCCGACACATCAAAACCTTCGTCTTGGATGTCGCCAATTGCATACTGTTCTTCGTTGGCGGCAAACGAGAAAATCGTAGCCACCTTCAGCGTCTTTTCGCTGCTCTTTTGCAGGGCTTTGAACGACTCGTAATACAGCTTTGCGGCATCCACGCTGCTTACGGCAAACATCGCATTGAAGCCTTTATTGCCTCCCTGTAGGCGATGGGTTTTTTGCCGGAAGTTACTCAATATGTAGTTTGAAATCTCCCGAATTCGATCGGGGTGCAACAGCGCTTGCTTGTTTTCTGTCGCGCTAAGGATTTTTTCATCCTGCAAGGTTTCGATGGCCTTGAACTGTGGGCGCACATCGTTGTAGTCCACCTTGAACTTGAGCACCTTCTCGTCGCGAATGGCATCGGTGATCACATACGAATGCAGTTCGCTGCCAAACACGCTGGCGGTGGTCTCAGCGCCCAGAGCGTTTTCAGGAAAAATCGGCGTGCCGGTGAAGCCGAATTGGCAAAACTTCTTGAATTTTTTATTCAGGTTCTTCTGTGCCTCGCCAAACTGGCTGCGGTGGCACTCGTCAAAAATGAACACCACCTGCGTGCCATAAATCGCCAGGTCGGCCTCGTTGCGCATCAGGTGGTTGAGCTTCTGGATGGTGGTGACGATGATCTTGTTGTCGTCTTTTTCCAGGTTGCGCTTGAGGCCAGCGGTGCTGTCTGAGCCGTTCACGCTGTCGGGCGAAAAGCGTTGGTATTCCTTCATGGTCTGGTAGTCCAGATCCTTGCGGTCCACCACAAAAAAAACCTTGTCAATGAAGTCCAGCTCGGTGGCCAAACGCGCGGCCTTGAAGCTGGTCAGCGTTTTGCCCGAGCCCGTGGTGTGCCAAATGAAGCCGCCGCCCTCCAGCTTGCTCCAGTTCTTGGCCTGGTGGCTGCCGCCAATCTTCCACAAAATGCGCTCGGTGGCGGCAATTTGGTAAGGGCGCATCACCAGCAGCGTGTTGCTGGTGTCAAAAACCGAATAGCGCAGCAGCACCTTGAGCAGCGTGTCCTTTTGAAAGAAGGTGGCCGTGAAGTCCTTCAGGTCCTTGATCAGGCTGTTGTCCGCCTTCGCCCAGTTCATGGTGAAGTCGTAGCTGTTTTTGTTGCGCTGCGTGGTGTTGGCAAAGTAACGGCTGTCGGTGCCATTGGAAATCACAAACAGCTGCAAAAACTTGAACAGCGAGTTCGCGCTGTTGAAGCTCTCTTTGCTGTAGCGGTGCACTTGGTTGAAAGCCTCGCGGATCGCCACGCCGCGCTTCTTCAATTCCACCTGCACCAGCGGCAAGCCGTTGACCAGAATCGTCACGTCGTAGCGGTTAGCCTGCGTGCCCGTTTGCTCAAACTGCTTGATGACCTGCACCTTGTTGCGGGCAACGTGCTTTTTGTCTAGCAAATAGATGTTCTGGATGCGCCCATCGTCAAACACAAAGTCGTGGATGTAGTCGTCGTGCACCTTGCGGGTCTTTTCGACAATGCCATCGCTGGGCTTGTCCAGCCAGCTCTCCACAAAGCGCTTCCACTCCGCATCAGAGAATTGCACAGCATTGAGCGCTTGCAGCTGCACGCGCACATTGGGCAGCAGAGTCTCGGGCGTGTTCAGCGTCGGCGCGTATTCATAGCCCTGATTGATCAGGTCCTGAATCAGCTCCCGCTCCAGCTCGCTCTCACTCTGGTAGCTGTCATTGACTTGCCAATCTTTGGTGTACTGGTCCAAAACGATGAAGTTTTTGGACTCGGCGATGGTTTTGTAGTCGATCACTCCGTGGCACTCCTCATTTATTTTTTGCGCTTGTCTTGACTGATCTGCCGCAACTGCTTGGCGTTTTGCGGGCTGACCAGCTTTTTGCCCGTTTCGGCTTCCAGCTTGAGCCGTGCCTGCCGGGCCACCCCACCACCGCGCTTGGCCACAGATTCGTGCTCGTCCAGCGTTTGCGGCTGCACGGCTTCTGAGATTTCTTTGGTAGACAGCTCGGCCAGCATGCTCATGATCAGCTCTTTATTGGTCATGTTGTCACGCAGGTTTTCTTTCCTCAGGCCCTTGTGCTGCTTGTATTCCTTGGCGGTTTTGTCGGCCCAGGTTTTGTAAATCACGTCGGTCAAAAATGCGAATTGCGGCCCCTCTTGCAAGCCGTGCTTTTTCCACTCGTCGGTCAACTCTTTGCGGATCTCGATGCTCTTGAGCCGCTGGTTGATCCAGTTGTCCGTGTACCCCAGGCGCTTGTAGTCGAGCATGGCTTGCTCGATGCTGAGTTCAGGGTCTTGCAGTTGGTCTAGACGTTGCTTGGCCACATTGGCCAGCCACAGCTTGAAGGGTTCGGCTTTTCTGGAAGGGATGGATTGGATGATCCTGAACACCTGCTGCGTATCCAGTACATCTGTCAGGCGCTGTTTGCCGTCCGGGGCCTCCAGTTTCAACTGGTTAGTGGCACTAACCACTTCACTGCCCTCAAGCTTCAGCTTGTTCTTGAGCCACTTCCAGTAGTTGCGGACTTTGGCGTAATCGGGCTGGTCTGTCAGCGCCGCAACGATGTCCAGGGCAGAGAACCACCACTTTTCCTCGCCCTCGTCCCAAGCAGAACGTATATGGGCAGATTCAAACAATTGCACTTTTACGGGACGATCATTGGGCATGGGTCTCTCCATCAGCTACAACGGGCTGCCAAAAGCCATAGTTGTTCTTCAAGTGATCCAGCAATAGCTTGACAGTTGCCTTCTCCGCTGGCGTTGGCTGTGCCACGGTTTCACTCGACAGCGTACTGTGGCTGGTGAAATTAATGATCCTGCTCAGGTAGAGCTGTTTGTCATCAGGCAATAGTTCAGACCATTTGGAGTAGCCCAGAAAGCTGGCAGTTTTTTCGTAAAGGTTTCGCAGCAAAGTGAAATGAAACCGCTCTACCCTGTTGCCAGCAACAGCATGCTCAATGGTTTGTTTCAAATGCAGGTGATAAGAAAAGCTTTTATTGGAGTCACCACGCTTCTCTGTGAGTGTGAAGGTCTCATCTTCGAGCCGCTCCAGAAAGAGGCCGCTCTTGAGGCCTAGCTCATTAAAAAGTACGTTGTAAAACAGCGCGTTGTGCGTAGTGAGGATGAACTTCAAATCCGATTGGCTTGATTTGATTAGTGCCGCCAGGTTCACCGCCAACTCAATCAGGTGGTTTTCATCCAATGAACTCACAGGATCATCAATGAAAACGTATTCCAAGTTGTTAAAAACATCGGTGGATCGGTCTGCGACTTCTGCGATATTCAACTCAGAAATCAACTGCTCAAGCAAGGCATTGAAAAAGCTCCAAATGAAATTACTTTCTTCGCCCTTAGAAATTTTGACGTTGGATTCTTGCGCCTCATTGCCACGCTCAAATGAAAAGCTCACCGCTGAAAAGTCAGTAGTGAAATGCGGGGTCAATTTATCGCTGGTGTAATGCTGAAAAGTTGCGGTAATGCTCTGGTCTTGGCCTTGCTCTTCAAGTACCCACTTGGTAAACGCGTTGGGTTGAATTTGCAACTTGCGTTCTGCGTCTTGCCCTAAGTCGTTATCCCAATAAAACAAGTCCTCCGTGAATGCGCTGTAGTACAAGACTTTCTTGGCGGCCAATTCGGATGCGTGCGCTTCTTCACCGTCTATCTTTGGTGAAACCAGATCTTTAAACTCACGCGACAGACGCGTCTTACCCGTACCGTTAAAGGCATAAATCAGCGGCACCTTCTTGTTGGCATCACTCAGCTGCTGGGCAATTTCGGTCAGCGTTTTACCCATGTCATCCATCTACTTCATCCAGCTTGGGAAAGCTCAGAAGCAAATCGCGGTAGTGCTCGTATTGCTTCTGGCGTAGTTCGATTTCGCGGGGCAAGCCTTCGGTGATGGAGTTGGTCAGTGCATCGAATTTATCGAGGATGGCGACTATGCGGGCTTGTTCCTCAGACGACGGAATCGGGATTCGAAAACTCTCCAACATAGGCATAGTGATGTAAGGAACCGAGCCCTTTTTTGAATGCTGCATGATGTAAGCACGCAGGTACGCCTTTAAATATGTAAGCAAAAAACCCATGCTGATCGCAGTAGAACAGTCCGCCAAAACATAAGTGCGTTGATAGGCGTTAAATTTTCCTTTGTAGTAATTTATATGGCCAACTTGACTGCCATTTCCAGAAACAATAATTGCCTCCGTGTCAAATGCGTAGGTATCAATTTTGAAGGGCTTGGCATCGCACGTAAAAAAAGGATATTCACCGCCCTCTACCATTGCGTTGGCATTTAGCTTGCCAGTCTTGATCGTATTCACAACCTCCCCCAACGTCTTCCACTCCACCGCCCAATCTTCAAAATTCAACAACTGGTCGCGGTAGTGGTTGTATTGTTTTTTTCGGGTGGTCAGCTCGGTGGTCAGCTCGGTGAAGGCGTCCAGGATGCGAACGATTTCGGCTTGGATTTCAAGCGATTTTTTGGGGTTGTCTGGGCAGGGAATGGGGATTTCAATATCCACCATGCTGCCCTTGGTTAACTTCGCACGGCCACCGCCAGTGAGAAACGGAATGAAATTAACAATCGACAGGTAGTGATACAAGAACCTTGTATCAACTGCCTGAGTACCACGCACAACATGAACGTGATTGTTTGCCCAAAATTTTCCCTCAGCGTATTGAATTGAGTAGTTTTCTAGACTGGCGGAGCCATCCTCCGCGATCAAAACAAACACACCATCGTGCGTGTGCCCCTCTACGTAGTCTTGAATGTTGTTTGCACCGTAGTATGGAGTCTCGCCCGGCTGCCGCAATGAAGCCTTTACTGGCTTTCTGCCGCTATTAGCGATTTCAAAATAATGCTCATCGCCCAGCGATTTCCACTCTACTTTAGCCGCACCAAGCAGCCTGTCCAAAAAGTCCACGCCTCTCATGCCTCTTGCTCCTCGCCTTCAATCTCGGCCACGATGGCGTCAATGTCTTGGCGCAGTTGGTCGATCTTGGCCACGGTGGTTTTGAGCTGTGCGTTGAGCTGGGCAATGTCCACCACTTCGCGGGTGTCTTTGGCCTCCACGTAGCTGCTGACGGCCAGGTTGTAGTCGTTGGCAGCAACGTCGGCGTGGCTGACCGAGCGGGCAAAGTGGTCCACATTGGCCTTGCTGTCGAACACGGCCATGATTTGGTCGATGTGCGCGTCTAGTAGCGTGTTGTTGTTGGTTTCTTTCTTGAACAGTGCGCTGGCGTCGATGAACTGGGTGGTGGTGTCGGCTTTGTGTTTGGACAGCACCAGAATGGTCACGGCAATGGTGGTGCCGAAGAACAGGTTGGGCGCCAGTGAGATGACGGTTTCCACATGGTTGTTGTCCACCAAATATTGGCGGATTTTTTGCTCTGCGCCGCCTCGGTAAAAGATGCCCGGAAAGCAAACAATGGCGGCGCGGCCTTTGCTGGACAAGTAGCTGAGCGCGTGCAGCACAAAGGCAAAGTCGGCCTTGCTCTTGGGGGCCAGCACGCCTGCGGGGGCAAAGCGGTCGTCGTTGATCAGGGTCGGGTCGTCGCTGCCGATCCACTTCACCGAATACGGTGGGTTGGAGACGATGGCGTCGAAGGGTTTGGCGTCGCCAAAGTGCGGGTCAATCAGGGTGTCGCCCAGCTGGATGTTGAACTTATCGTAGTTGACGTTGTGCAAGAACATGTTCATGCGCGCCAAGTGTTAGGTGGTGTGGTTGAGCTCTTGGCCCCAAAAACCATCTTCAATCAGGTGCTGGTCAAAGTGCTTTTTTGCTTGCAGCAATAGCGAGCCTGAGCCACAAGCGGGGTCGTAAATTTTGTTGACGCTGGTTTGTTTGTGCATGGCCAGCTGGGCAATCAGCTTGGACACATGCTGGGGCGTAAAAAATTCGCCGCCCGACTTGCCTGCATTGGCCGCGTAGTTGGAGATGAGGAACTCATAGGCGTCACCGAACAAGTCAATGTGGCTGCCCTCAAAATCGCCAAACTCGAGCCCGGCTACGCCTTTGAGTACAGCGGCCAGCCGTGTGTTTTTGTCTTTGACGGTATTGCCCAGGCGATTGCTGGTGGTGTCAAAGTCTGCAAACAGACCCTTGATATCCCGCTCTGAGGGGTAGCCGTCGGCGGAACTTTCAATGGAGGCAAATATGGCTGCCAAATCGGTATTCAGGCGCTCGTTGGTGTTGGCGCCGGTCGCTACTTTCGAAAAAAGTTGGCTTGGGTAAATGAAGTAGCCCTTGGTCTTGATGGCATCGTCTTTAATTTCCGCGGTAATGACGCTATCGGGTAGCTCTGAGTAGCGGACCCCGTCGTCACCGCCCTCGATGTAGCTGGCAAAGTTTTCGCTGATGAAACGATAGAAAAGTGTGCCGAGTACATATTGTTTGAAGTCCCAGCCATCGACCGCGCCGCGGACATCATTGGCAATAGCCCAGATTTGGCGTTGCAGAGCGGCGCGTTGTTGAATGCTGGTCATGGTTATTCCTGTTTCGATTTGTATTGTGGGGGGCAGAGGGTTCAGCTCAATGCACTTGGGGATGTCTCGCATTCACATACCGCGTTGTACTCGAATTGACTCTGGTGCCGGGATTTTGCGAGCATATAAAACTACGGTCATTGAGAGATGCCTCGTACCGCTTAGCTGCTTGATTGAGAGAAGTTCAGGGGCAATCTACTTGCACGATTGCGACTTTGCTTTGGTTGCCGGGGGGCAATAGGCAGAAAACCCGAGCAATTCGGGTTGTTGAAATGTGGTGCCGGAGAGATGAATCGAACACCCGACCTTCTCATTACGAATGAGCTGCTCTACCGACTGAGCTACACCGGCGCACCGCTGGAATTATAGCCAGTGGGCGCTCGCGGCTTTCATGGCTGCGCGCTGTGTTCGCCGTAGTAGCGGGTCAGGCGCTCCACCTCGTTTTTCGAGCCCAGCACCACGCTCACGCGCTGGTGCAATTGCGCAGGCGCAATGTCCATGATGCGCTGGTGGCCGTTGGTGGATGCGCCACCGGCTTGCTCAATCAACCACGACATGGGGTTGGCCTCGTACATCAGGCGCAGCTTGCCGGGCTTGTTGGGTTCGCGCTTGTCCCAGGGGTACATAAACACGCCACCACGCGTCAAGATGCGGTGCACATCGGCCACCATGCTGGCAATCCAGCGCATATTGAAGTTCTTGCCACGCACACCGTCAGCACCTTGCAGGCATTCGTCGATGTAGCGGCGCGTGGGCGCGTCCCAGTGGCGCATATTGCTCATGTTGATGGCAAATTCTTGCGTGTCTTCCGGCACGGTCACGTGCTCTTGCGTCAGCACAAATGAGCCTTGCTCACGGTCCAGTGTGAACATGGCCACGCCGCGCCCAACGGTGAGTACCAAGGTGGTTTGCGGGCCATAAACGCAGTAGCCCGCCGCCACCTGCTGGCTGCCGCTTTGCAAAAAGTCGGCCTCGCTCACGGCCGCGCCCTCGGGCTTGCGCAGCACGCTAAAAATTGTGCCAATGCTCACGTTGACATCAATGTTGCTGGAGCCGTCCAAAGGATCAAACAGCAGCAAATATTCGCCCTGCGGGTAGCGGTTGGGCACGACATAAATGTCTTCCATCTCTTCGCTGGCCATGGCTGCCAGGTGGCCGCCCCATTCGTTGGCTTCAATCAGGACTTCGTTGGCGATGATGTCGAGCTTCTTCTGAATTTCGCCTTGCACGTTTTCGGTTTGCGCCGCGCCCAGCACACCACCCAGCGCGCCTTTGTTGACCGCGTGGCTGATGCTTTTGCAAGCGCGCGCCACCACTTCGATCAGCAATCGCAGCTGCGACGGAATGCTGCCATCCACGCGCTGTTGCTCTACCAGATAGCGGGTTAAAGAAATGTTGTTTGCCATGGCGTGTCTCCGGTGGGGATTAGTCGGCCAGCGCGTGGTCAATGACCTCGCGCACATCGTTGCTCAAGTCGGCTTTGGCGGCCACGCGTTGCAGCGCCTCCCGCGCGCCGCTGCGGTAGGGCTCAATGAGGCGCTTCCAGCGGTCCAGCGCGCGTGCCAGGCGGGCTGCGACCTGGGGGTTGATGGCGTCCAGCGCAATCACTTGCTGGCTCCAGAACACATAGCCCGCCGCGTCGTTGCGGTGGAAGGCGCCCGGGTTGGCGCTGCAGTAGCTAAAGATCACACTGCGTGCGCGGTTGGGATTGCGCAGGGTGAAGTCGGGGTGCTCCATCAGCTGGCGCACTTCGCGCAGCACATGGCCGCCGCGGTCGCAGGCGCTGGCTTGCATGGCAAACCATTTGTCGATCACCAGTGGCTCGTTTTTGAACTGGGCGTGGAACAACTCCAGCGCCCGTGCCGCCAGCGGCTGGCCGCTGCCGATCAGGGCTTGCAGGGCGTTGGCGCGGTCGGTCATATTGCCGGCGTCTTTAAAGCGCTGCAGCGCCTTGCCCGGCCACACCAGATCGCCCGAGGCGTTGGCCGCCAAGCACAAATAGGCCAGTGCCTGGCCCGAGAGGGCACGGCGCCCGGCCGAGGTGGCATCGGGCTGAAAGCCGCCGCTGTCCTGGTGCGCGGCGTAGGCCCATTCCCAGTCGGCAAACAAGGCGGTGGCGAGCTGCTCGCGCATGGCTTCGCGCACCGCGTGGATGCGCTGGGGGTCCACCTTCGCCAATTGCTCGGCGATATAGGTCTCAGACGGCAGGGTGAGCACCAGCTCTTTGAACGCCGCGTCCAGCGCCGGGTGGCACAGCACGGCGCGCAGGGCTTCAATGAGCGTGGCGTCCAGCAGCTGTTGCAGAGGCTTGTCAGACGCGATAGCGCTGAGCGCGCAGCGCAGCATCAAGCGTTGACCGGCTTCCCAGCGGTTGAAGGCGTCGCTGTCATGCGCCAGCAGGGCCAGCAGTTGCGCATCGGTGTACTCAAAGTCCAGCACCACAGGCGCAGAGAAGCCGCGCAGGATGGACGGCACCGGCTCTTCGGCCACTTGGTAGAACGTGATGGACTGGTTTTGCTCGCTCATCACCAGCAGGTGGTTGAGGCTGCCATTAGCATCAGGTGCCGTTTGCAAGGGCAGGGCAGCGCCGCTGTGCAAGCCCACCAGACCCAGTTGCACCGGAATCACAAACGGAGCCTTGGGTGGCTGGCCCGGTGTGGGCGCGCAGTTTTGCATCAGCGTGAGGGTGTAGGTCTGCGCTGCGGCGTTGTAGTGGCCGCTGGCGGTTAGGTGCGGCGTGCCGGCCTGGCTGTACCAACGTTTGAACTGGGGCAAAAGGGCTGCCAACTGCGAGTCGGGGTTGGCGTCGGCAATGGACTGGGCAAAGTCGTCGCAGGTCACGGCCTGGCCGTCAAAGCGTTCGAAATACAGCTTCATGCCGCGCGCAAAGCCTGCGCGACCCGAAGTCTCAGCACCTTGCGCTGCCAGCGTTTGCATCATGCGCACGACTTCGGCGCCTTTTTCGTAAATGGTGACGGTGTAGAAGTTGTTGATTTCCACATAGCTGTCGGGGCGCACCGGGTGGGCCATGGGGCCTGCGTCCTCCGGGAACTGGGCGGTGCGCAGTACACGCACGTCTTCGATGCGTTTCACTGCGCGGGCCGACGGGTCAGCGCACAGGTCCTGGCTGAACTCCTGGTCGCGGAACACGGTCAGGCCCTCTTTCAAGCTGAGCTGAAACCAGTCGCGGCAGGTGATGCGGTTGCCAGTCCAGTTGTGAAAGTACTCGTGGCCGACCACGCTCTCGATGTTGGCGTAGTCCACGTCCGTGGCGGTGGCGGGGTTGGCCAGCACGTACTTGGTGTTGAAAATGTTGAGGCCCTTGTTTTCCATGGCGCCCATGTTGAAGTCGCTGGTGGCCACCACCATAAAGCGCTCCAGGTCCAGCGGCAGGCCAAAGCGGGTTTCGTCCCAGGCCACCGAGGCCATGAGCGAATTCATGGCGTGCTCAGTCTTGTCCAAATCGCCGGGGCGCACATAGACCTGCAGCAAATGGTCTTTGCCCGCCAACGAGCGGATGCGCTGCTCGCGGCACACCAACTGGCCCGCCACCAGGGCAAACAAATAGGCGGGTTTTTTGTGCGGGTCCACCCACTGCGCAAAATGCCGGCCTTCGGGCAGGTCGCCCTGGCTCACCAGGTTGCCGTTGGACAGCAGCACCGGGTACGCCGCCTTGTCTGCCCGCAGGGTGACGGTAAAGCTGGCCATCACATCGGGACGGTCCAGGTAGTAGGTGATGCGGCGAAAGCCTTCGGCCTCGCACTGGGTGAAAAACGATTCATTGCTGACGTAGAGGCCCATCAGCTTGGTGTTCTTTGCGGGGGCGCAGGTGGTGAAAATTTCCAGCGCAAAAGGCTCGGTGCCCTCCGGCAGGTTTTCAAGCACCAGCTTGTCGCCGTCCATCTTGAACGAGGTGCCTTGGCCGTTGACCAGCACACGGGCCAGGTTGAGCTCTTCGCCGTCCAAACGCAAGGCTTGCGCTGGCACGTCCGGGTTGCGACGCAGTGTCATTTTGTTCAGCACCCGGGTCTTGGCCGGGTCCAGATCAAAGGTCAAATCAACCGTGTCAATCCAGAACGCCGGGGGCGCGTAGTCCCCCCGGTGCACCGTGGTGGCGGGGGCTTGTCCGTCGCGAAGGGAATACATGGGTTCACTCTCCTGGGTCTTGGGGCCATTGTGGCCCTCTTGTGTTACACGCCTTGCTTGAGCGAGGCTTGAATAAACGGGTCTAAATCGCCGTCCAGCACTTTTTGGGTGGCCGACGTTTCGTAGTTGGTGCGCAGGTCTTTGATGCGGCTGTTGTCCAGCACATAGCTGCGAATCTGGTGACCCCAGCCCACATCGGTTTTGGTGTCTTCGAGCTTTTGCTGGGCCTCTTGTTGCTTGCGCAGTTCAAAGTCGTACAAGCGGCTGCGCAGGCGCTTCCAGGCCACGTCGCGGTTGCTGTGCTGGCTGCGTCCGTCCTGGCACTGCACCACGATGCCGGTGGGAATGTGCGTCAAGCGTACCGCTGAGTCGGTCTTGTTGATGTGCTGGCCACCCGCGCCGCTGGCGCGGAAAGTGTCCACCCGCACGTCGGAGGGGTTGATGTCGATCTCAATCGAGTCGTCAATTTCGGGATAGACAAACACGCTGGCAAAGCTGGTGTGGCGACCGCCCGAGCTGTCAAAAGGCGATTTGCGCACCAGGCGGTGAACTCCGGTTTCGGTGCGCAGCAGGCCAAAGGCGTATTCGCCTTCAATTTTGATGGTCGCGCCCTTGATGCCGGCAATATCGCCACTGGTTTCGTCTTCCACCGTGGTGGCAAAGCCTTTGCGCTCGGCGTAGCGCAGGTACTGGCGCAGCAGCATGCTGGCCCAGTCGCAGGCCTCGGTGCCACCGGCGCCGGCCTGGATGTCCAGGAAGCAATTCAAGGGGTCGGCCGGGTTGTTGAACATCCGGCGGAATTCCAGGCCTTCAATGGTGGTGGCCAGGGTGGCGGCTTCGGCCTCGATGGTCATCAGACCGGCTTCGTCGCCGTCCTCTTTGGACATCTCAAACAGCTCGGTGTTGTCGGCCAGTTCGCGGTCCAACTCATCGAGGGTGACGACCACCCCTTCCAGGGCTTTTTTCTCTTTGCCCAGCTCCTGGGCGCGTTTGGGGTCGTTCCAGACGGTGGGGTCTTCTAGGGACGCATTGACGGTGCGCAGGCGCTCAGACTTGGCAGCGTAGTCAAAGATACCCCCGAAGCTCGGCGGTGCGAGCGCTCAAGTCGGTGAGTTGCGTGCCAATGAGGTTGATGCGTTCTGCTTCCATGAGAGATCCTGCGGTAATAGGTGATTGACCCGCATTTTCTCACGCCCCATGTGCGCCACCCCATGACGACTTTGTCATCTAGGCAATAAAGCGCTCAATCAGCGCCGCCAGCACTTCAGGCTGGTCGTGGTGCATCATGTGCCCGGCATCCTCGATGCGGGCGATTTCCAGATGGGGCACTGCGCGAATGCGCTCGTGGTACTCCTCCAAGGTAAACGCGCCTTTCCACCACATACCCAGGCTGTTGTCGGATGCTTCCACCGCCAGTACCGGCATGGAGAGGCAGCGGTACAGCGCCTGCACTTCTTCGACCCGGTAGAGGTTGGCGTTGACCAGTTTGTGTCCGGCTTCGCCTTGGATACTCCACTGGCCCTGCGGGTTTTCGGCTGCCCAGTGGGTTGCCAGCCATTGCGCTTTGTCCGCACTCAGGCGGGGGTTGGTCTTCATCAGGCGGCGTGCCACGCCGCTGGAGGCGTCGTAAGGCCGCAAATCCAGCTCACCCCGGTGCAGTTTCTTGAGCTCGTCCATCCACTTGGCATAGCGACCCGGCGCCTGGTCGGGCTGGGTGACGGGCATGCCAAAGCCCTCCAAATTGACCAGGCGGCGGATGCGCTCGGGCCGGACACCGGCGTAATGCATCACCACATTGCCGCCCATGCTGTGGCCGACCAAATTGACCTGCTGGTCGGGGGCGTAATGGTCCAGCAAAAAGTCCAGGTCGGCCATGTAGTCCGGAAACCAGAAGTTGTCGGCACCGCCAGACGATGTCTTGCCGTAACCGCGCCAATCCGGCGCAATCACGTAGTGGTCGTGGCTCAGGGCATCGACGACGAATTGGTAAGACGCCGCAACATCCATCCAACCGTGGACCAGGACCAGCGGCGTTTTGTCAGGGGAGGGCGTACCCCAGGTTTGCACGTGGTAGCGCAAATTGCGGATGGGAACGAATTCGCTGTGGTGGATTCTTTGAACTTGGTACATTGCGCCAATGATAAAGAGACGCACCTCCTCCACGACGCGCCGCAGTCCGAATCGGGACACAGCCGCCCCAACCGCCACCGGATTGCCTGAGGGCTACGCC
Organism: uncultured beta proteobacterium; assembly: GCA_903928635.1. Classification (GTDB taxonomy): domain Bacteria; phylum Pseudomonadota; class Gammaproteobacteria; order Burkholderiales; family Burkholderiaceae_C; genus Allorhodoferax. Next base: position 14,849 of record CAIYRQ010000089.1, on the reverse strand, counting down.
CAGCTGCACCGGCAATTTGGCTGGCAGGTTCCAAAACGTTTCAACATGGCGCACTGGTGCTGTGGGCGCTGGGCGCAGGCGCCAGACGCAAATCAGCGCGTGGCGGTGCGGGTCTACAGCCTGGGCAGCCAAGGCCGCCGGGGCAGCGAGGTTCAGCACAGCTACGCGCACTTACAGGCCCAAGCCAACCGCTTGTCGCAGGTGCTTGCGGGCCACGGCGTGCGCCGGGGTGATCGGGTGGCTATCGTCATGCCCCAGTGCTTTGAGACGGCGGTGGCCTACATCGCGGTCCTGCAAATGGGCGCGGTCGCAGTTCCGCTGTCCATGCTGTTCGGGCCCGAGGCACTGGCGTTTCGTCTGCAGGACAGCGACGCGGCCCTGGCCATTTGCCATGCCAGCGCGCTGGAGGGTTTGCGCGCCACCGGGGCAGAGTGCCCCTTGCTGCGCCACGTGGTGGTGGCGCACGCGAACCGTTCGGGGGACGCGGCAGCCAAGCCATCCTCTGGGTTTGCAGAGTGGGACTTTGAGCAAGCCTTGGCGCGTGCCAAACCCGGTTTCAAGCCGGTGAGCACCATGGCCGAAGACCCTGCGGTGCTGATTTACACCAGCGGCACTACGGGCAACCCCAAGGGTGCGCTGATTCCGCACCGGGCGCTGATCGGCAACTTGACTGGCTTTGTCTGCAGCCAAAACTGGTTTGGCTTTGACGCGCACAGCGCTCAGGCCGCGCCGTCTGCGCTGCCCACGGGCTCGCAGGCCGTGTTTTGGAGCCCCGCGGACTGGGCCTGGACCGGCGGGCTGATGGACGCTTTGCTGCCAACTTTGTATTTTGGCCGCGAGATAGTTGCTTTTGAAGGACGTTTCAGCCCGGAAGCTGCTTTTTCGCTGATGAGCGACTGTGGCGTGACACACACCTTTTTGTTCCCCACTGCGCTCAAAGCCATGATGAAGGCCTACACCGGTAGCCCCCGGCGCACAGTGCGCCAGGAGTTTGGACTGCGCCTGCAAGCCATCATGAGCGCGGGCGAGGCGGTGGGCGACGCGGTGTTTGCCTACTGCCAGCAGCAGCTCGGGGTGACGGTGAACGAGATGTTCGGGCAAACCGAGATCAACTACATCGTCGGCAATTCCAGCGCGTTTTGGCCGCCCAAGCCTGGCAGCATGGGCATGGGCTATCCCGGTCACCGGGTGGCGGTGATTGACGAGGCGGGCCGGGAATGCCCGGTGGGTGAGCCGGGTGACGTGGCGCTGCACCGCTTGGACGTGCATGGCCATCCCGACCCGATCTTTTTCTTGGGCTACTGGAAGAATGAGGCCGCCACCCAGGCCAAGTTCACGGGTGACTGGTGCCGCACCGGGGACCTGGCGGTGCGCGACGCCCAGGGCTACCTGTGGTACCAGGGTCGCAGCGACGATGTGTTCAAGTCCGCGGGCTACCGCATCGGGCCCGGCGAGATTGAAAACTGCCTCGTCAAGCACCCGGCGGTGGCCAACGCGGCAGTCGTGCCCAAACCCGACCCCGACCGCGGGGCCTTGGTAAAGGCTTATGTGGTGCTCGCACCGCAAGCGCTGGCAGCACAGCAAGCACGGGGTGCGCGAGGCGTGGCGGCGTTTCAGGCCGAGGTGACCGTGCAACTCCAGTCCCACGTCAAGGGCTTGCTGGCGCCCTATGAATACCCCAAAGAAATTGAGTTTGTTGACGCTCTGCCTATGACCACCACGGGCAAAGTGCAGCGCCGCGTGCTGCGCCTGCAGGAAGAGCAGCGTGCCGCGCAGGTGCCAGCGGCAAACCACAAGCCGGTTTAAAGTCCGGCTTTTCGCATCAACCCTTGGCACCCCACCTTTAAGCACCATGAAAACCATCCAACTCGGCACCAGCGACTTGCACGTTACCCCTATTTGCCTGGGCACCATGACCTTTGGCGAGCAAGTGGACGAGGCCAGCAGCCACGCCATCTTGAGCCACGCTGTGGAGCGCGGCGTCACGTTTTGGGACACGGCAGAGCTGTACGCCGTGCCACCGCGCCCGGAAACCTTCCAGGTGACGGAGGCGATTGTGGGTCGATGGTTTGCCAAAAACCCCCAGCTGCGCAGCAAAGTGACCTTGGCCACCAAGGTCTGCGGTCCGTCGCGTGGCATGCCCTGGATTCGGGGCGGCGCCATGGACGTCACGCCGGCAGACATCAAAACGGCCTGCGACGACAGCTTGCGCCGTCTGCAAACCGATGTGATTGACCTCTACCAGCTGCACTGGCCCACCCGCAATGTGCCGATGTTTGGCAGCATTTATTTTGATCCCACCAAAGACCGCGAAGTCACCTCCATCCACGCGCAGTTGCAGGCGCTGGGCGATTTGGTCAAGGCAGGCAAGATTCGCGCAGTGGGCTTGTCCAATGAAACGCCTTATGGCGTCGCCGAGTTTGTGCGCCTGGCCGAGCAGCATGGTTTGCCGCGCGTGGCCACGGTGCAAAACGCCTACGGTTTGCTCAACCGCACGCATGAAAACGGCATGGACGAGTCCATGCACCACCTCAAGGTCTCGCTGCTGGCCTATTCGCCGCTGGCCTTTGGTTTGCTGACCGGCAAATACGACCAGTCTGGATTGACCGGGCCCGATGCGCCCGCCAACGGCCGCTTGACCATGTTTGAGTCCACCCGCAAACAGCGTTGGGGCCGCCCCGACGCCCTGGTGGCGGCACGCCGCTACAACGCGTTGGCCAAGGAACACGGAATGACGCCTACCCAGTTGGCATTGGCCTTTTGCTACACCAAGTGGCAGGTCGCCAGCACCATCATCGGCGTGACCAGCCAGGCGCAGTTGGACGAGGACATCAATGCCTACGGCACCGAGCTCTCGCCCGAGCTGCTCAAAGCCATCGACGCGATCCGCTGGGAGCTGCGCGACCCCGCGCAATAAGCGCCACCCGGGCCACGCGGGTGGCCTACCTTACAGGGTGGCAAAGATTTCTGCCGCCGCTGCCACGGTGTGGGCGATGTCCTCGTCGGTGTGCGCTGCACTCACAAAGCCAGCTTCGTACAGCGCAGGCGCAAAGTACACACCGCGGTCCAGCATGCCGTGGAACAACGTGTTGAAGCGCTTGGCGTCGGTGGTCATCACCTTGGCGTAGTTTTGCGGCAGCTCGGGGAACAAAAAGAAGCCGAACATGCCGCCTTGGCTGTCGCCGCTGAATGGCACGCCCGCTTTGTCGGCAGCGCCTTTCAGACCGGAGACCAGCGCCTGGGTGCGCGTGGCCAGATTGTCGTAGAAGCCGGGTTGGCTGATCTCGCGCAGCGTCGCCAGTCCGCAGGCCGTGGCAATCGGGTTGCCTGACAGGGTGCCGGCCTGGTAGACCGCGCCCAAGGGCGCCATGTGTTCCATGATGGCGCGTTTGGCACCAAAGGCAGCCAGCGGCATGCCGCCGCCGATGACCTTGCCCATGACGGTGATGTCGGGTGCAAAGCCAGGGATTTGCTGGGCATAGACGCTTTGCGCGCCGCCCAGAGCCACGCGAAAACCGGTCATGACCTCGTCAAGGATTAGCAGCGCGCCGTACTCGGTGCACAACTCACGCGCGCGGCGCATGAATGGGGTGGCGGTGCGCACAAAGTTCATATTGCCGGCAATCGGCTCAATCATCAAACATGCGAGCTCTTTGCCGTGCAGCGCGAAGGCTTCTTCCAACTGCGTCAGGTTATTGAACTCCAGCACCAGCGTGTGCTGCACCACTTCCGGTGGCACACCGGCGCTGGTGGGGTTGCCAAAAGTGGCCAGGCCGGAACCGGCTTTGACCAGGAGCGCGTCTGCGTGGCCGTGGTAGCAGCCTTCGAACTTGATGAGTTTGCTGCGCCCGGTAGCACCGCGGGCCAGGCGGATGGCGCTCATCGCCGCTTCGGTACCGGAGCTGACCAGGCGCACCATGTCCATGCTGGGCATGTGTTTCAAGATCTCTTCGGCCAGTTCCACTTCGCGCTCGGTGGGTGCGCCAAAGGAGAAACCTTCGGTCAGTGCTTTTTGCACCGCCTCCACCACCGCAGGGTGGCCGTGGCCCAAGATCATCGGGCCCCAGGAGCCGATGTAGTCGGTGTAGCGCTGTCCGTTGGCGTCCCACATATAGGCACCTTGGGCGCGGCTGATGAAGCGGGGGGTGCCGCCGACAGCCTTGAAGGCGCGTACCGGTGAATTGACGCCACCGGGAATGACGGATGCGGCGCGGGTAAAGAGTTCGAGGTTGCGGTCAGTGGCGGGTTTCATGGGGGCTGATGTCAAAGGGAAAAGTGTCGTCGGATTCTTCAAAGTCGGCGTCGTCGCCTTCCGGGTGCGCCCAAAACAGGCGGTCGGGCTGCACATGGCCCATGCCGGGGCGAAAGCCGCCTTCCAGGCTGCGGTCCAGGTAGCTCAGCGCCTCGGTCACCGCTTCGGTGAGTTCGGTGCCAGCGGCAATCAGCGCGGCCAGCGTGGCCGACAAGGTGTCGCCAGCACCCACAAAGGTGGCCTCCAGGCGCTCAAACTTTTCGTGGCACAGCACGTCGGTGGCCGAGCACAGCACGTTGTCGATGAACTGGTCGGGCAGGTTGATGCCGGTGACCAGCGTGTAGGGCACGCCAAATTCTTGTGCGGCGATGGCCAAGTCCAGCGCGCTAGGGGCCTGTTCCTGGTCCCAGTCAGGCAGCAGCCAGCGCGCCAGGGTGCTGTGGTTGCCCACCAGCACCGTGGTCTGAGGCAACATGATTTCGGCGCAGGCATCCAGGTACTGGTCGATCTGGTCGTCTTGCCACCACGACAAGTCGGGCATGTAAGTCACCACCGGCACATCGGCCCAGTCGGACAGCATCGAGGCTATGGCGCTGAGGTTGTGCGGGTTGCCGACAAAACCGATCTTGAACACATCGGGCGGCACGTCTTCCAAAATCGTGCTGGCCTGGCCGGTGACGGCTTCGTCATCAAACGCAAAGTGGTCGACGATTTCGCTGGTGTCGCGCACATAAGCGCCTGTCACCACCGGCATGGAGTGCACGCCTACGGAGGCCAGGGCCACCGCATCCGCTGCGAGCCCGCCTGCGCCGCTGGCGTCGTTGGCGTTAAACACCATGACGCTGGCCATGGGGCCGTCCATTGCATCGTCATCGAACTCTTCCAGCACTTCGATCACCGAGGGGGGCGAGAATTCGTTTTTAGGGCTTTTCATGGTTTTGGCAGAAAAATAGACGCGACACAAACCTTAACCCAAAGCTGACGTCCAAACAGTGCGCTGGAGCGTGCTTATTACAATCAGATCATTCTATTCTTAAGGTTTGTGACGCTGTGACTGATACCAAAACGTGGATGTGCCTGATTTGCGGCTGGATTTATGACGAAGCCTTGGGCGCCCCGGACGACGGAATTGCACCTGGCACCCTGTGGGCCGACGTGCCCATGAACTGGGTGTGCCCCGAGTGCGGCGCCCGCAAAGAAGACTTCGAGCTGGTGCAGATCTAGTTTTTCACCACGCCGTAGCGCAGCAAAGTGCGCGCGCGCGCACTGGCGTGGTCCACCACCGGCTCGGGGCAGTCCCGTCCCAACACCACACCTGCCGCCTGCAAGGCCAAGGGCTTGGCAAGCCAAGGCGCGTGGATGCTCTTGGCGTCTAAACCCGCCAGTGCAGGCAGGTAGCGCTTGATGAATTTTCCGGACGCATCAAAGCGCTCGCTTTGGGTGACGGGGTTGAAGATGCGAAAGTACGGTTGCGCGTCGCATCCACTGGATGCCACCCACTGCCAGCCACCGTTGTTGGCCGAGAGATCAAAGTCGTTCAGGTGCCGCGCGAAATAGGCCTCGCCCCAGCGCCAATCCAGTCCCAGGTGTTTGACCAGAAAGCTGCCCGCCACCATGCGCAGGCGGTTGTGCATGTAGCCGCTTTGGTTGAGCTGGGCCATGGCCGCATCCACCAGCGGATAGCCGGTGCGCCCCTCGCACCAGGCTGCGTACCGCTCCTGAGCAACAGGGCCTTGTTCCCATTCAATCGCGTTGTATTCGGGCTTGAAAGCGCCGGTGGCCACCTGCGGAAAGTTGGCCAGAATTTGAAAGTAAAAGTCCCGCCAACCCAGCTCGGCCAGCCACACGCTGGCGCCTTGGCTGCCGTCCAGCTGGCGGGGCAGGGCGAGTTGCACCAGTTGGCGGATAGACACCGTGCCAAAACGCAAATGCACGCCCAGATAGCTGGGACCTTTGACGGACGGGAAGTTGCGCGTTTCGTCGTACGCGTCCATGCGCGGCAGAAAGTCTTGCAGCATGGCCTGGGCGCCCGAGGCGCCCGGCTGAATGCCCAGAGCGCGCATATTGGTCGACTCAAAGCCCAGTTCAGCCAGTGCGGGAACTGGAATATTCCAAGGGTGGGGGCGCGCTGCCAGGCGCTCGCTGTGGGCATGGCTGTCGTGCCGCGCCGGGCCCTCGCTTCCCATGCGGGCCAGCCAGGCGCGCAAATAGGGGGTGAACACGCCGTAGGGCTTGCCGGTTTGGGTGAGCACCTCGCGACGTTCAAAAATCACGTGGTCTTTGACTCCCACCCACGCCCGGCCTTGGGCGGCCAGAGCGGCTTGAACGGTGGCGTCTCGCTCCAGAGCCTGGGGCTCGTAGTCGTGGGCAGCAAATACCGCATCAGCCTGCAAGGCTGCGGCCAGGCGGGGGATCTCGTCCGCGGCGACCGCGTGGGTCACGATCAGGCCACCGTCCTGCTTTCCCGAAAGTTTGCGCAGATCCGCATCCAACTCGGCCACGCTGGCCTGGATGAACTCCACCCGCCGGTCCTGGCGGGGCAGAGCGTCCAGGATGCTGCGGTCAAACACAAACACGCAATGCACTTGGGCGCAGCTTTGCAAGGCGAGCGCGAGCGCGGGGTGGTCGGTGGTGCGCAAGTCGCGCCGGAACCAGACCAGTCCAGTGGGGTAAATGGGTTGCATGCCTGCCGTTAAAATCAAAAGATGACTGGCGATTCTGCACCCACCAACCTGACGCACCATTTTTTGATTGCAATGCCAGGTTTGGAGGACGCCATGTTCACCAAGAGTGTGGTCTATGTGTGCGAGCACAGTCCGCGAGGTGCCTTGGGGCTGATCATCAACAAGCCGGCTGAGCTCAAAATGGATGCACTGTTCGGCAAAGTCGACTTGCGTTTGCAGCGTCCGGACCTTGCCAAACAAGCCGTGTTCCAAGGCGGTCCGGTACATGAAGAACGTGGCTTTGTGCTCCACGAGCCGGTGTTTGCCGACACCGAGGGCCCCAAAGAATCGTTGTACGCCTCCACCATGGTCATCCCCGGCGGCTTGGAGATGACCACCTCGCGCGATGTGCTGGAAGCGATTGCCGCGGGCGCCGGGCCACGCAAAGTGCTGGTGTCGCTGGGATATTCCGCCTGGGGCGAAGGCCAGTTGGAGAACGAACTCAAAGACAACAGCTGGCTGACGGTGGACGCCCAAAGCAGCATCATTTTCGATACGCCCGTGGCTCAGCGCTACGACCAGGCGCTGGCGCTTTTGGGCCTGCAGGCCTGGATGATTTCTCCCCACGCGGGCAGTGCATGAGCGCGGCAAACGCCTCCACCTTCATGGCCTTTGACTTTGGCACCAAGCGCACCGGTGTCGCGGTTGGCAACCGGATGTTGGGCACGGCGCAGCCCCAAACCACCATCACGGCGATTGGCGACGCGCGTTTTGCGCAGATCGCGCAGCGCCTCAAAGACTGGCAGCCTGACGCGCTGGTGATTGGTGTGCCCTACCATCCGGACGGTACACCCCACGAAAACACGCTGCGCGCGCAGAAGTTTGGCCGTCAGTTGCGGGGCCGCTTTGGCCTGCCCGTGTTTGAAGTGGATGAGCGCTACAGCACCACCGAGGCGCTATCAATGGGTGCCAAAGATGCCGATGCGGCGTCGGCCTGCATCATCCTGGAACAATTTTTGAGGAACCTGCCACCATGAACCTGGTCTTAGACGCCGAAAGTCTGTACCTCGAACTCCTGCGCGGCGTGCGGGGTTTGTGCGGGCCGGATTCGCACCTGGTGGGCATCACGTCCGGCGGTGCCTGGCTGGTAGAGCGGCTGCACAAAGACATGGGCTTGGGCGGCAGCTACGGCACGATTTCGTCCAGCATGCACCGCGACGACTTTGCCAAGCGCGGCCTGGCGGCAGGCGGGCAAACCAAGCTGCCCTTTGCGGTGCAGGGCGCGCACATCGTGGTCTTGGATGACGTGCTGTTCACGGGACGCACCATCCGCGCGGTCATGAACGAGTTGTTTGACTACGGCCGCCCGGCCAGCGTGAAGCTCGCCGTGCTGGTGGACCGGGGTGGGCGGGAGTTGCCTATCCAAGCCGACTTTGCTGCCGCAAGGGTGAGCCTGGAGCCCACCCAATCGCTGGCCTTGGCGCGTGAGGCCAACGGTGGCTTTAGTTTTGACGTGAAAGGTGCCTGAACATGCTCGGCCGACGCAACCCCCAGCTCAACAAGCACGGCGAACTCATCCACCTCTTGAGTACCGAGGGCCTGTCCAAAGACATGCTCACCCACATTCTGGATACGGCTTCGCAATTTGTGTCGGTGAGCGACCGCGAAGTAAAAAAGGTGCCGCTGCTGCGCGGCAAAAGCGTGTTCAACCTGTTTTTTGAAAACAGCACCCGTACCCGCACTACCTTTGACATTGCGGCCACGCGTCTGTCGGCCGATGTGATCAACCTGGACATTGCCCGCTCCAGCGCGTCAAAGGGCGAGTCGCTGCTCGACACCATTGCCAACCTGAGTGCCATGGCGGCCGATATTTTTGTGGTGCGCCATAGCGAGTCAGGCGCGCCTTACTTGATTGCCCAGCATGTGGCGCCGCATGTGCATGTGGTCAACGCCGGGGACGGCCGCCATGCCCATCCGACCCAGGGCCTGCTGGACATGTACACCATCCGCCACTACAAAAAAGACTTTGCCAACCTCACGGTGGCCATCGTGGGCGATGTGTTGCACTCACGGGTGGCGCGCTCGGACATCCATGCCCTGACCACTTTGGGCTGCGCCGAAGTGCGGGTGGTGGGGCCGCGCACCCTGGTGCCCGGCGACATGGCGGCCATGGGCGTGCGGGTGTGCAACACGCTCGAAGAAGGTATCAAGGACTGCGATGTGGTGATCATGCTGCGCCTGCAAAACGAGCGCATGAATGGCGCCTTGCTGCCGTCGAGCCAGGAGTATTTCAAGAGCTTTGGCCTGACCCCTGAAAAACTGCAGCTTGCCAAGAGCGATGCCATCGTGATGCACCCGGGGCCCATCAACCGCGGCGTGGAAATTGACTCTGCGGTGGTGGACGGACAGCAAAGCGTAATCTTGCCGCAGGTGACCTTTGGCATCGCGGTGCGCATGGCGGTGATGGGCATCGTGGCGGGCAATGAAGCGTAAAGGAAGCAGGCCATGAAATACCTTATTCAAAACGGTCGTGTCATCGACCCCGCCAGCGGCTTCGATGCGGTGGCTGACGTGGCTATCGCGGCGGGACGTGTTGTTGCCTTGGGCGCAGCGCCCGCGGACTTTGCGCCTGCACAGACCATCGACGCGACCGGTTGCTTGGTCATCCCGGGCCTGGTAGACCTGGCGGCGCGCCTGCGCGAGCCGGGCCATGAGCACGAGGGCATGCTGGCATCGGAATTGGCCGCTGCCGTGGCGGGTGGAGTTACCAGCCTGGTGTGCCCACCCGACACCGACCCCGTGCTGGACGAACCCGGCCTGGTCGAAATGCTGCGATTTCGCGCGGAGAATTTGCACCAGGCCCGTGTACTGCCGCTGGGTGCGCTCACCCGGGGCTTGCAGGGCGAAGTGCTCACCGAAATGCTGCAGCTGACCGAAGCCGGTTGCGTGGGCTTTGGCCAGGCCGAAGTGCCATTGGCCAATACGCAGGTGATGCAGCGGGCGTTTCAATATGCACGCTCCTTTGGCTACACTGTGTGGCTGCGTCCGCAGGAACTCTATCTGGGCAAAGGCGTGGCTGCGAGCGGTCCCTTGGCCACGCGCATGGGCTTGAGCGGCGTGCCGGTGATTGCTGAGACCATTGCCCTGCACACGATTTTTGAGTTGGTGCGTTCCACCGGTGCGCGCGTGCACCTGTGCCGCATCAGCAGCGCCGCTGGTGTGGAACTGGTGCGCCAGGCCAAAGCGCAAGGTTTACCAATCACTTGCGACGTGAGTATCAATTCCTTGCACCTCACCGACCTCGATATTGGCTATTTCGACAGCCGCACCCGCCTCACTCCGCCTCTGCGCCAGCAAGCCGACCGCGCGGCTTTGCGCGCTGCATTGGCTGACGGTACGGTCGACGCGCTCGTCTCCGACCACACCCCCGTGGGTGCCGATGAAAAAGACCTGCCGTTTGCCGAGAGCGAGCCGGGGGCGACTGGGCTGGAGTTGCTGCTGAGCTTGGCGCTCAAATGGGCGCAGGACGACAAAGCCCCAGTGGACCGTGCAATTGCTTGTGTGACCCATCGCAGCGCCGCCGTGCTGGGAAGTTCGGCGGGCAGCGCTGCGGATAGCTTGGGTCGTTTGCAGCTTGGCGGTGTGGCCGATATTTGCATTGTGGATCCTCATGCCACCTGGCAAGTGCAAAGCGCTGCACTGCGTAGCCAAAGCAAGCACACCCCGTTTGCTGGTTATGAGCTGCCCGGCCGTGTGCGTGCCACCTTGGTGGGCGGCCGCTTGGCATTCCAGATCGCGGATTAAGCATGCGGGCACTGGTTCGGGTGCCGGTTCGCCTGCTGCGCATGCTGGCGCATTTAGCCCGGGGCCTGTGGATCATTCGAGCTCGCTTTCCAGTGATGGAGCACGCCGATCGCGAAGCCGCCGTTCAAGCTTGGGCGTGCCGCATGCTGGAATGCATTGGTGTTGAATTGCAAGTGCGCGGCAGCGTTCCGATGGTCGGCCCTGTGCTGCTGGTGTCCAACCATATCTCCTGGCTGGATATATTGGTTTTGCATGCGGCAAGGCACTGCCGTTTTATTTCCAAAGCAGACATTGCGCATTGGCCCCTCGTGGGTACCTTGGCCACGGCCGCTGGGACGCTTTACATCACCCGCGAATCGCGCCGCGATGCGCTGCGAGTGGTGCACCACATGGCAGATTGCCTGCGCGCAGGTGATGTTCTTGCGGTGTTTCCCGAAGGGACAACGGGGGACGGCAGTGCGGTCTTGCCCTTTCATGCGAATTTGCTTCAAGCTGCGATTGCCACAGACGTGCCGGTAGTACCTATTGGATTGAAATTTTTGAATGCTCGAACCGCACTGCCGAGCTATGCGCCTTGCTTTATCGGCGACGACACGCTTGTCGGTTCGGTCTGGCGCACCTTGTGCGCGAAGGATCTGGTCGCTGTTGTGCAATTTGGTGCGGCACAACATTGCACCGGTCGCGATCGACGTTCCTGGGCGGTAAGTCTGCGCGAAACAGTTATCGCACTGCGCGATTGACTTCACGGCAGCTTGGCTGCGTCGTTCCCACGGTCGCTATGGCCACAGCAAACTGAAAAAAACTTGGTTAAAAGTAAAAATCTCAAATTTTGTGATTTGGGCGAAAAAGACATTGTCAATTGATAAATTTATGGCGATAATCAACAATGTGCGCACATTGTTGAATGATTTGGAAAGATCTTTGCTGCTCCGTTCGGTACCTTAATTTTTTCCCCAACGCTTCATTCCAATGGTGACCCCCACCTTTTTCTGGTTGAGCCAAATTGTGTCGATGCAACCGCCCTAAAATTTTGATAGATGAGCCTACGCATGTCTAACTCCAAAATTCCTTCCCGTCCCCCAGAGACTGTTCAACCAGTACTGGTAAATACCGACCAGGTGCCGCCCTTGCAGCTGCGCTCTTCTGAGGGTGCCAGGTACCAGCTTGTGATCGATGGGGTGCTGTATACCGGCCAAAAAACGATCCGCGGGAAAGTAATCCAGCTGTTGCGAAAGGGCGGTACGCTGGAAATGCACGTCGACGATCGGGTTGTTCCGTCGTTGGAAATTTCTGAATTTTTTAATCCTCAAAGTGCGGGCAGTATTTACGTCGCGGCAGACCCTGTGGATGCAGCTCCTGGCGCCGACTTGCTGTCATCGTCATCGTCGTCGGCGCCTTTTGCGCCGACGGATGGCAGTGCAGTCAATGCATTGCCTGACCATGGTCAGGAGTTGGGCGTGACGGGGCAAGCAGAGAGTCATGCTTCGCCATTAGCAAGCACTGCGGTGCAATACACCGAAGTTACCAAAGACCCACATGCATTTTCCGGTGACTTGCTGGTGGCTGTGGGTGGGGCTTTGTTAGGGGCGGGCGCGGCGTTTTCAAAGCCGAGTGGCGCCGACACTGTGTCTGTCACCCCACCGATTGTTCCGACGCTTTCAGGAACTGTGTTGCACGGCGTCATCGTTGCCGGTCCTGTCATTGCCGGCAACCAGCTCCTGGTCAAAGTCTTTGATGCAGCGGGCCATTTGTTAAGCAGTGCGGGTGTGGATGCCACGGGAAACTACCGGCTTGGCATCGGCAGCTACAGCGGCCCTGTCGGTATTTTGGTCGTCAATACAGGCAGCGGCGCTGACTACGTGAGCGAGGTCACCAAAGCGCCGCAAGATTTGGCAGTCCCGCTCATGGTCGCCTACAACGTGATTGGCGGTTTGGCGGATCAGTTGGTCAACATCAATCCACTGACCACCTTGGCATCACTGCGTGCCGGATTCCAAATCGCGCCGGATGGACAGTCGATCACGACCGGTGTCAACATGTCCCTGCAGGGTGCACCAACGCATTCGGAGCTGCAATCGTTGGCCACCACCATTGATGTGTCCAATACAGCGGTGTCAGTTGCACTTGGATTGGGCAGCAGCGGCGACGTCTTGCTGACCGGCGAGGTTATTGCGACCGTCGATGCCGCGGGGCATTCGAATGCTCAGGCCAACGCTTATGGCAAATTACTCGCGGTTTTAGCTGGTGTTGACTCCAACCATGGCACGCCGGCCGCCGTGGCTTCGGCTATTGGCGGCGCCGGGACGCTTGACCCCAGCATTCAGTCGGTGTTGGTTGATGGTGCTACTGCGGCAGGCTTGCCGTTCACCGTCATTCCTGGTGTTGTCGCGCCCATGGTGCAAAGCATCGCGGTGGTGGACACGAATACCACCAACGGAGCGACATTGGGCACAGCAGGCGAGGCGCTCAGTATCACTGTCACGCTGAGTGAGGCGGTGTCCAGCAGCAACGGTCTGACGGCGCACTTCTTGGTAAACGGCCAAGACGTGACGGCGACGGCGGCCCAGGTGAGCCACGCCAACACCATCACCTTCAATGCCACCGTACCGAGTGCCGATGGCAACCTGGTGAGCTTGACCAGTATGCTGGTGAATAACGCCGGCACCATCCGCAGCGATGCGAGTCATGCCCCCATGGCAACGCCCGATGCGGGCGCTTTCAGCTACGGTGGCTATACGGTGGACAACACGCCGCCCAGTGCGGCTCTCACCGCGGATATTCTGAACAATGCCCATGGCGCGGTTGTTCAAAGTAGCGAATTAGGCATGGCCTATTTGGTTAACACCGCTGTGACGGTGCATTCCCTGGCAGACATTACTGGTTCTGCAGACCGGCTGTGGAACAGCGTTGCTGTCAGTTCAGTCAATGCCAACACGAACCTTTTGGCCACTGGCCTGAGCGACGGGAGCTACCGCTTGTACACGGCCGACGCCGCGGGCAATCTGTCTGCCGCCTCAAGTAACACAGTGGTCATAGACAGCACTGCGCCGTCCCTCACGACCAGCTACAGCACCGCAGAAAATACTGCAACCGATACCTCGCCGCATTCCATATCGTTGTCTGGATTCGACACCCACGGGCCCGTAGTCTGGTCCAATCTCGCTGGAATAGATGCAGCAAGTTTCACCCTTGCCAATGGCGCACTTAGCTTTAACGGTGCGACCAATTTTGAGGCCAAGCAAAACTACAACGTGACCGTTACGGCCACCGACGCGGCGGGCAATTCCAGTGCACGAACCCTCAGCATCAATCTGACCGATCAGAACGAGGCGCCTGCTGCGGTCGGTTTGATCGCCGCGCAAAATATGGCCGTCGGAACGCCGTATTTGCTGGATACCAGTTCCTACTTCACCGACCCGGACACCCTGGCTTCGGTTGCATCGGGCTACCACGCATTAACGTACAGCCTCAGCAGCGGCAGTCTGCCGAGCGGATTGCTGCTCAATCCGAGCACTGGCGTCATCAGTGGAACGCCCACCGTGGCTGCCGCACCGGGCAGTTACACCATTACCGCTACGGATGGCTCTGGGCTTGCTGCTTCGCAAACTTTCGTGCTTGTGTCGCCCCACCCCACGGTTCAAAGTTTCACGGTGATTGACGCCACAGGCGCCAACGGAACGAGCTTGGGCATAGCAGGCGAGACCTTGCGCATTGCCGTGACCTTGAGCGAGGCTGTCAGCAGCAGTGAGGCCCTCACCGCACACTTCCAGATCAACGGCCAAGACGTGGTAGCGACCGCTGCGCAAGTGACCGGCAGCAGCACCATCACCTTCACAGCCACTGTGCCTGGCGGCGATGGCACAGCGATAAGTTTGACCAACCTGACGGTCAACAACGGCGGCACCTTGACCAGTGATGCCAGCCTTGGCACCGTCGCGGCACCCACGCCAGGTGCGCTCACCTATTCGGGTTACACGGTTGACAACACCGCCCCCACCGCCAGCGTGACAAGCACCACGCTCATGAACACGGCCAGCGCCTTGGTGCAAAGCACCGAAGCAGGAACGGCGTACCTGGTCAACACCAACGTCAACGTCACCAGCCTGAGCAGCATCACCAGCGCAGCGGGC